>NZ_JBFUHR010000003.1:0-313337 GCF_056402295.1 Pseudomonas sp. P4_B3
GCGATGGACTCAAGGACGCCGCATTTATCCGGTTTACTCGCGTTATCGTTAACGACCTTCGCTGGCAAGCCAGCTCCTACAAGACCGCGTCCTGGTTGAAAATGAAGTGACTTCCCGGGGAGCTGTAGGAGTCGGCTTGCCGGCGATGGACTCAAGGACGCCGCATTTATCCGGTTCACTCGCGTTATCGTTAACGACCATCGCTGGCAAGCCAGCTCCTACAGACTGCGTTCTGGTCGAAAATGAAGTGACTTCCCGGGGAACTGTAGGAGCCGGCTTGCCGGCGATGGACTCAAGTACGCCGCGTTTATCCGGTTCACACGCGTTATCGTTATCGACCATCGCTGCGATGCGGCGACCCGACAAGCCAGCTCCTACAGGGGAGCGTGCCCACGCTTTTTTTGCGGTCGACTGCTGCCGTTGCGCCTGCCTGAAGGTAAGTCCGGGCATGCCGATATCGCCCTGAATCGGGTCAACAAGCTGTACGGTATCGAGCGGAGATTTAAAAGAAGTTGGCGATGAACATCGCCGCGAAGGTCGACAGCAGAACAACCTGTCGCTGTTGCTGCAGTTGCACGCGTGGCTGGTGAAGATCCAGCCACGAGTGACGAGGCTAACGCACTGCGCAAATGGCTTGCGTCGCTTGGTTAGCCTGCAGGTGCATCATCAATAAATGTCTTTTGACAGCAGGGTGAACGGTGTCTTCACCAGGATTTTCACATCCAGCCACAACGACCAGTTATTGATGTACTTGAGGTCGATCTCGACGCGTTTCTGCATCTTGTCGATGGTGTCGGTCTCGCCGCGGCAACCGTTGATTTGAGCCAGCCCGGTGATCCCCGGTTTGATTCGGTGGCGCGCCATGTAGGCGAGAATCTTGCCGGAGTAGTAGTTATTGTGCGCAACGGCATGAGGGCGTGGCCCGACCAGCGCCATATGGCCCTGCAAGACGTTGAACAATTGCGGCAACTCATCGATGGAAGTGCGGCGGATAAAGCGCCCGATCGGGGTGATCCGCGAGTCGTTACGGCTGGCTTGCTTGACCTCGTGATCGTCGTGTACGCGCATCGAGCGAAACTTCCAGACCTTGATGACCTTCCCGTTCCACCCGTGGCGGTCCTGTTTGAAAAACACCGGGCCATGGGAGGTGAATTTGACGACCAGGCCAATGATCAGCAGTAACGGGCTTAGAGCGACAATGGCCATGAGCGCCACGCTTTTATCGAACAGGCTTTTACTCAGCGCGGCAGTGGGTTGGCTGCTCAGCGGGCATTCAATCAAATGGATTGCCGGCATGCCATCCACATCACTGACCGAGTGATTGAGCAGCGTCAGGCTGTTCAAGTCCGGGACCCAGACCACATCGACGTTGGCATCCAGCAAGTCGACATACATTTCTTCGATTTGTGCCGCTTCGCTCAGGGGGAGCGTGATGTACAGGCGTCGGATGTCATGTGTCTTGATCAGTTCGAGCAGTTCCTCTTGCGGGCCTACGACAGGTGGCATACCCGCCTCCTGCAAGAGAGTGGTGTCGGAGCTTACCAGGCCGACCAACGGGAAATGCTCGAGGGCACGAAGCTTGTTAGCCAAGCCCAGGGCCAGCTCGCCAGTACCAACAATCAGCGTTCTACGCTCAATCTGCAGCGTCCGTTGGTAGTACTTCGAAAAACCATGCAGCGGGACGTACAACAACGCCTGCCCGATGTAGCTGCAGAAAGCCCATATCAGGATGATTTGACGAGAAAACAGTTCGTTGGCCTTACAGAGAAAGGCGACAATAGCTAACGCTGCCAGTGTCATTGACCAACCCATCAGTAGTCTTGTCAACCCTTCCAGGTAATTGTCCTTTTTTGCATAGGCGCCGCACCATGTATAGGCCGGAACCGATGCAAGCACAGTAAGCGTTGCGCATACTCGATAGTAGAATTCTACCGTTCCAGTCTGGTAATAAACCAATAGAAGTAACAGGGCGACAACAAAGCCCTGACCCAGTGCCCACTGTCCCCAGAAGGTCAGTCCTTTGAGGGTGGTATTTCGATTGATACGAAGATTGTTAACCATACGATATCCCCAAAATACGTCCATTCGTGTTTCGACAATCAAGAGCCAAAATTAATGCGCTAAGAGTTGTTGTTCATATTAGATGGCGATGCATTGATGACCGAAACGCCACGCGGGCGGCGCTGTCATCAGTTCATAGGTTAAATTATTAGTGCGGGCACTGTCTGACGACTTTTAACGAGCGGGCGGTGTATCTTGTTGATATGTCTGGGTGAGAAAGGCGTTAGAAATAGTCTGGCTTCAACTTTTTTAACGCGACTTTATAGAGGGGGGGAGGGAGATGCGGGGGTAGATAAATTGGCGTGCTTTATTATTGTTGTATTGCACTGCCGAGGCGAAAATCTGAATTTCTCAGGCTAGATTTTTACGCGTACGATTTTTTGTATCACGCAGTACCCACGGTTCCTCACTGCACGAAAAAGGCGTTCGCCATTACTGGCGTTTTTAAATTTTTCCTGTAGTCGACTCAGGCACATTTCGAGACCCCGATAATGTTCAGGTTCTCTACCGATGCTGAGGATAAGGTCGTCCTTGCTGACCACGCGATCTTCATGGTGCAGCATTTTTTTAAGCAGCGCGGCCTCCAGGCCAGTCAAGACAATTTCCACGTCATCCTTGATCAGCGCGCCACTGCTGTCGCTCAGTCTCCAGGTTTCAGCCGCTGGAGTGTGCGGTTTGGCTGGCTGGGAAACGAATTCCCTGGCGTCATCCCTGGCGCTGTCTGCGGTTGATGTGAAGTGCGTAAACTTTGTTACGGTTAGGGCGGTTTGCCATTCGGACTTGAACGTTGAAAGGATGCGCTGGGTATCGTGCTTGATCACCGGCGGAAGCATTCTGGCCATTTGCGGGGAAATAATTTCCATAAGCTTGGGGGCAGAAGCTGGCGGGGCAACGCCTTCAAAAAACATTTTTGCCTGTGACGTGCCGTAACTGTTGTATCGCTTGCTGGACAGTAATGCCTCAAGCTCCAGTTGCAGTGCGGGGTTGTGAGTCACTACGACAAAGTATTTTCTGGGGAGGTTTGTGCTGCTATCCATGGCTCTCTCCTTAGTTGCACGTCTTGAATTTGGTTTAAAGGTTGTCAGCAGGGGAGTAATGACTCCCTTGAAAGTAATCAAAGGGCAGTGCACGTGCCAGTATATGGCTAGCAGCATGCTCGACTCTGTCCGCTATAAAGGAGACTTTTGTGTTGTGAGTGAGCATGGTCATACGTTCGTGGAGACGATTGAATAACTCTGGGTTGCCACTGAGCTTGAGGCTCAAGTCTAGAGAGGCGGTGGAGATCTTTATATAGTCGAATAAATTCAGGGTGGTAAAGATTTCGATACTTTCATCGTCGATGTTGTAGTCGTCGAGCGCGATTTCTATGCCGTGATCTTTCAACAAATATACGTTGTGAAGGATTTTCTTTTTTTCAGCGAAGCTGATTGCCGACAGGGGGAGCTCATTGAGCGCGACAACCAGTGTCTGGCCAAATTCGCGCAGAGCGGCGCCGGACTGTATCAGCTCTTCCGTGAGCGCAGAGTTGGCGAGATCTGACTGCCCTACGCAAACAAATCTACGGCTCAGGTATTTATTTCCGTTGGTGGTGTTGTGATCTTTCAGCGAAAAGGCAATCAGCCTGGTTTGCATCAGTACTTCACTGTAGATCCCGCTCATCTGATGCGCCTCTGGCGCGCGGGACGCGCAAGCGGAGTCGTCAAAATGTATTCTGATCTCGCTGCCAAACGGGCAGTCATCCCGAGTGAGAATCAATTGTCGAGACAGGTAATGCTCTGCGTGACCGTAGAGTCGCACGCTCCCTGTTGCGTTCATAATACAGAAACTCCCTTCTACATTTAGAATCAGGTTGTCGAGATCAGACCCCTGATTAAACGATATCCATGCCCACGAATACTTTGAATGGCGTTGCTGCCATACATGTCTTTTATTTTGCCGCGAAGGCGGCTGATCGACTTTTCCAAGGCTCTTGGGTCATAAAAATTTATATTCAGCCCCATGATCCTGGCGATTTCATCATGGCTCAATATTTGGTTCTTTGTTTGAGAAAAAGCCTCGAGAATCTTCATTTCCGCAAACGATACGTCCAGTTTTTTATAGTCGCCAATCAGGCACATGCGAGTGGGGTCCAAAAGCAGATTTTGCTTTTTTTGCCATTCTGGACTGCTAAAAAACTCGGACAGTGCGTCAGTATTTTCGTCTGCAAAGGTGTCGCAATTAATACAGTAGTCGGCCCCGGCAAGATAGTATTTCATCTTGTTGTAGGTGCCTCTACCGGTGATGGCGATGAAAATTATTGACGCCAGATTATCGGCGCGAATGTTTTCTACCAGGGTGAGGCTTTCAACCAACGCCTGAGGGCTGTCGATAACGATAAAAATTGCACGGTATGAATTAGAATTCTTGTTTCTTTTGAATGAGTTGCTATAGCACATTGCATCAACGGCAATATCCTGGCCTACGTGGCTTGCGACTAATTCCCTAAAGCCCTCAGCTAGCGTGTGGGTTCGCCCAATGGTGAGAATACTTTTCTCCTCCGTCACGTCGCTGTGGCTTGTAGTCGTTATTTTCCCTGTAAGCATCATGCTTTGACTCGGATGGGTGCTGGCATTCGAATGTTAAAGCACCAATTCTCGCTTGTGACTGACAATTGGTAACATTTCACTGTTTTTTCAGACGGCCGTCTCGTTTTTTTAACATTGTCGGTGATTCTGACGTGATCGTTTGCCCGCCGGTGGTTCGAGGAGCCTCATGATCGATGGCAATCTCGTGGGTTGATGAGGTGTGGCATTGTGCCATCTATTGGTCCAATGCCCCGCATTTTCGCAGCCATATGACCGCGCATGTCGCTAAAGTTTCAGCCACCTGACTTTTTTTGATTGGGCGTCATGAGGCGGTAGGGTTTTGTGGTTTCAAGTGCGATTTTTTGCTCTTGTCTGGCTCGGCACTCTCCAATATTAACCGTTATATAACGTTGGTATTGGTGGTGCCCGCCATGGACATTTCATAACATTGAGTTTTATTAATCGCTCTAATGCGCTTTACTCTCGTGTTGGCGTTGAATTAGTGCGAGGTCGACGCAACGGTATTTGTCGATGAGGGGGATTGATGGATCTTTGGACAACCATAACAGTGTTGATTTTAGGGATGGTCGAAGGTCTGACGGAGTTCTTGCCGATATCAAGTACAGGGCACCAGATTATCGTCGCGGACTTGCTCGGCTTCGGCGGCGAGCGAGCCATGGCCTTCAACATCATCATTCAATTGGGCGCGATCCTGGCGGTTGTCTGGGAGTTCCGCCGCAAGATTCTCGAGATCGTTACCGGCTTGCCGACCCAACGCAATGCACAACGTTTCACCTTGAATCTGTTAATCGGTTTTCTTCCGGCAGTGGTCTTGGGGGTGTTGTTCGCCGATAAGATCCATGAGTATCTGTTTAATCCAATCACTGTTGCAGTGGCATTAGTGGTGGGTGGCATCATCATGTTGTGGGCCGAGCAGCGCGAACATGTGGTGTCTGTCGACCATGTTGACGACATGCGCTGGACTGACGCCCTCAAGGTCGGTTTCGTGCAATGCCTGGCGATGATTCCGGGCACTTCGCGCTCTGGGTCGACCATTATCGGTGGGTTACTGTTTGGTCTGTCGCGTAAGGCTGCCACGGAGTTTTCGTTCTTTCTGGCGATGCCGACCATGGTCGGTGCCGCCGTGTATTCAGGCTATAAGTATCGGGATCTGTTCCTGGCCAGTGACTTGCCGGTGTTTGCGCTGGGTTTCGTGACGGCGTTCTTTTTCGCCATGATCGCCGTGCGTGGTTTGCTCAAGTTTATCGCCGCCCACAGTTACGCCGTGTTCGCCTGGTACCGGATCGGATTCGGTTTGCTGATTCTGGCAACGTGGGTATTCGGCTGGGTTGACTGGACCGGGGCTGCAGCGCACTGACACTTGCACCAGGCATGCAGGACATGCAGCCTGGTCGCAGGGAGGCGGCTAACCTTTAACGCCCCTCAAGCAGCTCCGCCGCTTGATCCAGCAACGCCAAAGGCTCTTTGGCCTTGTGAATATCCACCGACAGTAACTGCCGAAACTTGCGCGCCCCCGGGAACCCGGTGCCCAGCCCGAGTACATGCCGGGTGATGTGGTGCATCGAACCACCTGCAGCGATGTGCGCCGCTATATAAGGACGCAACTGCGCCAGCGCCTCAGCCCGGCTGATCACCGGCGCCGAGCTGCCGAACAGCTGCTGATCCACCTCGGCCATCACATAAGGGTTGTGATACGCCTCACGGCCCAGCATGACGCCGTCGAACGTCTGCAAATGCTCGTGGCAGGCCTCCAGCGTCTTGATCCCGCCGTTCAGGATAATCTCCAGCTCCGGAAAATCCGCCTTCAACTGCGCCGCCACGTCATAACGCAGAGGTGGAATGTCACGGTTCTCCTTCGGCGACAACCCCTCCAGAATCGCGATCCGCGCGTGCACGGTAAAACTGGTGCAGCCGGCATCCCGCACCGTACCGACGAAATCACACAGCTCTTCGTAACTGTCTCGCCCGTTGATCCCGATTCGATGCTTGACCGTCACCGGAATCGACACCGCATCACGCATCGCCTTCACACAATCGGCCACCAACTGCGGATGCCCCATCAGGCACGCGCCGATCATATTGTTCTGCACCCGATCACTCGGGCAGCCGACATTCAGGTTCACTTCGTCGTAACCATGCTCCTGCGCCATCCGCGCACACGCGGCCAGATCCAGCGGGACACTGCCGCCGAGTTGCAGGGCGAGCGGGTGTTCGGCTTCGTTGTGACGCAGGAAGCGCTCGTGGTCGCCGTTGAGCAGGGCGCCGGTGGTGACCATTTCGGTGTAGAGCAGGGCGTTTTTCGACAATAGGCGCAGGAAAAAACGGCAGTGGCGGTCAGTCCAATCCATCATGGGCGCAACACTAAACCGCCGAGATAGCGCAGGGCTTGGATTTACTGGTCTGGAGTGGGTGTTCTGTACCATTTTGCTCTACGTGTTTTCAGCGTGTTTTAGGGCGTTTTCGGGCGTTTTTTGAATGTGGGTGGTACGATGTACCACTTCAAAACTGACGCGTACCACTTTCGATATGGCGACTATCAGGGCAAGAAAACTGGCGGATGGGACTGTGAGCTACACGGCTCAGATCCGCATCAAGCGCGACGGAGTGCAAGTCTACCAAGAGAGTCAGACCTTCGCCCGAAAACAGGCTGCTCAAGCCTGGGCGCGAAAGCGCGGTGCGGAGTTGGATGAGCCTGGCGCAATTGAGCGTGCGAACCGAAAGGGGGTCACGGTCAAGGACATGATCACCCGCTACCTGGATGAGATGGAAAAAGCCCGACCGCTGGGGAAAACCAAGCGGGCCACATTGAATGCCATTGCAGAAACGGACTTTGGGAGACTCGTTGATTCTGACCTGAACAGTCAGCAGTTGGTTGATTACGCACTCTGGCGTATGAGTAAAGAAGGTGGCGGGGTGCAGCCACAGACTGCAGGCAATGATCTTGCCCATCTTGGTGCGGTGTTATCTATCGCCCGACCGGCGTGGGGGTATCAAGTTGATCCGCACTCAATGAGTGACGCACGCAAGGTATTGCGTAAGCTCGGTTACAACATGAAGAGCCGGGAAAGGGATCGTCGTCCGTCGTTGGATGAGTTGGAAAAGATACTGGGTTACTACGAAGAAATGCAGGGGCGTCGGCGTAGTTCCATCAATATGCTCAAGGTTGTGGGGTTCGCGATCTTTTCCACGCGACGACTTGATGAGATCACGCGCATTGCCTGGGCTGATGTAGATGAGGCTGGTCAGCGGGTGATGGTCCGGGATATGAAGAATCCTGGCCAGAAGATCGGCAATGATGTTTGGTGTTACTTGCCAGATGAGGCGTGGCGGATCCTGCAGACAATGCCCAAGGCTGGCGACGATATATTCCCATATAGCCCTGAATCTATTTCTACGTCGTGGGCGAAAGCCTGCAAGTTTACAAATATTGAAGACTTGCACTTCCACGATTTGAGGCACGACGGTGTTAGCCGTTTGTTTGAAATGGACTGGGATATCCCACGTGTAGCGAGCGTTTCAGGGCACAGGGACTGGAACTCGCTGAGGCGCTATACCCATCTGCGGGGCAGAGGGGATCGATACGTTGGCTGGGAGTGGCATGACAAGATATTGAAGGCGCCCGTACAGCTGGGCGCCGCATCAATGAAGTGGCTTAAGAGGCGCGTTTTAAGCCATTGAGTTGGTGGTATTCCTTGACTGCAGCTTCCCGCTGCAAGTCGAGGTAAGCCGCAAGGTCGGTAATGTGGATGCCTTTGGCGCTTTTTTGGCTTGGCTCAAGTCGTGTGATCGGGATTTTGATCTGGCCAGCCAATACCTTGCGTTGGAACATTTCTGTGGTTAGGTGTGTGAAGTAGTCCTTGCACACTTGGTCTAGCGGGATAATGGCACGGCCATTATATTGCGCCATCAGGATGAATGCCGTGTTCATGCCGCTACCTCCAGCAGTGCGTCTTCGTCCCGATCTGCGTTAGCGTTGATTAGTGCCATCATTGGCCAAGGGGATACAGAGTTCCCGACCATAAGCACCTGGTCCTTCTTGCTGAATTTGACGCGGTCGTGCCCGTGGTCGATGACGTAGTTATCGGGAAAGCCTTGGGCGCGGTACAGCTCGCGAGGCGTGAGCATGCGCATGCCGATGTCCACGATTACATACGGTGTGCCCTTGATCAGAACGGTGACTAGAGCCAGCCTGTCCCTTGTTGTGATCGTGGCGGCAGGGTCGCGTAGGTCGTAGATGTTGTCGCTGCCGTAGTAGCCCATCAGGAACGCTGCTACGCGCAGTGCGCCTTGCTCAGCCTCAGGTGCCAGTGCGTACTCAATCAGCGCGTGGTGTTCGGCCCCGGCACAGACAGTTGAGACCGGATCGTCCATTGCACTGCCCACGCAGTTTTTGCGTAGGGTGAGCATGTGGGCGGTCACCAGCTGCTGCTGGCTGCCTGTCGTCGTAATTGCGGTTAAAGGTTGATTCGGGTGGTGCCCCGGTGTTTCGTTGAAGCCGCCGTTGTGTTGTGCGATGTAGGCAACGGCCAGGGCGAAGTGTCCACCCTTGACCTGGGCGCAGATGGTGCTCAGTGGTGCGTCGGCGGACATATTGCGCTGGGTGGTCGCATTGGCGTGTTCCGTGAGGAATGGGGCCAGTTGCGGCGTTACCAGAGCGAAGCCGTGCGCGCCGGTAATGGTCTTTGTTGGATCCTGTACCGATTGGCAACGAGCTAGATCATTACCTGAGTGATTGACGCTGACGATGAATGGATCTGCGTGTTCGACCACGTAGCGGCGCGCGCCTTTGCGAACGCGCTCCATAGTCTTATTCACCAGCGGACGGCGTACACCTGCAGCACGACCCTCTTCCTTGCTGAGGAAGATGCTCGGGCAGGGTATCGACCAGTCGATGCAACTGGCGGCGGTTCGCCATCCCTTCTGGCCTTTTGTTGGGTTTTTGAAGTGGGTCGGTTCTGGCCAGCGGAGAGGCTTACCGTCGCATCGAGCGACCATGTACAGCCGTTCGCGGGTGGTCGCGGCACCGAAGTCACAAGCCTTGAGTTTCCCGTGCATTAAGTCGTAACCCATGCCCTTGAGGATCTGTACAAAACGGTGCCAAGTCTGGCCCTTGCGCTTAGGATCGGGCACCAGGTACTGATCTTGTACGGGAACCCGATCGCCCGGGGAGGCCACGCTGCCATCGCGGCGGACCACCCGGCCAGTCACTTTGCAGCGCTTCGCGATGAGCGGGCCCCATTGCAGGATCTGCCAGACGTTTTCCATGGTGATCATGCGCGGCCTGACCTGGCCTGCCCATTTGATGATGACCCATGACAGTGAGCGGCTAGTGCTGCTGCGTGCCTGGCCACCGGCCGCAAGGCTGTGGTGGGTGCATTCGGGGCTGGCGTGCAGGTGTGCGACTGGGCGGTTACGGGTCGCCTTGCGCGGGCAGACCTCGTACACGTCAGTAATGTAGTGCTCTGCACCTGGGTGGTTGCGCTTGTGCATGCTGATGGCTTTCGGGTTGTGATTGATCGCAATGTCGACCGCCTTGCCCGTTGCCATTTCTTGGCCCATGGTCGCGCCTCCACCTCCAGCGAACAGGTCGACGCGGATCTCGCCGGCAAGGTCTAGGCCGAACTGGGTAATGCAAGCGGTAACTATCGGGGTGGGGGTGAAGATCGATGTCATGATCTGCTCCCTGCACTCGGGCTCACAGTCCAGTGCACCGGCTTCGGCTCGATACAATCACAGGTGGACAACTCCATTGCGCAGTTTTCACAGCCGTTCTGCTCAGCGCTGGTCCATCCATTATCTTGGTCGCCCTGCGCCACAGAGGCGGCGTTTACGATATTCGATGAGTGCGTACACCCCACGACAGGCTGCGCGGGCGGGCGTTCCTGAGCGTTTAGCGTTGCATCAGCGAGCGCTGCCCCGCGCAGCTTTTCGTGGGGTATAAGTGCCTCGGCAGTGGCGCTGGAAGAAGCAATAATGCCTGCTGCTGCGCAGCAGAGACTCTCTGTTTTTGGAGTGTCGACGCCATTGGCGTTGCGGAGCAAAGCGGTTGATGTCTGGCTCGTGTTCTGTTCCATCTTCATGCCGCTTTCCTCCGGTGTTCGATAGCGAGTTGGTCCATCAGGCGCTGGTGAAACGTGAGCCGTGCTTCGGTGGCTGACCACGGGCGGATGGTTTCAGCCATGGGTTCGATGCCGATCAGACAATCCCAGATGGCCGGATCAGTTGGCATGAGATCGCGGCGCTCGGTGGCGAGAGCGATCATGTCGGCCTGGTGCACGCATGCTGGAAGTTCGGGGGAAATTTCAAAGCGCATGCAGACGCGTTGCCAGATCCAGTCCTCAAAATCCTGATAAGCGTGTATCCATTGTTTGAGTGGTCGGGTCATGTCGCCGAGGTAGGCTTCGGTGGCGTCGTGCAGCAGGGCGGCGAGCTTGTGTTCTTCCGGTACCAGTTCTGCAACGATGCAGCTGTGCTGGGCCACGCTGTAGAACTCGCGAGTGTGGCCGTTGAAGCGGCACAGATGCGCCAGCGAGTGGCTGATGTCCCTGGGGTCGATCATGTCGGCGTCAGGTTCGAACAAGTCGAAGCGCTTGCCGGTATGGGTCAGGATGCAGTTCATGCAGCCTCCTTGGTCAGATCGGCCAGCAAGAGCGCGTTCTTGGTGTCTTTGTGCAATTTGCGCAGGGTATCGTTGCCGATCAGCGCGCCCAGCTGCCGATCGAGCTCTTTGCGAAAACGCGTCAACTCACGCAATTCGTTGAGGGTTTTTGTGTGTTGATGCTGGAGTGAACCAGCTGCCTCCGGGGTGAGGCGTAGCAATGGGATTGGTCGGCTCATGCTACGTGCTCCGGCGCTTTTGGCTCGATTTGGGCCGCCAGACTCAAAGCTTTTTCGCGCAGTCTCAGTGTTTCCTTTACCTGGTCTTTGGCTGTCGGAAAGATGCTGAAGGTCTGGGCGGCAATTCGCAGCTTGTCAGCGATGGCCAATAGGGCTCCGTGACCGTCGATTCCGAGCATGTCCTTGAGTGTCTTGCAGTGTGAGGCCAGCTGCTTATGGTCGGAACGTATGAACTGAAGGGATGCTTCAAGTTCGCTGATGATTTCGGCGTTCGCGGCTTGCTGAGTGTTCACCCCTTCTTCTCGACCTTCGAGGCGGCCATCGGCCAAGCCTCCTCGGTAGCCGATCCAGTAGAGGAGGGCGGCCGCGATGATGACGCTGGCCATTGCGCAGATTTGAAGTGCGGTCATGTGGTGTGCTCCATAGGGCTGGTGGTGGCAGCCGTTTTGATTTACTCGGTTGGCTCGTCTTGCGGTCGCGGCATCTCTGCATCCGCCTTGTAGGCGCGGATGTCGATCAGAGAGGCAACGTGCCGGATGTGCGCGTACTTTGGTGCCTTGCGACTGGTGTCCAGGGTGGTGATGGGGAGCTGGATTCGGCCGCTGTTGATCTCCGTGACAAACGACTGCTCGTTGAGGTTGCGGAAGTACTGTTCGCGCACTTTTTCCAGTGGAATTAGCACGTCACCGAAAATGCGGTAGAGCAGCTCTACGGTCGCCGACTCAGGTGCGAGTTGCAGTCGGAGCGGTGTTTGACCTGTGTTAGTCATTGGCTTGCTGAGCCTCCTTGCGTTGTAATCTAGCCGGGTGGTTCCAGGCGTTCAGGCAGTGGCGTTTGGTCAGCTCCCGCAGATGTTCCGGCACTTCGAGGAGCGCGGCACTGCGCTCCTCGCGTGTGCGCATGGCGACGATCTGGCGGGCGTATTCCCTAGGCCACGTCACGGTTGTCGGCCGGAATGGCGGGCAGTTCGAGCCCCAGCTGTTCGGCCAGCCAGCGCATGCCGGCTTGTCGGACCTTGGTCGACTGGCTGTATTGCATGCCCGCGGTTTCGTGATACCAGGTGCCGTCTTTGATCCGCAGGTACTCGCGGTCGCGAACCGGGAATGCCGGCAGGCGGCGGTCGTTGATTAGGCCTTTCTCGCGCATGAGCGCGATCAGTTTGGGTCGAGTGATGCCGAAGTACTTCGCGGCTTTTTCCAGGCTACGTTCCATCTCGGCCTCCTAGGCTGCATGCGCGGTGGGAGTCGCCACGGCAGCCAGGTGGTTGATGGATTCGGCCACTTGCTCGTAAATCTCGGCATCGCTACCGCACACGGTGAAGCACTTTGTGCGCGGACGTTTCACACCGATACTCATGATGGTGGTGACGCCTGGGCGGGTCTGTGTGCGATGGATAGCGACGTGGATGGGGAGATCGAAACCCATGTCGAGGCTCAACGCGCCGCCGGTGCGTACAAGCTCGAACACTCTCTGCCTGTTCTCGATATCAAACCGAGCATATTGGCGACTTGCATGCGGAAGCGTCAGAAGATCGGCCGTATTGCTGGGGTCTGCTGGACCGTTAGCAATTTCTTCAATGAAGTCGGCCAGCTTCAGATGCATCTTTTTTTCGTTCTTCAAGGTCAGCGAGTGGCGTTCGCTGCCGAGTTCGACCGTGAAATAGGTATCAGATGGATTGCGCTCCACCTTCAGACGGAACGTCAGTGCTTCACGCTTAGGTGTCGACCGCAGGACGTGGCTGAAGGTCTCGGTTAGGTTGACCTGGGCGTTCAGCAGTTGCAGGGTGCGATTGTCGATCTTGAACTTGCTCATGCTGCGTGCCCTCCGCCATTCGGATCGAAGGGGGCTGGCTGGTAGCTTTTAGCGACAAGTTTGGGTTTGTTGTTGTGGATGATGATCAGGCAGCCGGTTGTGGATTGCAGCTGCTCGATCAGTTTCCGATTGCTGGTGCACGCCGGATGGACGTGCAGGGTGGCTGTGGTGTGCATGGTATTACCTCGCTCTGTGGTGGAAGAGTGAGGTGAATATCAACCATTGGTTTAACTGTGTCAACAATTGCCAGGTGATGTTTTGTGTATTTCTGGTCGATCTGTAGAAAAATGGAGGGTCTCATTCAGGGGTAAAGGTGCCGATGACTTTGCCACAAATCTGCATTTCTTCGGTGAGTTCGATGATCGGATACTGCGGGTTGATAGGCTTTAGATAGTGCTTCCCCGCGTCCTGCACTAAGACTTTGAACGTCGCCTCGTTGGTGCTAGGTAGTGTTGCTATGACTCGGTCACCGTTGTTTACCGCTAGCTCTGGGTCGACAAAGATTACAGAGCCTGCAGGATAACTTCTGCCCGGACCCGTGTTGGTCATGGAGTCTCCAACGACGCGTAATGCATAGCCAGATTTGCTGATATTGACCGGGCAAGGGAGCCAAAGCTCTGCATCGAAAGACTCGACGCTCGCGCCCATTTCGCACCATGAACCGGCTTGAACCCACGAAATTAGCGGAACCTTGCCCATTTTGTGGTTGGTAATCCTCACTACGTCTACATTGCTTTCCGGGCCTCTAGGGGGCGCTTCATCGGGGAAAACAGGCATTACGCCATGCTCAAGCCATTCTCTGCGTACACCCAACCAATCAGATAATGCCGTGAGGCTATCGACCTCTGGCATAGCGGCACCATTTAGCCATTTGCTGACCGCCTGAGGCGTTTTTTCGACCCCTTTGGCCTTCAGTTTCTTGAGGACGTCAGCACCTCTCCCATGCTTCCGAACGTTATTAGCGTCAAGGGCGGCGTGGAGCCTTTCGGCAAACATGAGTCGCAAATTTTCTTTATCAATCATGAGTTGATGATCACATAGAAGTTGCTAATCCGTCAGTTGAACTTTACTATCAACCAACAGTTTAATAGAGGGCCAAAAAATTGAACCCGTCAGACTTTCCAAATGCCATCGCGTTCGCTTTTGAAGCTGTAGGGGGCATTGGTGCTGCCGCCAAAGTGTGCAACCGGAGCTACCAGGCACTGAACAAATGGCGTCTGGCATCCAGCCTGCCGCGAACCGATTACACCGGTGAAACTCAGTACGCCGCGCTTTTGGCGATTGCTGCGAAGAAAAAGGGGAATGAATTTGATGCCGCTTGGTTGCTCCATGCGTCGATCCCACAAAAAACTGCTGCATAGATAGATAGATAGAAAAAAGGCGACCCAAGGGTCGCCCAGTTCCTCCCGACACACACCACCACAGTGCTGTCGGGTCGCAATAAAGGTAGGCGGGCACACCACATGCAAAACCGCCAATCTTTATCGCGTTGCCAAGGCACGGATGCCTCGGGTTGCTGCCTTTTCCACCACAGATAGGGCAGCTGTTGCGCCAGAGGTAAACGACGGATCGTTTGCCTCGGCACGGTGCCGGTATCGATCTTGCGGATCTAACCGGCGTTTGGGCCCTTTCAAGCCACGCGGCAAATGTATCACCACTGCATGTCGCGCGGCACTGGCAACTTTCAAGGATTAATGCCATGAGCCGAATCGCTCTGAGTTCAGTAGACCGGGCACAGCGGGAAATATTGCCGCTCGATCTAGCGCTTTACCATGCTGCACGGGATTACCCCGGCGGCGCCGCTGCAATTGCCGTCACCACCGGCAGAAACCCCACCACGCTGCAACACAAGCTTTCACCCACCCATCCCAGCCACTCTGTGAACATCCAGGAGTTTGGCGAAATTCTCGAGCTGACCAAGGATCGCCGCATTCTGGATGCAGTGCATGCGTTGGTCGGCGACACGACTTGGCAGGAGTTGGCCGAGGCCTATACCAACGACATGCCTGAGACGTTGACGACTGGCATTGCAGGGTACTTCAGGCAGGTCGCCGATTTGGCGGACACCTGGGCCAAGAGCATTGGCGACGGCGTTGTGACTGATCGCGAACTGGCCGAGATTCGCCTGCAGGTGTTTCGCGGCATTCAAGGGCTTCTGGGGATGTTCAACCGCGCCACGTACGTCAATCAGACAACGCGGGTGGCTGACCATGGCTGATATTGCTGATTTTGCGAATGACCTGGTGCAAGAGCGTCTTGATCAAGCCCTCGCTGCACGCAACGCCGCTAAGCCTGTGTTGGCGGCGCATTCTTTCCTGTTTTGCGTAAGTTGCGACGATCCGATCCCTGAGGCTCGCCGACTTGCCCTGTTGGGTTGCGATCTGTGTGTTGTTTGCCAGTCCGTTGTTGAATCGCGGGAGGCCCGCCATGCTCGATGAGGTATTGGGGCAATTCGCAGACTACGGCCTTGAGCCTGAGCAGCCGCTGATCTTCGGCAAACTGACCCGCTGCAAAACCTCCCAGGACAAAGGCAAGGAAAAGAACGGTTGGTATGTAGTCCATGAGCACCGGACCGAGAAAAACGAAACGCTAATCTTCGGCAGCTTCGGTGACTGGCGTTCCGGCGAGACTCAGAAAATCAAGGTCAAGGCCGGGCGTATGAGCCCCGAAGAACGCGAGGTTATGCGTGCTCGTCAGGAAGAGGCAAAGCGCAAGGCTGCTGAGATTGCAGCCAACGCTGCACGTCGAGCGGCCAACCGTGCTGCAGGTCTGTTCAAACGCATGCCTGAGAAGGGCAAAAGTGCTTATCTGGATCGAAAGCAGATTGTCGGCTTCAAGGTTCGTTATGCGCCCCGTACCGGCGCATTTTTAGTGCCTATGTGTAACGTGCGGGATCAGATTGTCGGTCTGCAGGTGATCTTTCCGGCAAAGCAAGAAGACACCGGGCGCGACAAAGCTTACTGGCCTTACGGCATGTCGAAAGAGGGTGCCTTCCATTTGATTGGTCCGCACCCTGAACCCGGTGAACCGGTGCTGGTGTGTGAGGGTTACGCCACGGGTGCCAGCTTGCACATGGCGACGTCGCTGACGGTCGCAATCGCGTTCGACGCGGGCAACTTACTCCCGGTCTCCAAGGCCATGCGCGAGCGTTTCCCCGGTTGTCCGCTGATTCTCTGTCGGGACGATGATTGGAAAACCAAGCGCTCCAATGGTGAGCCTTGGAATCCCGGGGAAGAGAAAGCCAACAACGCAGCGTTGATCGTCGGTGGTCAGGTGGTCGCACCTGTCTTCTCGGGTGAGCGTGAGACCAAGTGGACCGACTTCAACGACCTGCACGTTGCCGAAGGTTTGGAGGCTGTCCGTCGCCAGGTGTTGGCGGTGGTCAAGCCTCCTGCAGCTGGTGGCTGGAAGGATCAACTGGCCCGCACCGAAAACGGCTCCCTGATTGCGCACATGCAGAATGTCGAGCTGATCCTGGGCAATGACGAGCGCTGGGCCGGCGTGATCGGTTACAGCGTGTTCAGCTCCAAGATCGTCAAACTGCGGTCCGCACCCTTTGGCGGCGGTGCCGGGGATTGGGCCGACATCGATGACATGCGGGTGATGAAATGGCTCGCGCAGCAGTACAACTTGCGAGTGAAAGCGTCCCATGTGATCGAGGCGGTCAGCGTGGTTGCCCACGATCATTCTTTTCACCCGGTGCGCGAGTACCTGGAGAAGCTGGAGTGGGACCGGGTGCCCCGGCTGGAAAGCTGGTTGACCGATGTGCTGGGCGTCCAGGCCAGCGAGTATTCCGCCAAGGTCGGCAAGCGTTGGCCGATCTCTGCGGTGGCTCGGGTGATGCGCCCGGGCTGTAAGGCTGACTCGGTGATGATCCTCGAAGGTGGGCAGGGTGAGGGTAAGTCCACGGCCATGGGCATTCTCGGCGGCGAGTGGTTTATGGACACGCCTTTTGCCCTCGGCGACAAGGACAGCTTTCAGGCGATTCGCGGCAAATGGATTGTCGAGCTGGGGGAGCTGGACAGTTTCAACAAGGCTGAGAGCACCAAGGCCAAACAGTTCTTCTCGGCGTCCACCGACACCTATCGCGAGAGCTACGGCCGCAGAACAAACGATGTGCCACGCCAGTGTGTGTTCGTGGGTACCACCAACCAAGAGGAATACCTCAAGGACGCCACCGGCAACCGCCGTTACTGGCCGGTGTTCTGCAACAAGGTCGATCTGGAACAACTGCGCGAGATCCGTGACCAGCTGTGGGCTGAAGCGGTGTTCTGCTTCGAGGCTGGCGATATCTGGTGGGTGACGAAGGATGAGTCATGGATGTTCGCCGAAGCACAGGACGAGCGGTTTGTTGTGGACGAGTGGGAAGGACCGATCCTGACCTGGTTGGAGGAGTCGCAGATCGGCGAAACCGCCACCGGCAACGAGATCTTGACCCAGGCTCTCAAACTGGATTTTGGTCATTGGGGTAAGCCTGAACAAATGCGAGTCGGCGCGATCATGCACCGGCTGGGCTGGCGGAAGAAGCGTATGCCGGCGTTGGCAAAAAGCGGTGTCCGACAGTGGGCCTATCAGAAGCCTGCAACGTGGGCGCGTGCGGCTGCATTGCAGCAGGCAGTGGTAGAGGAGCCTTGCTTTGATTAAGCGAATCGATGAAATGCTTAAGCTCTGGGCGCAGGATCTGCATTCGCCAATTCCTGAAACTTATGGTGGTGCGAGCGGAGGCAACATGATCGCCATGTTGATGGAGTGCAAGGGCGAGCTGATACGTGGCACTCGGGGTAGTCGGGTGCTGTTGGACGAATCGGCGGATATTGAGCTAATCGTCAACAAGCACCTGGCGCCAGAGCTTGCCTTGGTGGTGATGGAACACTACTGCAACCACGAAAGCTTTCTCTCACAGAAGATGTTGCACTGCGGATGCAGCGCGCCGACCTACTACCGCCGGCTGCATGATGCCCATGTGAGCATCGATGGCTTGCTGATGGGGAAGGCTGCATGACCTCTGGCGTCACTCCGCTTGTTGTTGTCCTACTGTCCGGCCTTGTCCGACTGCCGTTTAAGGTAGTCGGACAAGTGCAGGCCGCGCTGTTGCTGGGCTGTCCTACTGTCCAACCTTTGCCCGCACCATGCACACGTAAGCATAGCGGGCACGTAGTCGCGCCCATGGCGCGCACGCGTGCTTTTAGCTTTCTCTCTATACACAAGGAAAAGTTAAATAAGGTAGGACAGTAGGGCTGAGCCCCGAATTTAAGGGGCTGTAGCTGTCCTACTTCGACTCTGAATGGTGGGACAGGTAGGACAGGGCAACAGAAGCGATAGCCGAGGTGATGTATTCACCGACATTCGCTAGACGTTCACCCTGCGTTACCCACTTATTCACCGGGTGGCATTAAAGTAGGGTTGCTGCCATGAGAATCCACCTGTAAAAAGTACCCATCTTCGATAGGTGCGACCGCAGAGAGCGGCAGGCACCACACACCAAACCCGGCCCTTGCGCCGGGTTTTTGCGTTTATGGAGTAGGGCGATGACGAACGAGCAGCAAGCGCTGGCAGAGATGCCAATCTGGTTAGTGATCGTCCTGGCTCTGGTCGGTGGCGTGTCGGGCGAGATGTGGCGGGCGGACAAGGATGGGGCACGAGGCTGGGTGTTGTTACGACGCCTGGCACTGCGGTCGGGTGCCTGCATTGCCTGCGGGGTTTCGGCGATGATGTTGATGATCGCTGCAGGCATGTCGATCTGGGCGGCGGGTAGCTTGGGTTGCCTGACCGCGATGGCCGGCGCCGATGTCGCCATTGGGTTGTACGAGCGCTGGGCCGCCAAGCGTCTTGGCGTCAGCGAGTCGTCCGCCACTGGTGGCGAACCAGGGCAATGATGCGCCTTGAGATGCGCGACAACATCGACAAGATCGTGAAGAGCATGCGAGGGCTCAGCCGCAACAAGGTGCCAATTGCTGCGGCCAAGGCGCTGACCTTCACCGCCGAACGGGTGCAGATCGCAGAGAAGGAAGAGATTGCCCGGGTGTTTGATCGTCCTACCCGCTGGACGTTGAACTCGATTTATAAGCGAAGTGCGACAGCCACCCGGTTGTTCGCTCGGGTGTGGGTCAAGGACGAGGCCAGTTCGGGTGTTGCGGCCTCGAAGTACCTGCCGGTGCATATGGACGGCGGCAATCGTCCGCACAAGCGATTCGAGAAAGCGTTGATCCACTATGGTCTGATGCCTGCTGATATGTACGCGGTGCCAGGCCGGCGTGCCCGAATGGATGGCAACGGCAACATCAGTCGTGGGCAGATCGTGCAGATACTCTCCGCCCTCGGTGCCGCCGAACGTGTATCGGGTTTCATGGCTAACCGCACGGCTCGCAGTAAACGCCGCAATCGCAATGCCCCTGACTACTTCGTGGGTCGCCCAGGCAATGGCACTGGCCCATTGGGTATCTGGCAGCGTATCGGCAACGGTGCGCGGCCCATCCTGATCTTCGTTAAGCGTCCGACCTATCGTCGTCGTTTCGACTTCTACGGTGTAGCCAACCGCGTCGCCGCTGCCGAGTTCGAGCCGCTGTTTCGCCGGGCATTGGCCCGCGAGATGGCTCGCGACTGAGGCCATCGTCGATTTTTCGGCGTTTTCGCCCGAATTTTGGGGCGATTCGGGCATGGGTCGGGGCCTCATCCCCTTTTTCAATGGGTCCTTCCGGCGATCTGGGGGAATGGGGTAATTCGAACCCCGACTTTTTCACAGATTCAACCCGACATAGGGGGTTCCGCTTCCATGTCAGCAATAGGACCAGACCATGCCAACGCAACGTGAAATCGCCGAACACCTGGACATGAGCGAGCGAAATGCCCGCGACGTGCTCAAGGGGCTGGACCTGGACTGGCAGACGGCGGGACTCGACGAAATCCGCACCGCCTACATCCGCGACCTGCGCGGAAAAGCTGCGGGGCGCGGGGGCAGTCAGCTTGAACAACTCAACAGAGCGCGAATCGATGACCTGCAGCAGAAGTCGGCGAACGGGCGGTTGGCGTATCACGAAAAACTGCGTTCATTGATCCCCGCCGGCGATGCTGAGCGGGTGTTGTCCGACTGGGCCAGCTTCGCAAACCGGGAATACCTCGGCGGCCTTGAACGAATTATTCAGGAAATCGAGAACGTGCAGAAACTCACGGTAGATCGAACAGTGGTGGCCAAAGTTGCTGGACCTACAACCGAGCGAATTGCAGGCTACGCGCGAAAACTTGGCGCGGAGCTTGTTGGCAGCAGCGGGGAAGTTCAACCCGCCCCGTGACATTCCGACCGCGCATTACCTGAGCACCGAGTTTTACCTGCCCTCGGAGAGCGGCGTGTTGCACGGGCTCTACGACTTCCAGTACACGCCTTACTTTCTCGGCGTTGCCGCTGCCCTGGATGATCCGCGGGTTAGCGAAGTTGACCTGATGAAGGCGGCGCAGATCGGCTGGACGTGGTTCCTGATCGGCTACCTGTTCAAGTTCATTCATAACCTGCCGCGTCCGATCATGATCCTGTTTGCGAAGGAAAAGGACGGCAAGAACTTCCACGACGAAAAGCTCAAGTTCGGTGTCACGGCGAACACGGAAGTGGCGAAGCTGATGCCCGTCGACGTCAGCCGCACCTCCGGCAACCGCTGGGACCATAAGACCTTTCCGGGCGGGTTCCTCAAGTTGGTGGCGTCCAATTCCCCCGGCAACGTGAAATCCACCTCGTCTGTCGGCCTGTCGGTGGTCGAGGAACCGGACGATACCAGCGACGACGTGAAGGGGCAGGGTGATGCGATCGCCCTGCTCGAAGAGCGTGGCAAACGTTATCCCGGCTCCAAGATGCTGGTGGGTGGTACTCCGGCGATCAAGGGCGCGAGCAAGACCGAAGCCAGGCTGGCCCAGACCGATTGCCGGGTGTTGCCGATCATCTGCCATACCTGCGGCCAGGCTCATGTGCTGGACTTCGCACACATCAAGTGGCTGGACATCGAAGAGGAAGCCCAGCCCCATGAAATCTACGGCCGTGCGGATCCGGCAACAGCCGGCTACGCCTGCCCGTACTGCGGCGAGATCTGGGACGACTACCAGCGCAAGGAGAACATCCGCAACACGGTGTTCAACGCCATTGATGCAGGTGACCCGAACTGCGGCTGGGTACCGACCAAACCCTTTGCCGGGCGTGCCGGATTCATTGAGCTGAACGAGCTATACGCCTGCCTGCCGGGCACCAGTCTGGCCGATATCGTGCGTGAGAAACTCAACGCCGAGCACCAGGCGTCGATGGGCAACCTGTCGCTGCTGATCAAGTTCGTCAACCAGAAACAAGGCCGCGCCTACGAGTACAAGTCCGACCTGCCCGAGGCGGACAAGCTGGCAGAGCGGGCGGAAGACTACCCCGAACTGTTCGTGCCAATGGGTGGCCTGGTGGTCACTGCCGGCGTGGACGTCCAGCATGACCGTCTCGCGGTTGTCATGCGGGCTTGGGGCCGCGGCGAGGAATCTTGGTTGCTCTATTGGGGCGAGATCTACGGTGAAGTGGTTTTGCCCGATCAAGGTGTTTGGTTGGACCTGGAGAAACTATTGTTTGCTCCCATCAGCCACGCCTGCGGTGCCAAATTGAAGGTTCTCGCGGTGTCGCTTGACACCTCGGACGGTACCGTTACCCAGGACGCGGCGTATGCGTTTTGCCGTAAACACCAGCGCAATGGCGTGATGGCGATCAAGGGGGCCAGTGAGCGGGGTAATACCCGTGATGATGAGCGCCGGGAAATCTTCAGCGCGCCGCGGCAGGGTGTGGACACCGACAAAGAACAGAAGGCCTCGAAGTACGGCCTGCGCCCTTACATCGTCGGCACCTCGCGAGCCAAGGACCTCTGGATTGAAGGGCGTTTACCGCTGGCTGGAGACGGACCGGGCCGGATGCACTTCTACAAGACTGTGCGGCCGGACTACTGGCGGCAGATCACGGCGGAAGTGAAAGCCCCCAGCCGGCGGCATCACTACCGCAAGGTGTGGCAGAAAAAGGCTGGTGAGCCGAACGAAGCCACCGACTGTGAAACCTATGCACTCCACGCGGCCCGATCGCTGAAAACGCACCTGCTGCAAGAGCACGACTGGGCAGCGCTTGATGCCCAGATTCGGCAGGGGGCGCTTTTCTTCGATGCCCCACCCGCGATTGAGCCAGCTCACGATCCAGATCCTGAGGGTGATGCAGTGGTGGAGCAGCCGACGCCGGCCACACCTGTTGAACCACCTGAACTCCCGCCAACTGGCGGGAGAGTTATTTCTGGGCGCCGCAGTGCAATGCGGGTGCTCTCCCAACGCAGGAATTAACCCATGGCCATCACACTGGAACAGGCGCAGAGCCAGCTTCAAGCGTGGCTCGACGCAAGCATCAAGGTCAGCCAGAAACAGAGCTATCGCATCGGCACCCGGCAGCTGGAATATGCCGATGCCGCTGAAATCACGCGGATGATCGACTACTGGCAAGGCCAGGTTGATCGGCTGGCCAGCGGACGGCCTCGGGGTATAACGCTGCGTGGGATCACGCCGTTATGAGCCGCGCACCGAAAGCACCTGAACCGACGCTGCTGGACAAGGCCATCAGTTGGATCAGTCCGGAGCGCGGTGCCAAGCGGATGCATGCCCGGATGACAATGACCGCGTTGGGCGGTTACACCGGAGCCTCCAAGGCCAAGCGCTCGTTGAGTGCCTGGAATCCTACGGCGGGCAGTGCCGCGGCGGACCTGCTGCCTGACTTGCCTACGCTGCGCGAGCGCTGTCGTGACCTGGAGCGCAACAACCCCATCGGCGGCGGCGCCATCAACACCGTGACGACGAAAACGGTCGGTACCGGCTTGGCCCTCAAGTCGGTGGTCAATCGCCAGATCCTCGGGTGGGATGAAGAGCAGGCCCGCAACTGGCAGCGCAATACCGAATCGCTGTTCAAGTCCTGGGCCGAAACCAACTGCTGCGACATTACCCGGGAGCAGAACTTCTACGGCCTGCAGGAGCTGGCTTGGCGGTCGGTGCTGAGCAGCGGGGATGTGTTCCCACTGCTGACGCATAAAGTCCAACCAGGGCATCACTACTCAGCATGCATTCAACTGATCGAAGGCGATCGGGTCTGCAATCCCTCGGGCAAGGCCGACACCGAATCCCTCACTGCAGGTATCGAACGGGATGCGGACGGGGCGCCGGTAAAGGCGCACATCCTGCGCAGTCATCCAGGTGCGCTGGGTGTGAAAGAGCGGGTCTGGGATGAGCGTCCGTTCTTCAATGAGCGAGGCGGCCGGGTGCTGCTGCACCTGTACCGGCGCCGTCGTGTGGGTCAGCCCCGCGGGGTACCGTACCTGGCGCCGGTGATCGAAAAGCTCAAGCAGCTCGACCGCTACACCGACGCCGAGCTGGAAGCGGCGGTAGTGTCCGCGTTCTTCGCGGTGTTCATCAAGCCAGGCAATGGTGGCCAGCTCAGCCCTTTGGCCTCGGCCGCTACGGGCAATACGCCGGTGGGCGGTGATGGTCCGGCAGGACGCGCTTCTGGCGGGTGGGACGGTTCGCTCAGCGGCGGCATCGTGGCCGAGCTGGACGACGGCGCCTCGATCGAGACCGCCGCACCAGGCCGTCCCAACCTGGCCTTTGATCCTTTCGTGCTGGCCATGCTGCGCCAGATCGGTATGGCCCTGGAGCTGCCGTATGAGGTGCTGATCAAGCACTTCACTGCCAGCTATACGGCGGCCCGGGCTGCCGTTATGGAGGCCTGGCAGTTTGTGCGAGGGTGTCGCGACTTCTTGGGGCACAACTTCTGCCAGCCGGTGTACGAGCACTGGCTGGAAGAAGCCGTTGCGCAAGGCGATGTCGAAGCGCCGGGCTTTTTCGATCATCCGTTATTGCGATATGCCTATTGCGGGTCGCTGTGGGTCGGGGATGGCCCGGGCACGGTGGACCCTCTGAAAGACGTCAACGCCGCGGAGAAGCGTATTGATATCGGCATCAGCACGCTGGCGAAGGAATCGATGCTCTATGACGGCAGCGACTGGGAAGAAAACCACGAACAGCGGGCGCTGGAGGTAAAACGCCGTCTTGACGATGGTCTTTCTGCAACGCCTACAGCCCGCCCGGAAAATGAGCCTGCCGTAAACCCCGACCTTCCTGAACGGACATAACTATGAGCGACAACCCAACCGATGCACCTCCCGTGCACCGGGTGACGGCGTTCGACCTGGTGTCACGCGAGCCGTGGGCCATCACCCCGGACATGCTGCAGACCATCACCGCCATCGCCCGCCGTGAAAATGAAGGGCCAGAAGCCTTGGAGGCTCGGCAAGGCAAGCCCTTGCAGAACACTCGAACGGTGACACAGCGCGGCAATGTCGCGCTGCTGCCCGTCACCGGCCCGGTGTTCCGTTACGCCAACCTATTTACGGCGCTGTCCGGTGCGACCTCGCTGGACGTGCTGGCCAAGGAGTTCACCACGGCGGTGGATGACCCGCGAACCGACACCATCATCCTAGTGATGGACACGCCCGGCGGCATTGCCAGCGGCATCGCGGAGTTTGGCCAAATGATCCGCGCCTCGCCCAAGCGGGTGGTGGCCTACGTCTCCGGCAACGCGGCCAGCGCCGGTTACTGGATGGCGGCGGCGGCCCATGAAATTGTCATGAGCCGCACCGGCGCGGTCGGCTCCATTGGCACTGTGTTGACGGTGCAGAAAAACGGCGACGACGGCAGTTTCGAGATCGTCAGCAGCCAGAGCCCCAAAAAACGGCCGGACTTCGGTACCGAGTCAGGCCGTGCGCAGGCCCAGGCCCATGTCGATCGATTGACCGACATCTTTGTCGAGGACGTAGCCAACTATCGCGGCCTCAGTGTTGAAACCGTGCTGGCCGACTTCGGCCAGGGCGACATGCGGATTGGTTCTGATGCCGTTGAACTGGGCATGGCTGACCGTGAATCCACCCTTGAAAACCTTATCGCCGAATTCAACGGCAGCTCTTCTGGAGATCGATCCATGTCCACGCCAAACAGCAGCACCGCACCCACCTCAACGACTGACAAGCCGGCCATCACCCGCGAGTACCTTGCCGCGAACCATGCCGAGCTGCTGGCCAGCCTGGAACATGATGCACATGCGGCCGGTGCCCGTGCTGAGTGTGACCGTATCAAGGCTGTTGAGGCGGCTGGATTGCCGGGCCATGAAGAACTGATTGCCAGCCTCAAGTTCGATGGCAAAACCAGCGGTGCCGAAGCTGCAGCGCAGGTGATCGGTGCCGAGAGATCGAAGCGCGCAAACGCACTGACCGATATTCGCGGTAGTGCTGCCGAGCCCGTACCGGGCGTAGTTACTCCGCCAGCGGCCCCAGCTGCTTCCAAGGAAGATCCGGACGCGCCGCTGGAAGAGCGAGCCAAAGCAACGTGGGACAGCGACAAGGAGTTGCGCACTGAATTCGGAACCTTCGAGGCCTACCACGGCTATCGCCGGGCTTCTGAAAAAGGGCTGATTAAGGTCCTGAAAAAGTAAGTACCTGGTAATCCTCTAACCCTTGGCCTTGGAGAATCCTATGCCACTTACACTCGACACCCCACGCGCTTACGAGACGGGGGATATCAACGATTTGCCTGTTGCCGGCGGCGCTCAAATCTTCGAAGGCTCAGCGGTCGGCATTGTTGCCGCCAGTGGCCTGGCTCGACCGCTCGCCGCCGGTGACCTGTTCGCAGGCTTTGCTGATCGCGGCGCTGACAACCGCATCGGCGGCGCTGGTGCGATCCGTGTTCGCACGCGAGAGCACGGCAAGGTGCAGCTCGCTGTCGCAGCACTGGCGATCACGGACATCGGCAAGGCTGTCTACGCCAGTGACAGCGGCACCTTCGTGCTGTCCGCGGCTGGCAATAGCCGCGTCGGCCATGTGCACCGCTTCGTCAGTGGCGGTGTGGGCATCGTCAAATTCGCTGCACAGGCCATTCCGGTCGCTCCGTAACATCCCGCGCAACTCCATTTTTTTCCAATTCATCCTTCTTCGGGAGAATCACCCATGGGTGCTGAAGTACTTTCCAGTCGTGCCGTGATCGGTACGTTTTACGAGCTGCTCGAACAAAATGTCGGCAATACCTGGATCGATGCAGTGTCCAACCTATTCGACTCCGACCAGGCCAAAGAAACCTATCCATGGATCGGCATGGTGCCAACGCTGCGCGAATGGATCGGCGGGCGTCATGCCAAGGGTTTCAACAGTGCTGACCTCGAAATCGAGAATCTGCACTTTGAAGCGACTATCGAAGTTTTGGTCAAAGAACTGCGCCGCGACAAAACCGGCCAACTGCGCATTCGTCTGGGTGAGCTGGCCGACCGTACCAACGCGCATTGGGCCCGCCTGTTGTCGGTGCTGCTGCTCAACGGCGAGAGCCAGGTCTGCTATGACGGGCAGTACTACTTCGACACCGACCACCAGGAAGGTCAAAGCGGTGTCCAGTCCAACAAGATCACCACGGTCATTGCCAACCTGCCTGCCAAGGTGCACGGCACACCGACTGCCCCGAGCGTCGAAGAATTCCAGCAGGCTGTTGCCCACTCGGTCACTCAACTCACCAGCCTCAAGGACGATCAGGGGGAACCGATCAACGAACTGGCTCGCGAATTCCTGGTGATGGTGCCGTTCAACCTGCTGAGTGTTGCCCAATCTGCGTTGAGCGTTCCCCGCGGTACCAGCATCAGCGAAATCGTCATGCCGGATAACGTCGTGGTACGCGTGGTGGGCAACGTCCGCCTCAACGCCTGGCAGGACCAGTTCGTCACCTTGCGTACTGATGGTCGCCTGAAAGCGTTCATTCGTCAGCAGGAAACCGATGTGGTGATGAAGGCCAAGGCTGAAGGCTCGGAGTTCGAATTCGACAACGATGCCCACCAGTACGGTGTCGACACCTGGCGCAACGTTGGCTTCGGTCGCTGGCAGTACGCCGTCCTGAACAAGCTGGTGTAAGCCAGCGGGCTTACACGTCATCGAGGACATCGATATGCCGAAGTATCAAGTTGATCAGCCCATCACGCTGTACAGCGGTGAGTTGATCTTGACCGCTGCCCAGGCCGCTGTGCGTGCGCACAGCCTGGAGGCGATCCCGGGCAAAAAGGGGCGTTACATCATTCTGGATGCCGTTCAGTTCAAGGCGGGGGAGGTGATCGTTATCCCCGGTGAACCGGACAAGGCGTTGGCGCAGCGCGTGAGTAAGGTCGAGAAAGCAGCCGGGGGCAGTGATGGCGAATAAGTCCTACACGGTCGTGTCCGGGACTTTTCGCGGTCCGGGCGACAAGGTGACCGCGCTCGGTGGCCAGATTGAATTGCCGGCCGACGTTGCTGAGCGTTTTCGCCATCAGCTGGTGGAGGTGAAGGTGGAGACCGTCGCCCAGCCAGTTCAGGAAAATGACCCTCGCAAAGGCGCCCAGGCCAAGGATGGCGGCAGTGCTTAATGAGGATCTCGCGGGCTTCCTGGAAGATTTCGACGTGGGCGGGGTGATTGATGGTCAACCCTTTCTGGCGGCCCGAGATATGCCCGACGAGATCGTTGGAATGGGTGGGCTGAACAGCCAATCCACCAGCTACGAGATCCTGGTTATCACCGCCGAGGCCGAACGCCTCGGCATCGACAATCCCAAGATGATCACCGTCGGTGGCGTCACTTTCAGGGTGCGCGATCGCCGCATGATTGATGACGGCGCTTTCAGTCTGGCCTCTCTCACCAAGGTTTAAATCCCATGCCTTCGATTCAAGAACGCATCGTCGAAAAGGCGAGGGCGCTGATTTCGGCTGCCGGTACGTTGGCCGAAGATCGTGTGTTTCGCAGCCGTACTGAAGCGCTGACGCGAGGCATGACCCCGGCCATCGTGCTGCGTCCTGATCTGGAAACCACCGAGCGCGAAAGCGCCTCGGTGGACCGCAACCAGTTTGAACTGTCAGTTGAAATTCTGGCGCGGGAGAACACCACCACCGGTGAGGCCTGGGACCAGATTGCCGATCTGGTCAAGGTTGCGGTCCATGCCGTCCTGCTGGCAGAGGATGCGTTTGAAGAAGCGGATCGGGTGCAACGCTTCTACATCGATTGGATCGAGGAAGACGGGGACAACACAGCCGGTAACTGCATGGTGCGTTACCGCTTTACCTACCTGTGCAATACCGGCGACTTGACGTCCGGTCCTACCTTTTACTGAGGAACACATTATGCAAATTGCATTCGGTAGCGGGCTGTTTTATGCCACCCCGCTGATGGACGCCTATGGCAACTCGCTGGCCTCACCGACCCCCATCCTGCTCGGCATCATGCAGGAAGCCTCGGTAGATCTGTCCTATGACTCCAAGGAGTTGTTCGGTAGCGAGCAGTTCGCGGTCGACGCCGCTCGTGGTCAGGGCAAGCTGTCCGGCAAGGCAAAAGCAGCGCAGATCAGCCTTGCACAGTGGAATGCTCTGGTTTTCGGCCAGAACCTGCAGTCCGGTCAGGTGCTGGTGCATCATGCGACTACGCCGACCCCTGTGCCTGCCGGCGGCAAGATCACCGTGACGCCGCCCGTAGGCGGTCTATTGTCGGGTGATCTGGGAGTGCGTGGCGGCGGAGCGCTGCCTTTCGAGCGAGTGCTGACCGCTCCTGCAGTCGGTCAATACACCTATAACGCCGTGACGGGCGAGTACAGCTTCGCGGCTGCCGATGTCGATGTGCCGGTGTTTATCGACTACCGCTACTCGGTTGCGACGGGTAAGAGCCTGTCGGTTCGCAACTTGCCCATGGGCGATATGCCGGTGTTCCAGGGTGAGCTGTACCTGAAGTACAAGGGCAAAGCGATCTATGTCCGAGTGCCGAACTTCGTCAGCAACAAGCTGAGCTTCGGTACCAAGCAGGACGACTACACCATCCCTGACTTTGAATTCACTGGCTACGCCGATGAGTTTGGCGAGGTCGTGTACTGGAGTGCCAGCGAATGACGGTCGTGAATGTACCGGGTGTCGAGTTCTCGTTTCCCGGGAAGGTATTAGTTATTCCGCCGCTGGCTCTGGGTGATCTGGAGCAGTTGCTGGACCGAATCAACTCGGTGATGGCGGGCAACATGGACAAGGACAGCATTGCGACCGTGATCGATGCGACGCACGCCGCATTGCGTCGTAATTATCCCGATATTGAGCGCGCTGAGGTTGCCGCTCTGTTGGACCTGAGAAACATGCGTGATGCCCTCGATGCGGTGATGAGCGCCTCGGGTCTGGAAGTCCAGGATGCGGCACCGGGGGAAGCGGTGGCCCCTTCGCCTGGGGCCAGCTCTACGCTCACCTGATTGCGAGCACCGGTCAGAGCCCGGTCACGCTGCGACGTGACTGGGACATGATCATGGTCGGGCACATGACCGACTACTGGCATCACCACCCGCCGGTGCATGTGCTGGTTGCCGGGTATCTGGGATACAAACCAACGCAATCGGACCATGGAGCGCCTGACTTGGCGACCAACATGGCAGCGCTGGCGGCGGATATGCGCGACGAGCTGCCTGAGCATTTGCGTGGCGCTTTGGATGCCTTTGTCGTACCAGGCTGAGGAAGCGCCGAGCGCTCTCTCGTCATCAACAGAACTCCGCCTCGGCGGAGTTTTTTACTATCTGCACAGTGAGTGTTCGGCATGGATAGAAATATCGCGTACCAGTTCACTGCCGGCACTCAGGGGTTTGACCGCGCAGTTGAAAGCATCGAGCGCAACATGCGTGACGCTCGAACCACGCTCAGCCGTGAATTGCGGGCCATCAACACGGACATGGTGGGCAGTCAGGCCCAGATCGGAAAGTTTGGCCCGGCGGTGAATGACGCCTTTGCGGGTGTCGCTAGTGTCATGCGCTCTGGTTTGGGCGGCGTAGCCGCGGGCATTTTGGGCGTGTTTGGGATTGGGGCCTTCAAGCTGAGCCAGTTGGTCAGTGATAGCAAGGATGCAGCGATCCAGCAGCAGGCGGCCTATCGCGGTTTGGAAGCGGTGGCCAACCATGCTGGCGTCGGTATCGGGCGGGCCATGGATGAGGCCAACAAGCTGGCAGCCGATGGCTTGGTCAGCGTCGGGGATGCTGCCAAGGCGTTGCAGAACCTGCTGAGCCGCGGTTATAGCGTTGACCAGGCGGTGTCGGTCATCAATCGATTGAAAGACGCCGCGGCGTTCAACCGGCAAGCCAGCCTCAGTATGTCCGAAGCGGTGGTGACCGCGACCGAGGGCTTGAAGAACGAAAACTCGGTGCTGGTCGACAACGCGGGCGTGACAAAAAACGTCGCCAAGATGTGGGACGAGTACGCCAAAAGCATCGGCACCACGCGTGACAAATTAACCGAATCCCAGAAAATCCAGGCCGAATACAACGGGATCATGAAAGAGACCGAGGCCCAGGTCGGCAATGCGAAGAAGGCGGCCGATGGGCTGACGGGTAGCCAGGCTGAGCTTGACTCGAGGAGCAATGAACTCAAGGTCACCATTGGCACAATCCTCGAGCCCGTTTTTATCAGCTTGAACAAACGCCTGGCTGAAACTGCCGGCTGGTTCAATGGCATTCTTAAAGGCATGACGGGGGTGGGGCTGACCGTCGAGGAAGTGGCGGCGAATGTCGCTCGCTATGAGGCGATGCTGGCAAACGTTGGCAATAAAGGATCACGGGGTGGGGGTGGCCAGGCCCAGCTGGAGGGCTCGCTACAGGAAGAGCGCCTGTTGCTGGAAAGTATGCAGCTCACCTCTACGAAGATCGATCAGGTAGATGCCGGCATGCGGTCACGCATGGCGCGAATCGAGGCGCAGCGAGCCAAGGTCGCGGAAATGGCGGCGACCGGTGACACGGCGTTGACCAAGCCTCCCCAGCAAGGGCGCGTCGCTCCAACAGCCTATGGCATTGAAATAGCGCGCCTCACCAAGCTTGAACAGGCATACGCCGCTGCCGTCGAGCATCGCAAAAACCTGGTTCAAACCACCACACCGCCGCCGGCGAAAACGGACACTCCGACCGCGCCAACTGGGCCTACAAAATCCCGGATGAGCCAGTGGTCTGAAGCGCTGGATGCGCAGAAGGTCGCACACGCGCAGCTGCAGTCGGAGCAGGGAACCTTTCTGAAGTTCTCCCAACAGCAGGAAATGGACTACTGGCAGGGCATCCTTAAACGTACTGATCTCAGCGCGTCCGAAAGGCTCACCGTGCAACGCAACTACCTCGGCGCCTTGAACGGGCTTCGGCGTCAGGACGAAGGCAAAGCGTTTGCCGATCTGCAGGCCCAGGCCCAGCAGTACCGCCACAACATGGACGCTCGGCTGCAAATTGCTCAGCAGACGCTGGATCGCAGTCGGCTGCTCTATGGCCAAGACTCCCAGGAGTACCAGCGGGCGGCCTCTGAGGTTGTTGCTATCGAGCGGGAGAAACAGCAGCAGATTGCCAACATGAAGCAGCAGCAAGTTGCTGCTGATCAACAAACCCGGCTCACGGACATTGCCCATGCCGAGCAAATGGCGCAATTGGATCTGCAGGCCAACCTGATCACCCAAGGGCAGTTGTTGCAAGCGCAGGCCGAGTTCGAGCAGCAGCGTTACGCGATTGAAGCGGCTGCTTTGGCGCAGCGAAAAGCCTTGCTCGATCAAGACCCTGACCGCAACCCCGTTGCCCTGCAGCAGGTTCAGCAACAGATCCTCGCGCTGGAGCAAACGCATCGCAACAGCATGGCGGTCATCGGCCGTCAGCAAACCATGGAGTCCCAGAGCAACTGGTCCGGAATGCTCGGCAGCATCCAGTCGAGTTGGTCCGGCGGTCTCAGCGGCATCCTGTCCGGGACGATGAGCACTCAAGGGTTACTGCAGGGCATCTTCGGCAATATCGGCACCGCGTTTATCGAGAACATGGTGACCAAGCCGTTGATGGCCTGGATGTTCGGTGAAACTGCCAAAACCGGCGCGACGGTGGCCGGCGTCGGTGTGCGTACCGCAGCGGAAGCGGGTGGTGCGGCCATGTCCGTGGCGATCTGGGGCGCGGCCACGATCAAGAACATCATCGCCAGTGCTTGGCAAGCGATGGCGGGTGCCTTCGCGGCCATGTCGGCGATTCCCATCATCGGTCCCGTGCTGGGTGTCGCTGCCGCTGCGGCGGCTGGCGCCTTTGTGTTTGGCCTGGTGAAAAACGTGGCGTCGGCCGAAGGCGGCTACGACATTCCGGCGGGTACCAATCCAATGACCCAGCTTCACGAACAGGAAATGGTTCTGCCCAAACAATACGCCAACGTCATCCGCCAGGCGGCGAATGGCGACGGGCAACTGGGGGGCGGTGGCACCTACCACTACAACGATTACAGCGGCCGGATGACGCCGGCAGACATCCGGCGCAACGCCCGGGCATTTGCCGAGGAAATGCAAAAAATGCGGCGTAACGGTGCCATCAAGGCATAGGGGGGAAATCATGCCATTAGGTCCGTTCTGGCCACCACGCTGGATTGCCAGCTATCCAGATGTGGGTGAGGTGATCGACGGGGTGTTGCCGCGTATGCCGGGGCAAACACTGCTGTCGAAAAAGGCACCGGAGTGGAGCACGGGGGTGCAAAAGGCAGCCAGCGGCCGGCGTCGCACCACCGCGTACTACTCGGCGCCATTGTGGTCATTCCAGATCAGTTACAACGCGGTGCGCAAACGGCCGGGGCTGGATGAATGGTCGCGGCTGGTGGACTTCTTCAACAGCCGCAAAGGGCAGTTCGGCGAGTTCCTGTACTTCGATCGCTCTGATCACCTGGTGACACTTCAACAGTTCGGTACCGGCGACGGCACCACCGTCAGGTTTCAGCTTTCCCGCGCTATCGGCGGTTGGGTCGAGCCGGTGTATGGCGTCGTCAACATTGATGCACTGACGGTGGATGGCGTTCTGACGTTGGCCTACAGCATCGATGAACTGGGTCTGGTCACGTTTGCTGTGCCACCGCCCAACGGGGCGTCGCTGGTGTGGAGCGGCGCCTTCTATTTCCGCTGTGCCTTCGATGCCGACTCGCTGGATGGCGCACAGCCTTTCCGGACGATCTGGGAAATAAAAAACGTCGCCTTTACGAGTATCAAACCATGATCGATGCCAGCCCAGAGTTAAAGCAGTTCCTGGCCACGGCGCGCAGTTTCGTGATGGCCGATCTGTACACGATTGCCTTGGCCAGCGGCCAAGTGCTGCGCTACACCGATGCCGGTCTACAGATTTACTACGCCGGGCAGAATTACTCGGCCAGCGGCCCAATGATCAAACGCACCGGGGTTCGTGCGGTGCGCGGCATCGAGGTGGACACCTTGAACGTCACCTTTACCGCAGGCCTGAGCGATACGGTGCTGGGTGAATCGGTACTGCCGTTCATTGCCGGCGGTGGTTTCGATGGCGCCACGTTGAGTCTGGCCCGGGCCTTCATGGCGGATTGGGGCAAGCCAGTGATTGGAACGGTGACGCGCTTCATCGGCCGGGTGGCCGAGGTCGATCCCGCCGATCGCGAGCAGGCGACCGTCACCGTCAAGTCGCCGATGGAATTGCTGGATACCAAAGTCCCCCGGGGTGTGTATCAGCCGTCGTGTCTGCGCACGGTGTACAGCGCCGATTGTGGGGTGAATCGGGCGTTGTTCCAGACGGCGGGCGTCGTCCAGGCAGGCAGCAATACCGCCCTGCGCATCAATTCCAACGTGATGGCGGATCAGGGCTGGTTCGACCAGGGCGTGATTCGCTTCGTCAACGGGGCCAATGCTGGTGTGGCGCGTACGGTACGACGCCAGACCGGCGACGGCGCGGTCACGATGATTCTCGGGGTACCCGCTGTTCCTGAACCGGGCGATCAGTTCCTGATTTATCCGGGCTGCCCGCGCACGCTGGATGCCTGCACCAACAAGTTCGGTAACCGCGCGCGTTATCGCGGCATGCCCTTCATCCCAGTCGCGGAGACGTCGATATGAACGCGCTCGAAGCTCAGCAGCGGGCGGCCGTGGTGGCCGAGGCTGAACGCTGGCTGCGCACACCGTACCAGCACCGTCAGCACTTGCTGGGTGTCGGTGTCGACTGTGCCTGGCTGCTGATTGAAGTCTATAACGCGGTCGGGCTGATGCCCTTGATCGACCCCGGACCTTATGCCCAGGACTGGCACCTGCATCGCAGCGAGGAACGTTATCTGGACTGGCTCGATCGGTACGGCCACCCGGTGGAGACACCTCAACGCGGAGACATGGCGGTGTGGCGTTTCGGTCGCACGTACAGCCACGGCGCGGTGGTAATCGATGAGCACCGGGTCATCCATGCCTACCGCGATATTGGCGTGGAATACGCAGACATGCGCGAGGAACGGCTGGCCAGCCAGCTGGTGCGTTATTACACACTCAACCTATATGGAGTCAGCGATGGGGGGCAGCAGTAGCACCATTACCACCAGCGCCACGCGCATCAATGCACTGCAAGTTCAGAGCAGTGCCAGCGGCAAGCCGATCGCCTGGATCGCCGGCCGTAACCGCATCAGCCCCAACCTGATTTACTACACCGACTTCGAAGCCGTGGCGAAGACCACGAAGAAAAAGTCGGGTGGCAAGGGCGGCGGTGGGGCAACCCAAAAAGACACCACCTACACCTACTACGCGGCACTGATCCTCGCGATTGGTCGTGGGACGTTGGGTGCGGTTCACCGCATTTTTCGTGACAAGGAAGTGTTTGCCGAAGCGGTCATCAACGGGGTAACTCAGTCGGCCTTGGCACAGGCGGGTTTCAGCTTTGCCCGGGGTGATCGCGACCAACCGGTGTGGGGCTTTCTCGAAACCAAGCATCCCGCCGAGGCTATCGCCTACGCGGACACCGCTTATGTGTATGCCGGTCGGTACCTGCTCAATGATAGCGCCGGGGTGCAGAACCACACGTTCGAGGTAGACGGTCCCTATCAAGTGCCGGGGTTGCCGGACGCCAATCCCGGGGAGTTTTTGTCAGGGTTACTGCTCGATCCTTTGGACGGCATTGGATTCAACCCATGGTGGATTGCCGACCTGAGCAATTATCGCAATTACTGTCTGGCCGAAAACCTATTGTTGAGTCCGGTGCTCGACGAGCAGTCTCCGGCCAGAGAAGCGATCGCCCGCTGGCTGCAGCTAACCAACAGCGAACTGGTCTGGTCGGCCGGTCAGCTCAAGGTCATTCCCTATGGCGATCAGGTCGTGACCGGCAATGGCGTGACCTGGTATCCGGATGTCACGCCAGTGGCGGATCTGACCGATGATGATTTTCTGGCTGAGGAGGGCGAGCCACCGGTTTCACTGAAGATCAAGAGTCAGGCGGACAGCTACAACGAAGTCTCGCTGGAGATTCTCGATCGCGCTCACGAGTACAACACCGATGTGGTGCGCGGCACCGATCAGGCGGCCATCGAGCAGTTCGGCTCGCGACCGATGGAGACGATCAAGGCCTATGAGATTTGCGATGTGGCGATTGGTGCGCATGCCGCGCAGTTGCTGGTTCAGCGCAAGCTCTATGTGCGCAATGAATACCAGTTCTCCCTGGGCTGGCAGCATGTGCTGCTTGAGCCGATGGACCTGGTTACCATTACCGAGCCGGGGTTGAACCTGCAGCAGCGCTTAGTCCGTTTGATCTCGGTCGAGGAAGACGAAGAGGGCAAATTGGCCGTGGTGGCCGAAGATGCGTTGCTGGGTGTTGGCAGTGCGCCGAATTACCCGGTACAGAGCAAAAGTGGTTTTCAGAGCAATCAGAATGTCGCACCCGGTCCGGCCTTGGCGCCGATCATGTTCAATCCCCCGGAAAGCCTGTTGCTAACTGGTCAGTTGCAAGTGTGGGGCGCCGTGGCGGGGGCGAGCCCGAACTGGGGCGGCTGCGAGATCTGGATTAGCGCCGACGGTGACAGCTATCGGATGGCTGAAACCATCTATGGTCGGGCCCGCATGGGCCAACTCACGGCCACGCTGGCCGCCGGCAACGATCCGGACACGGTCAATACCCTGTCTTTGCAACTGGCGGCACCGGACGAACTGGCGGCCGCGACTACCGCCGAGGCGGATAGCGGCGCCACTCTGTGCTGGGTGGACGGGGAGCTGCTCAGCTACCGCGATGCCACGCTGACCGGCGTGGGTGCCTATCAGTTGGGCTACCTGCGACGTGGACGACTCAGCTCGCCGGTGGCCAGCCATCCGCCCGGGGCACCGTTTGTGCGTCTGGATGATGCCGTCTGGAAATACAGTTACGCCCAGGATCAGATCGGCAGAACCGTGTGGGTCAAGTTTCGTTCGTTCAACGTGTATGGCCGGGCGCTGGAGGATCTGGCGGACGTCACGGCGTACAGCGTCACCTTGTCGCCGGCGCGGGTGGTACCTGCGTCGGCGCAGAACCTGGCGCTGGTCGGCTCATTCGAAGCGCCGTACTTCACCGTCAGCTGGACGGCCGGGGCTCGCGCGGAGGATCGGCTGGTGCGGATCCGCAACGCCGGCAGCAATGCGTTGCTGCGTCAGGTATCGACCACCAGCACGGCCTTCACCTACCAGCGGGCTGACGCCTTGATCGACGGCGCGCTGCTGCGCAGTTACCGCGTGGAGATCATCGAGCGCAACGCTGCCGGCAGCGCGCCGTTGGCTTCGGTGTTGGTCACCAACACGGCACCGGAAGCGGTGACCGGCACAACGGCGACGGTCAGCGGCACAACGGCTGATGTGAGCTGCGATCCCAGCAGTGCAGCAGACGCTGCCGGTTACATGTTCGTGTATTCCACCGTCGCTGGTTTCGACCCGACCTTTGCCGGAGCGGTTGGCTATCAGGGGGCGTCCCGTTCTGGGGAAATCACCGGCTTGATTGCCGGCACCACCTACTACCTCTGTGCCGCTGCTTACGACACCTGGAGCAGCACGCGCAGTCAGCTCAACTTCGCTCCGGCGATCACCTTTAACACCTGATAGAGAGCCATTATGCAACCCATTCAATTCTTCGCCGCCCGGGCTGAGGACGGCGCCCTGGTGCCCGGCGCAACGGTAGATGTGTTTGTGAGTGGCACGCAGGCACGTGCTGCGCTGTTTTTGGACTCATTAGGCAATACACCTCTTGGTAATCCGTTTCTTGCCGACAAAAATGCCCGCGTATTTTTTTACACAAGCACTAACCGAATCGATGTGCATATCCATCGCGGTGGGTATTCGGCTCCCTTGATTCGAGACATCGTCATAACGGACCCCGACGATGTGCTTGCATTGACCAACGGTGTCTATCGCACCATTGCACAGGGGCTCGCTGCGACTGTTAACGGCAAGATCTTTCAGGTTGTAGCCCCTGAAGATGAAGCCGCCTATGCGATTTACCAGAATGTTAACGGTGCAGCTGTTGATACCGGAAAGAGAATTCCCACACGGTATCTGTTAGATCGGGTGGAAAGTTCGGCTCGGCAATCTGCGGATGCGGCAGAGGCATTTTCGGAAGCATCGAGAACATTTGCTGAGGGTGCTTTAGCCTATGCAGGGCGAAACTTCGGGCCTCTAGCGGCTGATCCCGCTACCAATCCGCTGGGGCAGCCTCTGTCGGCAGGGGATCGATATTTCAATACCACCATGGGCATCGAACGTGTCTTCACCGGCATTGTTTGGCTTACGCCAAATGCCGATGGGCAAATGATTATGAGCGAGCTTGGTGACGCCACTGACCCGGGGAAGGGGGGAGGAATGGTGGCATTCATACGTGGAGTCTTCGGCCGAGGCGCTTATACAGTGGCCGGCATGTTGAGCGCTCAGACCTTAAATGTCTGGGAACACGTCCATGTCATCCCTTTGGCGGACAAGATTGACCCCGCCGAACCGGCCACCTGGTATTGGGACACGGCAATCAACGCGGCGCTGCAAAAGGGCAAGAAAGTCCTGATTCCGTACCCCCTCAAGGTCAAGCGCAAGATCACAACCAAAGTGACTGGCGCGCAGCTCGTGGGTGACGGCATCGACTCTGCCGGCCTTGTCCTGGACCCGCTGGGTGGTCCAGGTGCCGGGTTCATCGGTGACTGTGTGGTTGAGTTGGGCGACTCAACTGCGGCTGCAGAAGTCTCGACCCATCTGGGTCTTTCTGCGCTCACGATCGATGTGGGTGGCCGCGATATTCCGGGTGTCGCCATGTTTGGCGCCCGGGATGGGAGTTATGCAAAGCGCGTCTATATCAAAAACTTCTCCGGTACCGCCTTTAAAACCAACAAGGCCGGCGGTGGTACAGGCGTGGCGACTGGCAAGATGTGCCAAGGCGTCAAAATCGAGCAGGTGATTGCGCTGCCACAACATGGCATCAAAACCGATGTGTTCTTGCTCGACGGTATCTTTGAAAGCGAGGTCAATCTTTGCAAGGCCTTTGGTTTCACGCTGGCTGAGAACAGCGCTGTGGGCTTCGCCGTGGGCAGAAATACCGAATCCCGCGGGGTCAAGCTCAACACCTGCGCGGGTGCGAACATGGTCAAGTTTGGCAATGCCGCCAATTTCAACGCTGTCATCCAGTATGGTGAGTGGTCGCGCGATAATTGGGATTACAACACCACCTTCGAGAATGTCGAAGGGCCGGGAGTTATTTTCCATGGCGGCACGGCCAGCGGTCAGCTGTTGCCGCTCAACTGCCGATCGGTGGACCCGAGGCCCTATTTTTCCGCAGTGGCTGCCGTGCTTAATCCGTTGTACTTGTTCCGCAAGGCGAATGCCTGCTTTGCTGAGGGCGTTAACTATTACTCAACGGTCAAGGCGATTTTCGAATTTACAGGTGAGGGTGGACTGAATAACTACGGGGTGCTCACCGGTGGCGTTAACCCCGAAGCGCTTGTGAGCTCCGGAGTAGTAGTGTTTGGCGCTGGAACTCTTTCCAGTAACTTTGTGGCGGGTTACTCAAGCGAAGTGTCCACGCGTAAAGAGTTTGTGGTTACTGTTGATCAGCAGTTCTATCGCGTGCTGCCGAATGGGGCGAGCGAGCAAACGGATCAGTTCTACACCACCTTCAACCTGGGGGATTCCGGAAAATACCGCTGGCGCAACAAATCGTTGGAGACTGTCGCATCGATTGATGACTCGAGCCTTTCCTCAGGGAAAACGGCGTTGTCGCTCAAACTGATCAAGAACGGTGTGACCTCTTTTGATCGCATTGAGTTGGGTCCTACTGACTCCGCAGGTGTCGGCTATCGAACACTCCGGATCCCTAACTAAGGAATTGAGCATGTCCATCAAGAAGACCATCGAATTCAAAGGTATCACCGTCATAGATGCCCACATTACCGCGGTCATGCCAGCCATTGCCATGGGCAACAGGATGATGACCTTTGGTGTTCAGTACCGCAGTAGTCCCGAGGCGGAAGTGTTCCAAAGCGAAATCAAAGAGGCGCCCTATGACATCGACGGCGGCAATCCGCTGGAGCAGGCCTATGCGCACCTGAAGACGCTTCCAGGATTCGCTGGGGCTATCGATTGCTGATTAATTCACCAGCAACATTTTACTTCGGTGGATATCTACGGGCTCAGGAGTGGAGTCGATGAACGCCATGCCAGCTCGGATGGCGCTTAGGCCTTGCTCTATCGGGAACGAGCCCAAGCGGTGAATGTGCGGACCAATTCAGCCAATGAGGCTAAGCCGTCTGCACATCCACCTCTAGAGAAACCGGCTTTATGCAATCGAGTACGCCGTACCACAGCGTATTCCGAAGCCATGTCTGCTTCGCAGACCTGGGCCGAACTTGAACTCCTTAGGAGTAAAACTAATGCCGAGCTCAGAATCGACAAAAGAAAGCTCCACTGCGGTAATTGGCAGTTCTACTTTGGCCCAATTTTGATCACTGATTTCGGGATAGCGCTTCTTCGCTTCGTCGATGCTGTTTATTTCGAAATACTCGATCGAGACCATGTCCTTGTTTGGGTAGCTGATCTTTAGCTTTTTGGCAGAGGGTGGGAATTCTATATGTTCCTCATTTCCTGCATCGTACCAAACGTTATTTACCACTGACATTCTTGGTTTGTTGCTGGTTTCAATCATGTGAAGATTTAGTAGTAGGTAGCCATTTTCATCTCGCTCGAACCATATTTTTGGTGTGCCTTGATATGAAAATAGAATAGGAGTCTCGTAGGATAAATTACTACCAATAACGGCAAGAAGCCTATTTCTCATCCAATTGAATTTTCCGGAGACTTGCTTCCAGTTTTCTTTGCCGGACTTTTTGAATTGTTTAAGTTGTTCATTGGTGAAGGCGCCATTGTCTGCTTGGATGTGGTGATCTCTGCATAGCGCAATCATTCCTTCAGGGTTGTGATGATTCTCTTCACTAAATGGTGGATCAAAGTGGTGCCACTCAAGATTTGGCAGACCACAGTCTGTGACTGGGCAGCCAAAACCTACTTCTTCACGAAGAATTTGTATTACGTTTTTTGGTGGCTTGCGAGTCATGCACTAATCCTTAGTTGTATGAAAAAAGCTCACTGCTTGCAGTTAAGGCGCGGGTGCTAGTCGTGCCCGGTTATAGCTGAATACGAAGGCAGAAGTCTTTGCTTTTTCTGCGGCCGATTCCACGGCCGCTGCTTCATTGTAGATCGTTAACCGTCCCCCGCTAAATGCGGGTGTTTTGCATGGAGAAAATATGCCTCTTACACAGCAGCAACTGTTACAGATCCTTCCAAATGCCCGCCCAGTTGCGGGCATTTTTTTGCCTGCGCTGAATCGATCTATGGCTCGGTACAAGATCGACAGTCGCATGCGGCAGGCTGCGTTCTTGGCACAGGTCGGACATGAGTCCAGCCACCTGCGGAGCCTGGTGGAAAACCTCAATTACAACGCCGAGGGTTTATCAATGACCTGGAAAGACCGGTACCGCGGCGCCGATGGCAAGCCGAACGCCCGGGCGATCAGCTTGGCCCGACGGCCGGAAGCGATCGCCAACGATACGTATTCTGGCCGTAACGGAAACAAGGCACCCGGGGATGGCTGGCAATACCGCGGGCGTGGGCTGCTGCAGATCACCGGCCGCTCGAACTACAGCTCCGCTGGCGTCGCCTTGGGGCTCCCGTTGGAGGATAAGCCGGAACTGCTCGAGCAACCGGAATACGCCGTCATGTCCGCCGCTTGGTGGTGGTCGCAGCGCGGCCTGAATGAACTGGCAGACGCCGCCCGTATTGAGGACATCGGCAGCGTCATTAACACAGGCAAACCTGGCCGGGTGCCGCACGGTGCCGCGGAGCGGCTTGCGCTGTACCGGCTTGCGCTGGAGTCGCTGGCCTGATTGGTAAACAAGTGCTCGCAAACTACTTCAAAATTAACAGGGGAAAATTATGCAACTCATTGGCAATTGGAAAAGCGCTTTGAAAATGTCCAGTGTTCAGGCGGGCGGCGCTATTGCAGCATTGGGTATCGCTGAGCAGTTGCTGCCTCAGTTGCAGGCGGTACTGCCGCCTGTGGCCTATGGCGTGCTGGGCATCCTGGTGATGCTGGCTCGGGTGATCCTGCAGCCCAAGCTGAGTAACTAAGGAGGGACTGGCGCGAGCTCAAAGAATTGTCGCCATCACCGATGCCGGTGACCAAGGATTGATCGCCCTGGCTGCGTGTCAGGCCTATGTGCGGGCGCTGATGCCGAATTTACCTGTCGCCCGGTAACCCGATGGGCTGATCTTTGCAGGTGAGGGCGCGTAGCTTTGCGGTGAGCTCGCTGATGTGCTTGTCCTTGGCCATCAACTCCCAGTTCCTCCGGGTTTCGATCTCGGTCGTGAGCCTGTTCGCATCTGCCGCTTCAGCTTTGGCAGTGGCCAATTGAGAGCGAAGCGCATCTCGCTCATTGGCAGCTTCGGTGTGCATCTCAACCAGTTTGAAGATGTTTTGCCGGGCCTGGCGTATTTGCAGAGTCAGTTCCTGAATTTCGTTCTCGAGCATTCGAAGCTGATGCCGGCAGGTATCGAGCGGCGTCGGGCAGCCAAGCCAATCGCTGGTGTCTTCGATTTCGTACGGGTCCACGGTCACACCTTACGGATGCTGGTTTTATATACAGTAGTTGAGGCGTGACGATTAGGCGAGATCAAGGTGACGAACTGCTGGGACATCCCGGCTTCGTAGCCTTACCACTAACGTTAAAAAGAGCGACCGAGCTGGGTGCGTCAACACCCAGCCTGGCCGCCGTCCCTGCAGATTGTCCCTGCAAGTCCAGCCAAGGCTCTTGCTCCGTGCACAAAGCGCGGCGAGCCTAGCACCTGTTTATATATACAGTAAAGGTCTTGCTAAATATGTCCACACCCATCATTCCTTGGATGGGCGGCAAACGCCGCCTAGCCGACCGCCTCATTCCACTTTTTCCGCCCCACGAATGCTACGTTGAAGTCTTTGCCGGCGGCGCCGCGCTCTACTTCATGCGGCCTCAGGCTGCACCCGTTGAAGTACTCAACGACATCAACGGCGACCTGGTAACGCTGTACCGCGTCGTGCAGAACCACCTCGAAGAGTTCGTGCGCCAATTCAAATGGGCGCTCAGCTCGCGCCAGGTGTTCGAGTGGCAGAAGATGACCCGCCCCGAAACCCTTACCGACATCCAGCGCGCCGCGCGATTCTTCTACCTGCAGCACCATGCCTTCGCCGGCAAGGTTTCCGGGCAGACGTTCGGTACGGCGACCACCGCTCCGGCCATCAACCTGCTGCGGATCGAGGAAAACCTCTCGGCAGCCTGGCAGCGCCTGTCCGGCACCTACGTCGAAAATCTCCCTTGGCTTGAATGCGCGGCACGCTACGACCGTGCCCACACGTTCCACTACATGGACCCGCCTTATTGGCAGACCGCCGGCTATGGGGTGGACTTTCCGTTCGAGAACTACGAGCGGATGGCTGACTTTATGCGTCGCTGCAAGGGGAAGGTGATGGTCAGCATCAATGACCACCCGGACATCCGCCGGGTGTTTGAGGGCTTTCACTTTGAGATGTTGGATATCCGCTACAGCACTGCCAATCAGCGCCAGGGAAAAACCGAGGTGAGCGGTGAACTGATGATCTTGAATTGGGAGCCAGCAGCGCTAGGAGGATTGTTTTAGTTGGGGATTGCAGGTGACCCATTTACGGAAGGGCACCTGCAGAACTGCATCAGTCGTCCGTTGAGGTTACTGGGCGACTGAACCCTTGGTAGAGAAGATTAATTATCTGTTTCCCTTGTTCTCAAACGATGCTCAGAGCCCATTAGATCTTGATCAAACAAGATGTTAGTTATGTTTTAATTTTATGAAAATTAAGAATGGGGGAGCCGCTGAGTGCTAGTCAGCGGAATGTTAAATTTAAAGGTTGGTGGGGTCATTGTCGGATTTTTTTTATAGCCTCAATACTTGTTTCTGCTCCAATTTTATCTGAATATTTTAGCAGGAGGGTTTGAAGAAGCTCAGTTTCTCGGTCTGCATAGTCGGAATTGGAGGATAGTGCGGATTTCATCAGTTTTTTTATTTCTTGGGATGAGTCCGATTCTTGAGGCCTTTCCGCTGCTTTGAGAAAACGATCAAGCCCATATGTATTTATGGTTTTTCGACCTTTTGGTGTTTTCCATTGATACAGCTGTCCCGCTACAATGACTTCGAGATGATCTTCGTATTGGTCAAAGTGTGGGTGTACGATAGTGTATGCGCTAGATCTGGCTGGATAGCGAGGACCTGTGACGGGGCGTTCTAGTACAGGCTTTGAGCTTTTTTCCATGTTGCAATCTATGCAGGTTATGCATAGGTTTTTAGGCTCGAACATGAAAGCAGGATGTGAAAATCTAGATAAAATATGTTCTGCATCCCACGCTCTGTTATGGCAAACCACTATTCTTTGTTTGCAAAAGCAACAGGTGTGGTTTTGTTCTTTTATGTAATGATCTTTTATTGTTTTTTTTATGGAGGTAAATTCATCTTTAGACCAGTCGCTAGCAGATTTGTCGCTAGATGCAATGAAGTGCTCTATTGTTTTGTTTTCCGATTCCGAGAATTTAACTTCGTTCATTTTATAATGACGCTCAGGGCTTTTCGTAGAGTGGAGAGAAGCTTCTGTACTGGGTCGTTATTGGGAACTATGTCGTGGAATTCCATTAGCTCGTTAACTTTTGTTAAAAACGAGTAATCTGGGGTTTGGCCGTCTCGTAATGCGGTTAATGCTTCTACGGCTTGCGATATTAAATATTCGTTTCTGTTGCCTGGAGCTCTAAATACTTGCGCTAGTTGGTAGTCGAGAGACTGGGAGCTAACTTCTTTTCCTTCAAGTATTTTGGTTGGGTTGTTTTCTAGGTTTACGATATAAGAGTTTGAGGTGCTAATTGATGATACTATATGAGGGGAATGTGTGGCGATTATGAAGTGGCATTCTTTGTAGTGGGAAAAAATCGTAGATAAGAGTGGTAAAAAATCTTGCTGCCACTCAGGGTGAAGACTCAACTCTGGCTCGTCTAGTAGAATCACTGTATTGTTTGTGATCTCTGCTGCAATTGAAAGGATGTTAAAGAGGATGCACAACTCTCCTGAGCTTGCTTCGGACAGAAAAAATCTAGAATTAGTTGCAATTTTGTTAAATTCGATATTTTCTAGGTCGATTAGATCGAATTTTACCAAAGTGGAAAGTTCTTTTAAAAAATTCGGCTGACTGCTATTTTGTGATTCGTTATCTGGGTTTAAGTCTAGCTCCAGTGTAAAGAGTTGGGCTAGGCGTGAGTATGGTTCCATTGCATCTTTATACAGTGCCTTAACGGAGTTTATTATTTCTTTTTGATCTTTTTCTGAGAGGTTGTCGTCCCCTCGACCTATTCCCTTAAAGAAGCGTGAGCTTTGTACAATGTCGATAGGGGCACGGTAGTTTTCTTTGCTGATTAACTGATCAAGGGAAATGTGATCGTTGGTTTTTAATATGATTTTGAATTTTGAGCTTAGGCCTAGATATTCGAAGAGCGGTAATATTTCGTTTTTTCGATCCTCATGCTTGAGGAAGAAGTTTATGAATGATGCACCTAGTTGATCAAATTTTGATTTCAAGTAACCTTTTGATATTCTATAGTCGGTTCTAGCTCCACGGTAGATGTAGTTGGATTTTAGTTGTGTTTCGTGATACCTGGTAGCTGCCCAATCTGCCAAGGGAAATTTGTCAAATGGGCTTGAGGAAACGGCGATAATTTTGGGGTGAGTAAAGTTGTCAAATTCGTGTTCGTGATTGCTAAAGCGCTCTAGTGTAAAGTCTTTTGGGTGACTGTTCTTTATGCGTTCGATTATTGCAGCACGTTCATTTTCCGGCACGCCGGCGAAGGAAATTCTATCTGGGTTGAATTCGGCCTGCTTTACTTCAATTTTGTTGGTGGTATTTGCGAATATATATGTCATGCTCCCGTTTTCGTTCCAGTTAGAGTTTTCCCCAGAATCGAAACCGTAAAGTGAATTATTGTTTAATATTGAGCGAATACTTATTTGGCATATTTTTTTGAATAATACGCTTTTGCCGCACCCATTTCGCCCCACGATTAAAGTGAAAACATTGCTCTCTCTGTTGGACAAGTTCCCACAAAGAAGTATCTTTTTATTGTCGAATGTTAATTCGCTAATTATCATTGCAGTCCCTATGCGTTTTTTAGTGGCCTGTCGCTTTTAAAATTTGTTTAGTGTTCTATGTGCTTTTAGCAGGCTCGTCATGCTGGGCGATAACCCTATATTAATTTAGCATGGCATGTAAATGGGGTTCGAATCCCTATCTCGGCCAATATTCGACTCAGGCCAGGGGCTTTGGTGGCAATGGAATTTCTTTGGATAACGATGAGGCAGCGCCGGAAGAGGGCTTACGTGGCATAGCGCCTATCGCCACAATCTGAGGCTTACTAGCCATAAGGATTTCGTTTATCAGCCCATTGGGATCTGCGATCTCTCGTTTTAGGCGTTGCCATTCTTCTTTGAGAATGATCTTGGTGTATGCCGCAGCGTAGTCCAGAGTCACCGCTATAGAGTCGAATAGCTTCTGGTTTGAGTAAGACCCCCTGAGTGCTGCCGTCGCTAGGTCTCTCATGTGAGTGCGCAGTTCATCCAACGTGGTCATCAGCCTCTGATGCGCTTCTTCCTCGTTGTTCAGGCGCAAAATGATGCGCATGTAGAGTTGGTGGTGCTCGCTATCGCGCGTTGCGTTTTCGTTGAGAAAGTTGATATGCAACGATTCGCAAAACTTGAGTACATTCTGAGGATCGTGATCGAAATGCTCGTCGTGCTCTTTCCCGCACTTCCAATAGAGCTGTTTCCAGGCCTCCGCAGTCTCCAACGACAATGACAAATATTTGGATGCGTCAGTGCGCAGATCATCGATCCACTTCTGGCGCTTGTCAGCGATAAAAGTGGACGCTGACCGCGCATTCGTCAGGCGCTGCACGTCTAGCGATCTCCGGGTGTTCCAAATGCTCACAAGCGGAGCGATAAGAGCTGCCACCAGTCCAGCAATGACGGTCCATCCGACAACTGCCGGCAGCCTAGCGATGAGTTCCCATGCGTTTGTGAAGAAATCAGTCATTGGTCAGTCCCTAGGCGCGACGGTGATCACTTGGCAATACCGCGAATGTTCATATTGGAAATCATTAGGATTCCCTGGTGCTACTGTGAACCAGAGCGGCGGGGTGGTTGGGGATGGGGCAAAAATGGGGCAAATCGTACGCCAACCAATGCCATTTCATGCCAAATGAACAATAGCCGCCATATGTCAAAAAATCCCTACAGCCCTTTATTCTCGGGGTTGTAGGGCTTTTTTCGTTAGTACTCCAACACAATCGGGGTGTGCTGCGCTGAGCGGTTTACTCCCTTTGGATACGGTCCCACTCGTTCGAGTACTGTTCGGTCTCGTTGATGCAGTTCTCGCAGAGAACACTGCTGTAGTAGCCCTCTTGTTCTAGTGCTGTTGCCAACTCTTTACCTTCAAGGACTACCCGGCACTCGTTATGGTGGCCGCCTGGGTTCGTCACTCCCTCACATGCTCTCTGGAGATGGGGCGCAATGACTGCCTTTTGCAGGGCACTCAACTGGTCGAAACCTTTGTCCACGGCGAGCTTGGCTATTCCGCTAACCTTGCCGTCTTCGTTATCCAGATGGCCTTTGTCAAGCAGCTGTTTCAAAACCTCGATCTCTTCGCTCATTGATTTCTCCTCGGGTCATGCTCCGGATGAGGCATGACGATATCACCAAGGATGAAAGCGTAGGGCAAATTCAAGGCTGCAGCAGGCCGACTCTAGCCATTCGCAACGATGAGAGTTCCTGTCTGGATTGGAGCGACAGTCACTGGCGACAATATTTGCGAGTGGCGGCTGCAAATGTGCGCGCAGTGGTACGAAAGAGGTACGTAGAAAAAGCAGATTCTCTGAAAGTCTTTATTTGTAAGGCCTTCAGAATTAGATGGTCCAATCCATCATCGGCGCGACGGAGAAACGGCGGGAGAGTGGGGCGGGTGTGACGGTGGTTACGGACATGAGGGATCTGGAATCGGTGAGGCTGGGAGGTGAGGGAGTTTATCAGGAATGGGCTGATGGAGCTTGGGCATGCCTCAGGACGATTGGGCAAGTGCTGGGTATTGCGTTGATAACATCACGAAAAGTAGGAAATTTCCCTCAAATCGCGTCCCCATTGCCCATATTGCCCTCCCACTGATCACCCAGCTAACCTCCCTTCGTCGCTGCAAATTCAGCGACAAGGGTGTGGAAGCCCTTCACAAGATCTGGGCGCACAGGGCGCCACCTAAATTTAAGCAGGCGCTTTTTTCATGTCTGCTGTTAAATTATGGCGGCTGTGCGCGGGGCACTTTCGAGTGCGTCGGGTTCCTAGATCCCCGGTCTTCCACACCCGTGCACAGCTGCCACCCCATCATGTGGAAGTGATGCTGGCAGTTCCTTTGGTTAATTCTAGGAACGAAAACGATGAAAAAGATCACGCCTGACCCTCCGGAAACCGCAATGGCTTCCGATTCTCTCGATCTTCCTCAACTAACCGCTGACTCTCAGCGGGTGGTCAGCAAACGCCTGCGAAACCCGAATCACGCTGATCCTGTCTGCCATCTGTTCACCATTCTTCCCAATGTCGACACTGAAACGCTCCTGTGTCATGCCAGCGAAACCCTCGCTTCGTTGAACGTCTTGACCACTGACCTGGCTTGCAAGCTCGAAGGTTCAACCCGCAGTTTGGCGCTGTCGATTCAGCAACTGGCGGTGGTGGGGGAGTTGTTGGTGAGTCGGGCATTGGACAATGTCGATCCGCAAGGCAATGGGGGTGAGATATCGCCAGGAGCACACGGCTCCTGAACCAACGCTGTCGCCCCAAAAAATTTCATGATCCCCTACGTTGGTACACCCGACGCTCGTGCGGTCGCAGTTTGCAGCAGTTCGTCGATGACCTGCGCCCTTACATTCTGGGTTGGAAAGCTTACTTTGGGCTGTCGCAAACCCCAGGCGTCTGGCGTGAGCTGGATGAATGGATACGACACCGACTGCGAGCTATCCAGCTAAAACAATGGAAGCGCGGAACGACGACGTATCGTGAGCTGCGAGCACTCGGCGCGAATAGCCAAGTGGCGCAGAAGGTGGCAGGAAACACCTGCCGCTGGTGGCGCAACAGTCGTCTTGGTCTGAATCGCGTGCTCAACATTGCGTGGTTCGACAGACTGGGAATGGTGCGTCTCTCATAACCTCAATCTCTCGAACCGCCCGGTGCGGACCCGCATGCCGGGTGGTGTGGCAGGGGAACGGCCTGTGAAGGTCGTCCCCTATGCCGATTGCTTGGTGTTTGGGCAAACGACCACCGCACTACATCTTCAGGTTGGCTTTCACCTTCATGTAAACCACTGCGTCATCACTGTGCCCTACCTGGTAGTGTTCGGTCATCTTCACGTCAGCGTGACCCATCAAGCCCTGAATGTATTCCTGCTGAACCCCTTTTGCTCATACAGCCAGGCACCGAGTGCGCGAATCTCGTGGAAGGTAGGGCGTTCACCGGCTGGCATTTCTTCATAAGCCTTGGAATCGTCCCGTGCCAGGGCAAAAGACTTGGTCAGATAGTCCGCCGTTACTGCGTTCCAGTGTAGCTTGGCGTCCAGTTGAGTCCTTCTGCGTGTCTTTGGCGAGTAGTGGATCAGGTACGGGCAGACGACCGGCGATCTCACGCACTCCAGCACCACCTCCCGCAGGGCCTGACCCATGACAATTTCCAAGTGCACGGGCTTGCCGTAGTTCTGTGTCTTCCCGGGTGACACCTTGATGGTGTTCTGTTCGAGGTCCACAGCCAATTTCGGCCACATCACGATATCTTCCCGCCGCTGAAGACTCAGCAACCCTAGTCGAATGGCGCTTCAGCCAGATCGGTGTCCCCACGTACTCCAGAATGTTGTTCAGACCCTCGACGGTGTGCCGCTGGCGCTTCTTCTCGGCTTCCTTTTTCACCAGCGTCAGCTCGGCGCAGTTGCGATCGCACAAGCCCTTAGCGACGGCGAACGCGAATACCTGGACTAGCAGGCCCCGGTGCTTTGTGTAGGCGTTGTTCTCGAAGCCATCCAGGTACTCAGTCACTGTCAGCACATCCAGTTGGCCCATCATCAGGTGACCCAGGTCCTCGCGGTACCGGGCCAGCTTGAATTTGATTTCCTTCAGGGTGCTTGCGGCGTAGGTCTTGGTGGTCAGCCATTTCGTTTCGAAGCGCTCCAGGCAGCCGCTGAACTTGGGTGCGGCATCGCCGATGATCATGGCCAGCACCGAGCCCTTCGATTGGTCGGTCGGCGGGGCGCACGTGGTCGCCTTGCGCAAGCAGAGCGGAGAGCTCTCCGGTGTGTGGCCGGCGACCTGCGTGGATGAATACCGGGTGAGCGTGAGCAGCCTGGATTTTTGATCCCAACACCGCCTGGGATCCGGAGCCACCGCACCTCCTATTCGGCCCGGTAAATCGGTGGAGTTACCCCACACTGGTCACCGTCGTGAATCCATCAGGCAGCGGAAGCGTCGCGGTGGAAGGCATGCCCTACGACGCGCGGGTGTACCTCTATGACAACAGCGCCCCGTTATGAAGCATTTATCGGTCCATAGAGGCAGCAAATGATTGAGTATCCGAAGTTTCTGCCCCTGCCGCAGCGCAAATGTTATGGCTTTCAATCCGTAAGCCCGATTGCTCGCTCTGATCAGCAGAGTGGGCGGGCCAGGCAGCGGCGTCGATTCACGTCCGTTCCCACTGTGGCAACGGTTACTTGGCTGCTCAACGATACCCAGGCGCAGCTCTTTGAAGGATGGTTTGAGCACATCCTGCTCTCGGGCAGCCTGTGGTTTCAGTGTCCACTCAAGACGCCACTGGGGGGGATGATCACCGAGCTCACTTCATCGATATTTACGACGGGCCGAATCTGGTGGGTGTGAGTCATTGGCGCTTTTCCGCCAAAGTCGAATTGTTCAAGCGCCCCATTCTGGACGCAGGCTGGATTATCACTGTACCCGACTACGTTGCTATGGCGGATATCTTCGACCGTGCCATAAACCACGAGTGGCCAGCAGGGTAGGTCTGCATGGTGTTTGGCTGCGTCTGCGTCAGTCTGTTGCAACGATTCGCACATTCTTCATTCGGCCTACAACGCCTGCGCCGGTACACTGCCAACCGATTCTGTTTTGAGGTTGGTCGTTATGGTAAATCGCCGGCAATTGATAAAAATCAGCGCACTCGGCACCGCGTCATTTGCGGCGCCGGCGGCTTACTCTGTGAGCGAAATGACCATGAGCTACAACACCGGCAACCCGATCGGCAGTACCGATCCGCGAGACTTGTCTGACAACGCAAAAATTCTCGACAAGTTTGTGAATGGCCCCGGATCAATGTATGCGGATCGTTTCGGTACGAACCGAAAGACAATTCCCGCCATGGGTATCGAGTTTGAGGCGGATCAGGCCGGACGTAACTCGGCGTTCACATCTGCTCAAGCAGAGCGTGTAACCGAGTTTGTCGACTTTCTTGAAAGTAGCGGTTTCGAGACTCCGGCCGATTATGTCGTCGGCTTGAGTATTACCCGGCCCACGCAAACTGTTCGCTATTTGGGTGAGCTGTATCGCGCCAAGAACGCCAGCTTGCCTTTTGTCACATCGGGATGGGCAATCGATGCGCCGAAGCTCTTGGCGGCGGGTGACGCGTCATTGCGCCAGGAACTGGCCGACCCGAGCAGAAACGACAAGATGCTGGCCTTCATGCGAGGTCCGTTCGGCAAGTCAGCCTACACGGTGGCGGGCATGTTGAGCGCCCAGTCCTTGAACGTATGGGAGTACATCAACCGTATTCCCGCGGGGGACAGGATTGATGAAGCGGAACCCGCTACCTGGTACTGGGATACGGCGATCAATGCCGCGCTGCAAGAGGGTAAGAAGGTCCTGATTCCTCACTTACTCAAGGTGAAGCGCAAGATCACGACCAAAGTGACTGGCGCGCAGCTCGTTGGTGACGGCATCGATTCTGCCGGCCTTGTCTTGGACCCGCAGGGTGGGCCAGGCGCCGGGTTCATCGGAGACTGTGTGATTGAGTTGGGCGACTCAACTGCTGCTGCAGATGTTTCCACTCATCTGGGTATTTCATCGCTCACGATTGATGTAGGCGGCCGTGATATTCCTGGTGTAGCCATGTTCGGCGCCCGGGATGGGAGCTATGTGCAGCGCGTCTACATCAAAAACTTTTCTAGTACCGCCTTTAAAACCAACAAGGCCGGTGGTGGTACGGGCTTTGCGACCGGCAAGATGTGCCAGGGCATCAAAATCGAGCAGGTGATTGCGCTCCCCCAGCATGGCATCAAAACCGACGTGTTCTTGCTCGACGGCATCTTTGAAAGCGAAATCAATCTATGCAAAGCCTTCGGTTTCACCTTTGCTGAGAACAGCGCTGTGGGCTTTGCGGTAGGCAGGAACACCGAGTCCCGGGGGGTCAAGCTCAACACCTGCTCGGCAGCGAACATGGTCAAGTTTGGCAATGCCGCCAATTTCAACGCCGTGATCCAATATGGGGAATGGTCGCGCGACAACTGGGATTACAACATCACCTTCGAGAATGTCGAAGGGGCCGGAGTTGTTTTTCATGGCGGCACGGCCAGTGGCCAACTGCTGCCGCTCAATTGCCGATCGATTGACCCGAGACCCTATTTCTCCGCAGTGGCTGCGGTGCTTAATCCGTTGTACCTGTTCCGTAAGGCGAATGCCTGCTTCGCTGAGGGCGTTAATTATTACTCGACGGTCAAGGCTATTTTCGAATTTACAGGCGAGGGTGGATTGAATAACTACGGGGTGCTCACAGGTGGCGTTAACCCTGAAGCGCTTGTGAGTTCCGGGGTGGTAGTGTTCGGCGCTGGGGCTCTTTCCAGTAATTTTGTGGCGGGCTACTCAAGCGAAGTGTCCACGCGTAAAGAGTTCGTGGTTACTGTCGATCAGCAGTTTTATCGAGTACTGCCGAATGGTGCGAGCGAACAAACGGATCAGTTTTACACGACCTTCAACCTGGGGGATTCCGGAAAATACCGCTGGCGCAACAAATCGTTGGAGACTGTCGCATCGATTGATGATTCGGGCCTTTCCTCAGGGAAGACAGCACTGTCGGTCAAGCTGATCAAAAACGGTGTTATCTCATTTGATCGAATCGAGGTCGGCACTATTGATTCCGCAGGTACGGGCTATCGAACACTCCGGATCCCTAACTAAGGAATTCAGCATGTCCATCAAGAAGACCATCGAATTCAAAGGCATCACCGTTATAGACGCTCACATCACTGCGGTCATGTCAGCCATTGCCATGGGCAACAGGATGATGACCTTTGGTGTTCAGTACCGCAATAGTCCCGAAGCCGAAGTGTTCCAAAGCGAAATCAGGGAAGCGCCTTATGACACCGACGGCGGTAATCCGCTGGAGCAGGCCTATGTGCACCTGAAGACGCTTCCAGGATTCGTCGGTGCCGTGGACTGCTAGTCAGCAGGCATCAACTGTGACCCGCTTCGGCGGGTTTTTTTCGTGGTGCGCCAGGCATGGCGCGTTGCGCGCAACCCGCTTGGCTGTGGTGGCCAAGCGGGTGACTTGGAGGTGCAAGTCCTCTACACACCCGGCAAGGGGAAGTGTTAGTCAGAGGCAAGGGTGTCGCGGGTGACTGCGAATCTGAAGGAAGCCCGAGGCAAAATGCTGGCCTGACGAACAGGAAGCGGATTAGGCGGCGCAGTGGGGTAAGGTGGCCATGATCATTAAAGCCCGATACTTGCACGGAACGCTGTGACGTAGATCCGACAGGCATAAGCAGGAAGGTCACGCGAATTACCCTGGGAGATCTGTAGGTTTGCCACTGTCCTACCGAGCGTCGAGAGGCGACGGGATGAGCCTACAGAAGTCAGTTGAGGCCGTAGTAAGTGGCGGATCACCGCGTCACCAAGGGCCGAACAGGTTATGCCGCCAGTAGGCGTCAGAGTCTCGTCGAATGTTGAAACGCAGAATATTCTCCAAGAGAAAACTGTTACCCCAGGTCCTGGACGGTATCCGAGGATGAAGGCTGACAGGGCGCAAACATCGACGGCGTCTGTGGCGTGGACGAACGCGGAGCCGGACACGCTGATGGCGCGGGTGCTTGCACCCGCCAACCTCAAGCGTGCGTATCAGCGCGTAGTCAGCAACAAAGGCGCACCGGGTGCCGATGGCATGACGGTCGACCAGCTGGCGGGCTACGTGAAACAGTATTGGCCGATCCTCAAGTCTCGGCTGTTGGCCGGTGAGTATCACCCGCAAGGTGTACGCGCCGTCGACATCCCCAAACCCAAAGGTGGGACGCGGCAACTGGGCATTCCCAGTGTCGTGGATCGCCTGATCCAACAGGCTTTGCTGCAACAGCTCACGCCGATCTTCGACCCTCTGTTTCGGACTACAGCTACGGCTTCCGTCCAGGCCGAAGCGCCCATCAAACCATCGAAACAGCCCACGCCCATGTGGCGGCGGGTCACCGCTGGTGCTTGGAACTTGATCTCGAGAAGTTCCTTGATCGGGTCAACCACGATGTCCTGATGGCTTACGTGGCGCGTCAAATCGAAGACAAACGGGTGCTCACGCTGATCCGTCGTTATCTCGAAGCGGGGACGATGTCAGGCGGACTCGTCAGTCGACGGCAGGAAGGGACGCCGCAAGGCGGCCCGCTCTCGCCGTTGCTGTCGAACATCCTGCTCAACGAACTCGACCGAGAATTGGAGCAGCGGGGTCATCGCTTCGTGCGCTATGCCGACGACGCCAACATTTATGTGCGGAGTCGTCGTGCTGGCGAGCGAGTGCTGGTCAGGGTTGAGCGCTTCCTGAATCAACGCCTGAAACTGACGTTGAATCAGGAAAAGAGCCGAGTAGCACGGCCGTGGGCGTGTGATTACTTGGGTTACGGGATGAACCTGCATAAACAGCCGAAGCTGAAAGTAGCTACGATGAGCCTGAATCGCTTGCGCGATCGGCTCAGAGAACTGCTGCGCGGAGCGCGGGGCCACAAGATGGCAAGCGTCATTGAGCGGATTAACCCGGTGCTACGTGGTTGGGCGGGTTACTTCAAGCTTAGCCAGAGCAACCGCCCCCTTGAGGAGTTGGATGGCTGGATGCGCCGTAAACTTCGCTGTGTCATTTGGCGTCAATGGAAGCAGCGCCCAACGAGGGCGCGCAACCTGATACGTCTGGGGATCAGCGAAGCACGCGCCTGCAAATCAGCGTTCAACGGGCGCGGGCCATGGTGGAACTCGGGAGCGTCACATATGAATCACGCGCTGCCGAAGAAGCTGTGGGACAGCCTGGGGCTGGTCTCAATACTGGATACGATAAAACGGCTTATCCGCATAACCTGAACCGCCGTATACGGACCCGTACGTACGGTGGTAATGGAATGGACGCCCCCTGTCCTAACGGCATCGATGTGCCAAAGTGAAAGTGTTAATAGCACTTAACGGAAGGGAGCGTCCTCATGAAGCTTACGACTGTTGGTATCGATTTGGCAAAAAACGTGTTTCAAGTACACGGAGTTGACGAGCGAGGGAAACCAGTACTGAAGAAGCAGCTCAAACGTGACCAGTTTGCCCCTTTCTTTGCAGTATTGGCGCCGTGCTTGATCGGTATGGAGGCTTGCGGAAGTGCCCATCACTGGGCAAGAAAGCTGCAAGCATTTGGACATACGGTCAAGTTGATGGCTCCACAATTTGTTAAGCCCTATGTGAAAACGAACAAGAACGACGTAGCCGATGCAGAGGCCATTTGTGAAGCGGTCGCTCGACCCAATATGCGCTTCGTACCGATCAAGACGACAGAGCAACAAGGGATATTGGCCATGCATCGGGCGCGGCAGGGTTTTGTGAAGGCTCGTACTGCGCAAGCTAACGCAATTCGTGGGCTGCTCGGTGAGTTCGGCATTGTCATCGCACAAGGATCGGGCATATCGCCGAGCGTTTGCCAGGCATCCTGGAAGATGGCGAAAACGGTCTGCCCGGTTCATTCCGGCAGTTGATGCAGCGCCTGGGCGATCATCTGAAGGAGTTGGACCGGCAGGTGGGTCAACTTGAACGGGAAATTCAACAATGGCATCGAGGGAATGAGGCCAGTTGCAAGCTTGCAGAAATACCGGGTATTGGACCGATCACCGCAAGCGCTCTGGTCGCTTCGGTAGGTGATGCGAAGAGTTTTGCCAACGGTCGGCAGATGGCGGCATGGTTGGGATTAGTACCGCGACAGCATTCGAGCGGAGGCAAGTCCACGCTGTTAGGTATCAGCAAGCGAGGCGATAGCTATTTGCGCACATTGCTGGTTCATGGTGCGCGAGCGGTGGTTCGTTACGCCGAAGGTAAAACCGACCCCTCATCGGATTGGCTGAAGGGTTTGTTGGCGCGTCGCAACACGAATGTGGCAGTCATCGCGCAGGCCAACAAGAGTGCCCGGATTGCCTGGGCGCTGCTGGCCCACGACCGCAGATTCCGGTCTGGTTACACCCCTGCTGTCGCAGGCGCGTAACCAGACCGGTGGAGTCAAGCGATGAAGCGTTAGAAAGGAGTACTACCAAGGTTGCCCAGGCAATCATGACGTGATGGCAAGACAGGTCGGACCGGGATCGGGTAACTCTGCCCTCTCACAGGCGCTTCGAGCGCGTGGTGGTGATAAGAGCCCGATCAGCGAATTCCATCAGGGACAGAGGCAGAGCCTCACATAAAGTCCGGATGTATGGCTGCAATCTCAACCCCGTCTGTGTTGTCACGAATTGAAAGCTCGGCAAGCTGGGGGCGTCCATGTATGTGAGAGGACGGCGGATGTAAATCCGCCTCCTACTCGATTGTTGGAACCACAAAACGAACTTCCATTTCTCTATAAAAGCTCCTTTGAAGGCTGTTGTAGGAAAAAGACATTTCCTTTTGACGAAACTTCTTAATCGTTCTTTTGACCCTGCCTTGAGCGTCGCGACGCTGTTAGCGTCCCTCGACATTTCCCGTCGTAGCCTGGTGGACCTCTGTGACAAGGCCGGGACACCGGGCAGGGTAAGTTAAAGCAGGACTGCGAAATTCGAACGGCACCGGAAGGTGCCGTTTTTTCGCCCAAGTAGAACGCCCCTCCTGATTTCAAGACGGCTCTGAATCCATCCGCCGCGCAATCACATCCAACACATCACAACCATCGCGCAACGGCACGCAGCACAACAACGCAAAGTCGCTGAGAACTACCGTATCGCTGGTGATGTCACCACGCATCGCCAGATTTTCAAGAATCTGCGTTACAGCTCGGATTCTGTAACTGGCCGTGCTGAGCAGTGAATGCAGAGGTTGGGTGGTGTTGACGAACAGCGAGGGCAGGTCATCGGCATTGCTGGTTAAAGCGATGTACTCATTCATAAGTGAAGCTCCATTAGTTCATGAGAGCTATCACTCAATCGTCGCCAAACGAGAGGGTGGTAGCCGTACGCGGGTTGGCGAACCGGGCAATGGAGAAACCGGCAGACCCTGAGGTCTCCCGCGCACAGCCACCATAAAACAGGCAGCTAGGTGCGTTCCGAAGCGCTCCGAAATGGTCGAAGACTTCAGTTCAATTGCAATCGAGTCGCCAAACCCGACACGCCGTGAGGGCGTGGGCCGGACTATAGGACTCGTGGCAAAGGCGCAGCAATGGCGGAGTGTACGGACAATTCCTGATGTCGTGTAGGACGCTGCTCTTTTTGAGCAGTGGCACCGTTTTTTAAGACATCGCATTGCCTGAACCAACGCTGACTTGCCGAAAAGTTTCATGATGTGTCGTTGAAATGAGGCATAGGATAACCACCAAAGGTCATGTCCCCCGCGCCTCAACCCACAGGAATAAAAAAATGATCGCAAACCTCGTCAAAGTCTCGCTGATAGCCGGTGCTTTGTTGTTGAGCGCCTGTTCCGGTGTGAGCTCCCATAGCGATTATTCGACCGACTCGGTGCAGCCGGCTGGCTTTGGCCCGGGGCCGACCAACAGCAATGCCGCCAAGATGAATTTCCATGGCAGCGCGCTCGGCAATAGCTTCGGCGAGTACAGTTCAGGATTGCTGCACGACGATTGATACGCGGTCCGCAATGAAAAAAGGGCGCTCCCATGGGAGCGCCATTTTTTGTGCGGGTGAAGAGCGCCCCATTACTTTGCGTCAGGCACCACCAGCCACTGCCGCCGAATCTTCTGGTAGTTGCCCGTCGCCTTGGCCAGATGCAGCCATTGATCGACGTACAGCTTCCAGGTGATGTCGTCGCGGGGCAGCAGGTAGGCTTTTTCGCCGTATTGCAGGTAGTGCGTGGGGTTGACGGCGCACAGGCCCGGTTTGAGCTTCTGCTGATACAGCGCCCCCGATGCGTCGGTGATCATCACGTCTGCCTTTTTATCCAGCAGTTCCTGAAAAATGCTGATGTTGTCGCGCAGCTGCAATTGCGCCTGGGGCAGGTAGGCGTGAACGAACGCTTCGTTGGTGCCGCCGGCAGGTTCGACCAGACGAACCGAGGGCTGGTTGATCTGTTCGACGGTCTGGTACAGCGCCTGGTCTTCGCAGCGCACCAGCGGGATTTTGCCGTCGACGTCCAGGGTGGTGCTGAAGAAGGCTTTTTTCTGCCGTTCCAGGGTGACCGAGATGCCGCCCATGGCGATGTCGCACTTGCCGGCGAGCATGTCGGGCATCAGGGTTTTCCAGGTGGTGGGCACCCACTCGACCTTGACGCCCAGGCTGTCGGCCAGGGTGCGGGCCATGGCGATGTCGATGCCGGAATATTCGCCGTCCCCGGCTTTGAGGGTGTAGGGCTTGTAGTCGCCGGTGGTGCAGACGCGCAGTTGTCCCTGTTGCATGACGCTGTCCAGATGCGAAGGTTCTGCCTGGGCGCCAAGGGCGAGTGCGAGCAAGCCGCCGAGCATCATTGCTCTGTTGATTTTCTTCATTGTTATCGGGCTTTTTTGCTGGAGTGGTTTTGAAGGGGAGTGTAGTGAAACTTTCACCGGTGTGAAAAATCCTGTCCGGGAAGATGTCGTTTTTTAGTTAATCCATCGGACTACGCTCGCACGTGAAATAACCACACACACACAGCGGGCTTCCACTGCGCAAAAAAATACTTCTTGTAACTCCCGTTGTAGGAAATGGGTTGTTGGTTATTGCGAAAATTCCTATTCGTTCATTTTGGCTATGCCATTGGATTGCGTTCAGCAAGCGTCCCACCGTCTTATTCGTCGTCGCCCAATATTCTCTCTGCTCGGCGCTTCTGCCGAGATGAGAAGGAAAGGCAACTCAAACCGATGACGATAAGGAAGTTGCAAATGAATGCACCTGCGCATCCCTTGTATACCAAAGAAGTCTCCGCTGAACTTCTTCGCAGTCTTGACGCCCCCCACTTCACTGAAGGGCGGCTTGCGCACTTTTGCGACGAAGCTCTGGCAGTTGTTCGCCAGGGGCAGGCATACATGGAAGCTCATCCCGCTCACGCCATTTACCGAATCGCAACCGAGGACTTTCTGCCTTCCATCAAGGAGGAAGAACATCAATGAACGAAGGACATTTCATTGGTCTGCATGACAAGACCACCTGTGGCGGTAAGGTCCTGGATGGTGACACCCGGATCATGATGTACGGCATTGCCCATGCCCGCGAGGGTGATCGAGTCACCTGTGGCAAGGACGGCAAGACTTACAAAATTGTCGGTGGCATTTCGCACATGATCAGTCATGGCAAAGCCATGGCGGGCACGCTGGACAGCCACAGCGAATGCCCCTGCAAGGCCCGGCTGATCCCCTCGGTGGTCACGGCGACCTATCGCAGCGCTAACTCCGCACCGCGAACGGGCAGGGACGTTGTGCAACCCGTTTCCAGTGCGGCAACCAGTCAACCGGCCGCGCCACGTCAGCCTGGTTTCGCCCCTTCGTACCCACCGGCGCCTGTCATATTCGCCCGCGTAGACCCTCAAGAACCGGGCTTCTATGTGGTGCCCAAAAGCATGACCCGGGAGGCATTGGAGGCCACGCTGTTCGCCACGCCCGGTGCCGCCGTGATGCGCAAGTTTCGGGCACTCAACCCAGTATCAGACAACATCAAAGCCGGCTCGTTGATCGTACTGAGCGACCCGAACAACACCTCCTGCACCTACCAGGAAGCGCAGCTGATGCAGGCCGCGCAGCAGGTCAAGGCAGCCCTTGATCCCCTGACGCCGGAGGAAGCTGAGTTCATGTTCCGCCATGCAGCGGAAATCGCCAGTTTTACCGGCGAGACTTCGACCTGGCTCGGCGTCAGCGCGGTGGTGATGGAAAAACACCTGGCCCGACTGCGCGACACCCTGCAAGCCATGGAGCGCCTGCATCAAGACAGCTATCGTCAACATGGCCACCTCAAATCACCGCAGTTCTTCGCCGAACGCCAGCGCCTGCTCGCCCAACTCGATGCTCATCTGCTGAACTCCACTCGCCTGCGTGGCCAGACCACCCTGGGCGATCACCCGAAGCTGAAGACGGCGCTCGGCATTTCCAGTCGCAGTCTGGTGCACCACTGGGACAAGGCCGGAGCGCCGGGGCAGATACCGGGTTACGCCACTCATGTGAATGCGATCAGTCGGGCGGCCAAGTACATGAGCACCGGCGGTTACATCGGTGTTGGTATTGGCGGGATATCTTCGTTGTTGGCTGTTCAGGAGGTTTGTGTCGGTGACACTGGAACGGCTTGTGAGAAGGTCAAGTTTACTGAGGGTGGCAAGTTCGTGGGGTCCACCATCGGAGGTGTTGTGGGTGGGGGGATAGCTCAACGTGCCAGTGGTCCGATCTGCCTCGCGCTTGGAGTATCTACAGTAGTCGGTGGAGTTGTCTGCGTCGCGACTGTCATAGGTGTTGGCGCATGGGTGGGTACGACTTATGTTGGTGAAGGCGGCGAGTTCGCTGGTGAGATCTTGTACAAAAAAACACAGCAATGATAGGGGAAGAGACTCGGACCTCTTGGTTAGTTTTCTGGCTTCTGGCTGGTCCAATCCTATTGGGGGCTGTGCATATCGTATTCAGTCTGTACCTGAGCCGGCGTCATCTGGACGCCATGCTAGAAGCCTTGAAAAATAGTCGCTACATCTATATTTGGGGGCCGGGCCTACGGAATCAGGGCTGGTTTGGGGGGGTCGTATTGATCAATAAAATTGGAGGCATGGTGTTATGGCCGAGGGCATACATCCGCATTGGTGACGTGGACCCTGTCGACATCAAAACCTTCCCTCCTCATCTCAAACGACTTCTGCAAATAGATGCAGTGATGCTTTTTGGTAGTGCAATTGGGGTGTTGATTGGATATGTGCTAGTGAAAATAGGGTAATTTATGGCCGATCACCTCAAGAAAAAAACGGCGCTCGGCATTTCCCGCCGTAGCCTGGTGGACCTCTGTGTGACAAGATCGGGACACTGGGCTCGATAAGTTAAAGCAGGACTGCAAAATTGAACGGCACCGGAAGGTGCCGTTTTTTCGGGGGTGTGAAAGGTGAACGATCCCTCTAAACATTGCTCATTTCCACTTCCGGACTCAACGTCCCCAGCCACGCCACCAACCCCACAATCAACACCGCTGCGGCCATTTCCACCACCACACTGCGTCGAAGTGCATGGGCCGCCGCGCGATATTGGCCCTCTCGCAACGACTGCTCCAGCAAGGGGCCAAGATGAAAGCGGTTCAACGCCGCCAACACCAGCATCCCGGCAAACAGCAACACTTTGATCGTCAGCAAAACTCCGTAGTGGCTGCGTAAAACCTCATCGAGCTTCGGCCCGACGATGAACAGGTAGTTCACCACGCCCGTCAGGGTGATGATCACGACGATCAGCGCGCCAGCAAGTTCGAATCGTTTGACCGCGCGAGCCAGCAAGCGAATGTGTGCTTCGGTTTGCAGGGCCCGGGTTTGCGCCATCAGGGCAAACGCAAGCAACGCACCGAGCCAGGCGCCCGCTATTTGCAGGTGCAGGATGTCCGCGGTGAAGTGCCAATAGCGGCGACTTCCGTCGTCCATAGCGCCGTGCCCGCTCCAGGCCAGGCCGGCGAGGGCGATGCCGCCGGCCGTGGCGGCGATCACCAGGCTGATGCCGGGGGCGCGTGAGTGGAACGTCAATGCCAGCCCTACGACCGCCAATGCAATCATCCGCACAGCCCAGGCCAACCCGACATCGGTCTCGAACAGCATCATCTCGATGTGAGGTCGCAACTCGGCAACGTCTGATTCGCCGCTCATGGTGCTGGCCATCAGCACCATGCCGGCGCTCGACAACAATGCCCCGAGTCCGGCAAAACCCGCCAACAATCCGCAAAAGGGCAGCACGGTCCCCGAACGTCGTTCCCGTCCTTTAAGGCTATACAGCCCAAACAGCGCCACGCCAAACAACAGCATCAAATCCACATACAACACAAACCGCAGCACGACGTTGGCCGAGTCGCTCATCGATCATTTCACTTTGAAGGTGACGTTGCCGGTGATCGGGTGGGTGTCCGACGACACTGCGCGCCATTCGACCTTGTAGGTGCCGGCAGTCAAGGGCGCTGTCGGGGTGATGAACATGGTCTTCGGATCACTGCCGCCGCTGACTTTGGCCTTGACCGGCATCGGGGCGTGGGCCATACCGGACATTTCGGTCATCAGCAGTTTGGCGCCAGAAAACTGGGTGACGAGGTTTTCGGAAAAGTGCAGCTCGATCTTGTCGGGCGGCGTACCTTCTGCGCCTTCCGCTGGGGTGGAGGCGAGCAGTTTGGGGTGCGCTTGAGCGAGGGTGCTCATGAGCAGGCCGCTGAGCAACGTGATAACGACGGCGGTGGGTTTGATGAGGCGCATGCAAGGTCCTTTACCGCTTGAAGCGGTTGTTGTTGGTTTGAGGTGAGTCTGTTCAGAACCACAGCCGAATACCGAGCACCAGGCGGGTTTCGCTGCGGTCCTCGCCTTCGTCACTGGCGTAGTCGGCGGTGTTGCCGTAGGTGCGGTTCCAGGTCACGCCGAGGTAGGGCGCGAATTCCCGGCGGATTTCGTAGCGCAGGCGCAGGCCGGCTTCGGTGTTGGACAGCCCCGCGCCGATGCCCCGTTGCGGGTCGTTTTTGCCATAGGCGTTGAGTTCGACGGTTGGCTGCAGGATCAGCCGATTGGTCAGCAGGATGTCGTAGTCGCCTTCCAGCCGCACGGCGCTCTGGCCGCCTTCGCCGATGAAAGCCGTGGCTTCGGCCTCGAAGTTGTACAGCGCCATGCCTTGCACGCCGAACGCGGCCCAGGTTTGCGGGGCGCCGGGCTTGAAGTCCTGGCGCACGCCGCTGACGACGTCCCACCACGGAGAAATGGCGTGGCCCCACAGGGCCTGGATTTCCGCGTCCTCGGTCACGCCATTGCTGCGTTCGCCTTCGGAGCGCAGCCACAGGCGATCGATGTCACCGCCGACCCAGCCGGACAAATCCCAGGCCAGGGTGCTGCCGTCATCGGCGTCCTGCCATTCCAGTTTGTCGGCGAGGAAGAATGAATTGAGCGTGCTGTCATGTACGTGGTGACCGGCGGGATCGGCATACACGGCAGCGCGATCGGCATCGGTCAGCACCGGGATCGGTGTGCGACTTTCGCTGGCGGCGGCGGGCTGCATCTGGCCCTCGTCCATGCTTTGCATCTGACTGTGGTCCATCTGGCTGTGATCCATGCCTTGCATGTCATCGCTGGCGGCCATCGCCGTCGAGGTCGCGAGTGCGAAAAAAACCGGGGTGAATCGAATCATGGGGTGCGCCTCATTCTTCCACGCGAACTTCACGGAACATGCCCATTTCCATGTGGTACAGGAGATGGCAGTGATAGGCCCAGCGGCCGAGCGCATCGGCGGTGACCCGATAGCTGCGCCGGGAGCCCGGTGGCATGTCGATGGTGTGTTTGCGCACCATGAACTGGCCGTTCTCGTCTTCGAGGTCGCTCCACATACCATGCAGGTGGATGGGGTGCATCATCATCGTGTCGTTGACCAGCACGATCCGCAGCCGCTCGCCGTACTTGAGGCGCAGAGGTTCTGCATCAGAGAACTTCACGCCGTTGAACGACCAGGCGAATTTTTCCATGTGCCCGGTCAGGTGCAGTTCCAGGGTGCGGCCGGGCTCGCGGCCGTCCGGGTCTTCGAAGGTGCTGCGCAGGTCGGAATAGGTGAGCACACGGCGACCGTTGTCGCGCAGGCCCATGCCGGGATCGTCGAGTTTCGGTGAGGTGGACATGGCTTGCATGTCCACCAGCGGGTTGTCGGTTTCCGAGGCCGGGTGGGACTGCATGCCGGGCATGTCGCCCATGGCCATGTTGCCGTGATCCATGCCCGCCATGCCCGCCATGCCCGCCATGCTGCCGTGGTCCATGCCGCCCATACCCATGTCATCCATGGTCACCAGCGGGCGCGGGTCCAGTGGCGGCAGCGGCGCAATCAGTCCCGCTTTTACCGCCAGGGTGCCGCGTGCGAATCCGGTGCGATCCATCGCCTGGGCGAACAGGGTGTAGGCCGCTTCGGTCGGTTCGACGATGACGTCGAAGGTTTCCGCCACGGCAATGCGAAACTCGTCGACGCTCACCGGTTTGACGTGCAGGCCATCGGCGGCGACCACGGTCATTTTCAGGCCGGGGATGCGCACGTCGAAGTAGGTCATGGACGAGCCGTTGATGAAGCGCAGCCGCAGCTTTTCCCCCGGGCGGAACACCCCGGTCCAGTTCATGTCCGGCGCCTGGCCGTTCAGCAGGTAAGTGTAAGTGGCGCCGCCGACGTCGGCCAGGTCGGTGGGGTTCATCTTCATCTCGGCCCACATCTTGCGGTCGGCGACGGTCGGCCCCCAGCCTTTTTCGCTGACGTCGTGGATGAAGTCGCCCACGGTGCGTTTGTTGAAATTGTAGTAATCAGACTGCTTTTTCAGGGTCTTCATCAGGCCGACCGGGTCTTCGTCGGTCCAGTCGCTGAGCATCACCACGTAGTCGCGGTCGTACTGGAACGGCTCCGGGTCTTTGGCGTCGATCACCAGCGGGCCGTAGACGCCGGATTGCTCCTGAAAGCCCGAATGGCTGTGATACCAGTAGGTGCCGTTCTGTCGCACGGTGAACTGGTAGACGTACATGCCACCCGGCTCGATGCCCTTGAAACTCAGCCCCGGCACGCCGTCCATGTTGGTCGGCAGCAAGATGCCGTGCCAGTGAATGGAGGTGCTGTCCTTGAGTTTGTTGCGCACCCGCAGCGTCACCGTATCGCCTTCACGCCAGCGCAGCAGCGGGCCGGGGATGCCGCCGTTGATGGTCATCGCGGTGCGCGGGCTGCCGGTGAAGTTGACCGGGGATTCGCCGATGTACAGGTCGAAATCGTGACCGGCCAACACCTGCGGTTCGCCGGGACTGCTGATCGCCCAGACCGGCGTGCGCCATAACCCGAGGCCGCCGAAGAGCCCGCCGATGGCCAGGCCTTTGACGAAGGTGCGTCTTGAAGTGTGGGAGTGCATGCCGTTTGTTCCGCCCGTCAGCCTGTTGAACTTGTCGACGAGGCTAACGGGCGGTGCCTTTCAGCAGGCTGAGGCGGGGATTACAGTTTTGACAGGTTGGGGCGTTGCTTACTGGCGCGAAGTGGTCTTTTCCCTCGAGGCCACGGTATCGCTGCCGCAGTTGATGTAGGAAGACGACTTCAACCAGCGCTGGTCCGGGTAGTAGGAAAACAACAACTGCCCGTCCTTCATCGAATCGATCAGTCGATGGGCAATCGCCGGTCTGACGGCCGGGCAACCCAGGCTGCGGCCGATCCGGCCATTCGCGCGGGCCAGCACCGGGCTGACATAGGGCGCGCCGTGAATGACGATGGCCCGGTCAAAGGCGTTATCGTTGAAGCCGGGCTCCAGGCCTTCCATGCGCAGCGAGTAACCGTTCTGGCCGAGGTAGCTCTCTTGTGTGCGGAACAGGCCGAGGCTGGTGGCGTGGCTTTCATTCTGGTTGGAGAACAGCGTGGCCATGTTTTCACCGCTGTTGCGGCCATGGGCGACCAGTTCGTGAAACAGCAACTTGCGCCGTTTAAGGTCGAAGACCCACAGGCGTTGTTCGGTCGAAGGCAGGGAATAATCGATCACCGCCAGTCTTTGGGCTGGGGCGACACCTTGGGCGCGGCTGCATTGGGTTGCGCGAACCGCCAGGGCAATCACTTTGGCGTCGGCGCCTGGAGCTGCTTTGACCAGCGCGTTTTCAAGCGAATCGGCGTAGGCTGACGTTACTGAAAGGCACGTCAGTAAAATGGCAAATAAAGGGCCAAAGCGGTTGAGCGCCATCGTCGGGTCTCATCATGATAATTTCGAGTCTAGCTGGCAGCGAGTGGAAAGCTAGCCGTTTGAAACGGGTGATTAAGGATTATCCATGGTGCAATTAACAAGGTCATTCGTCATAAGCCGCATATTTTTTATGGGCTTTCTGATCAGCGGTGCGGCGTTTGGGCAAACTTCGCCGATTGAGCCGGTATCTGCGGCAAGCAGCACAATCGATGCCGCAGCGCCCGACGATGCGGTCGGCCAGGCGATTCAGGCAACACTGGAACCGCTGCGCTCGGCCTTTCCGCCGTTGCTCACTTCGCGGCGCTATCAGCGCGTGGATGTCAGCCGGGTGGTGCTGGATTTCTATATGCATCGCAACTATCGCGCCGCGTGGACAGATGAACGTGACGTGGCCCAGTTACTCAAGAGCCTTGAAGACACCCGGATCGACGGCCTGAATCCGGCGGATTTCCGCATCTCCGAACTGGCTCAGGCCCATGAATCGCTGGTAGTGGCCATGCCTTCCACGGCGCAACGGGCGATGTTCGACATGGCGGCGACCCGCACGTTCATCACCGCGCTGCTGCAACTGCGGCGGGGCAAGGTCGATCCGTCGCGGCTGGACATTCACTGGAATTTCGAGCCTTCCGGCGGCGATGCCCGCGAAGACATGAACAACCTGTTCGCCGCCCTCGATGCCCATGACGTGGCGCGTGCCTTTGCCGAGGCGCCTCCTCAGGAAGAGATTTACCGCAACTTGCGTGAGGGCCTGGCCCGGTTGCGCCAGGTTCGTGATGCGGGCGGCTGGCCGAAAGTCACCGAAGGGCAATCGCTCAAGCCCGGCATGGACGGGGTGGCTGTCGCACAATTGCGTGCGCGTCTGGTGGCGGGCGGATACCTGGACCCGCAGCTGTCGAAAAAGGCCGGTTACGACGACAAGGTCATTGCCGCGGTGAAGAAGTATCAGACCGAGCAATACCTGGGTGCCGATGGCGTGGCGGGGGCGGCGACGCTGGCGGCACTGAACGTGCCGGTCGAGGCGCGGATCGATCAGGTGCGGGTCAACATGGAGCGCGCCCGGTGGCTGTTGTACAAGCTTCAGGGCACGTTCGTGATCGTCGATATCGCCGGATACAAGGTGGCGATGTACCGCGACGGTCTGCCGATCTGGCGTTCGCGGGTGCAAGTCGGTAAACCGGTGCGCAGCACGCCGGTGTTCCAGGCCGAAATCACCTACATCACGTTCAACCCGACCTGGACCGTGCCGCCGACCATTCTCAAGCAGGACGTGATTCCAAAAGTCCAGAACGATCCGGGCTATCTGGAGGCCAACCGGATTCGCGTGCTTGATCGCGAAGGCAATGTGCTCGATCCGTCGAGCGTTGACTGGAGCAACCCGCGAGGCATCCACCTGCGTCAGGATGCCGGGCCCGACAGTTCGCTGGGGCAGGTGGCGATCCGCTTCCCCAACGACTATTCGATTTACCTGCATGACACGCCGCACCGCGAACTGTTTGCCAAAACGGTTCGGGCCACCAGTTCAGGCTGCATCCGCGTGGAAAACCCATTGCAACTGGTCGAGTTGTTGTTCAACGACCCGGTGCGCTGGAACAGCGAAGGCATTCAGAAGCAGTTGGCCAATGGCAGGACCGAGAACATCCAGCTACCGGTGAAAGTGCCGGTGCTGTTGGCTTACTGGACCGTGGACCTGAGTAAGGATGGGCGGGTGACATTCAAGCCCGACATTTATGATTACGATGCCAGGGTGCTCCAGGGCTTGAGTCAGCCTGTGAAGTTGCCCGCTCTGGACTTGCGTCGTGCAGAGATACCGCTGGTGGTGAAGGGACAGAACCAACAGTAATGAATAGACGCGGACACTGTAGGAGCGAGCTTGCTCGCGATGGACGTTAACGATAACGCGTGTTGTCTGGATGAACGCGTCGCCCTCAGGTCCATCGCGAGCAAGCTCGCTCCTACAGGGAAGGGCGGTATTCAGCTCCCCCCTAAAGCGCCAACCCTTGTTGCACTACTAAAAGCAGATCGCTTTCCGTCAGCGCCACCGCATCCAGCTGCGCTGTGGCCTGCTCGATCGTTTGTAGCCACCAGTGTGTTTCACCGTGTTCGTCCACGGTACGCAACAGGGCGAATTCGTTGCCTTGGGAGTGAATCTCGACCCGCCCTTCGCCATCGGCGGTGAAGCGTGCAACCGGGTCAAAGGTGAGGCTGTGCTCGTTGCCGGCAATCACCAACTGGTCGATGGCGTAGTTATAAGCGTCGCCATTGGGGTGACTCTCGAACACGTGGGTGGGGTTGCGCCGCAGGACCAGGCCCGCTTCGGTCAAGGGCAGCAGCCAGGCCTCTATCCGTTGATACAGTTCGTAGACCTGGCCCGGCCAGCCATCGATCGCCTGATCCGCGCTGGTCAGCCGTGTCTGTTTCAATTTTGCGGCGAGTTCGTCTGCCTTGCTCATGTCGATTCCCTGTGTGGAGTTCAGACTAATCGTAGCTCGTTGATGCGGGGGGCGCGCTTGCCTTGGGTCATGTTTGCGGCACATGCCGGGTGCAGGCGCTGTGCTTGGGCAGCACCCCCGGGCAGGTGTGATACCGCTGGGCAAGTGGCCACCCATTTATCATGGATAACCCCGTAAACTACGGCCCATAAAGATTGAGGGCTTTGGGTCGGTGCCCATGCCTTGCCCCCGACAGGATGAACTTTTGCCCACTCGCTTTAACGACCCGGACCACGCCCCTGGCGTCGCATTGAAACGCATACCGCTGCGCAAGGCCGCGGTGTTGTTCATTGCCACGGTGTGTCTGTGCCTGTGCGGTTTGCTCTACCTGCAACTGGAACAGTCCCGTCGCCATGATCTGAGCCTGGCGCAAGTGGCGTCTTCGAACCTGACGCGGGCCATGGCGCAGCAAGCCGAAGACACCTTCATGAAGGCCGACCTGGTGCTGACCAGTCTGGTGGACTGGATTCAGGTCGACGGTTTCGGCCCGGACCAACGACCACGCTTGCAGCAGACCTTCGCCCGGCGGGTGCTGGCGCTGGATCAGTTGCACGGCATCCTGCTGTTCGACCAGAAGGGCCAGTGGGTGGTGACCTCGTTTGAGAACCTGCCCCGGGGTGCCGGGGTCGCGGATCGCGAGTACTTCAAGTATCACCAGCAGAACGTATCGTCGGTGGCGCACATCGGCCCGGCCATCCGCAGCCGGGAAAACGGCGAGTGGATCATTCCGGTTTCCAAACGGGTCAACGACAGGAACGGGCATTTCCAGGGCGTGTTGCTGGCCGGCATCAAGATGTCGTACTTCGACCAGTTCTTCAAAAGTTTCAGCCTCGACGACAACGGCTCGATGTTTCTCGGCCTGACCGATGGCACGCTGTTGGCGCGTCGACCTTTTGTAGAGGCGCAGATCGGCGTGTCGCTGGCCCAGGGCGAGATTTTCCAGAAGTTCCTGCCACTGGCCACCTCCGGTAATGCGATGTTCACGTCCATCATCGATGGTGTGACACGCCTGTACGGTTACCGCCAGCTGGAGGCGTATCCGCTGGTGGTCGCCGCTGCGTCGTCCACGGAGACCATTCTCGCGGACTGGTACGACACGGCGTTTCGCTCCAGCCTCATCGTTGCCCTGGTGTTGCTGGTCGTGGGTTTGTTCGGGTGGGTGTTCCTGCATCAGGTGCGTGTTGGCGAGCGGGTCGAGTCGGATTTGCGCAGGGCCCAGCAAGCACTGGAGCTGATCGCCACCCACGACAGCCTGACCGGGCTGGCCAACCGCCGACTGTTCGAGCGGGCGCTGGGCATCGAGTTCGGGCGCGGCGCCCGGCAGGCCAGCCCCTTGAGCCTGATCATGCTCGATATCGATTACTTCAAGCGCTACAACGACACCTACGGCCATGTGGTGGGGGATCACTGCCTGGCCGAAGTGGCACGCGCGTTGAAGAGTTGTTGCCACCGCAAGGCCGATCTGGCGGTGCGTTACGGCGGTGAAGAGTTTGCGGTGTTGCTGCCGGACACCGACATCCACGGTGCCATGACGATTGCCGAGCAGATCCGCCGCAGCGTCATTGACAAGAGCATCAGTCACACCGGCTCGCCCAATGGCTACGTAACGGTCAGTCTGGGTTGCTATTCGTTCGTGCCGTCGGGGCGTGACAGCATGGACGTGTTTGTCGAGCGGGCGGATGCGGCGTTGTATCAGGCCAAGCATTCGGGGCGAAACCGCGTGGCAACGTTGTCGATGGCGGGCGGTGTCGAGGCATTGATGCGTTCCGATCGTTGAAGTGTTGTTCCTGCCGGTGGTCCGCCTCTCGGGCCTGGCTGAATTGATCGTCTAGAGTTCCGTTAGCGCTGCCGAACCCGGCAGGCTCCCCCTCGCACGGACGATCGCCAACATGTTGATACCCCAAGCGTTGACAGCCGTTGCTCTGACCGTCGCAGCCGCTGCCATCTTCCCGCTGGCCAGCCACGCGCAATCGAAAATCACTGCCGCAGAAGCTCACGCGATCGGCGTGGATGCCTACATCTATTTTTACCCGCTGCTGAGCATGGACATTACCCGCAAGCAATTCACCAACATCGAACCGGGCAAGGAATTCGGCAAAGGCCCGATGAACATGTTTGTGAGTGTGCCGCAGTACCCGCCTGCCGATTTCAAAGGGGTGGTGCGTTCCAATTTCGACACCTTGTATTCGATTGCCTGGCTGGACTTGACCAAGGAACCGCTGGTGATCGCCGCGCCTGATACCGATGGGCGTTTCTACCTGTTGCCGATGCTGGATATGTGGACTGATGTGTTCGCTTCGCCGGGCTGGCGCACCACGGGCACCGAGGCCGGGCAATTTTTGGTGACGCCACCGGGGTGGACCGGCACGGTGCCCGCCGGGATGAGTCACCTGTCGGCACCCACGCCCTTTGTCTGGATCATCGGCCGAACCAAGACCGACGGTGCGGCGGATTACGCGGCGGTGCACAAGATCCAGGCCGGCTACACGGTGACGCCGTTGTCCCGGTTGGGTAAGGAACCTGAAGCCGTCACCGTGAAGGTCGACCCGGCGGTGGACATGAAAACGCCGCCGAAGATTCAGGTCGATTCCATGTCGGCTGCCAATTACTTCACTTACGCGGCTGACCTGCTGAAGGTGAACCCGCCGCACAGCACCGACCAGCCAATGCTGGCGCAGATCAAGCGTATCGGCATCGAAGCCGGCAAGCCGTTCGACATGGACGCGCTGGACCCGCAGATCCGGGCCGCGCTGCAAACGGTGCCGCAGGATGCACAGGCCTTGATGACCTGGAAAGTGCCGACCCTGGCGCGGGAGGTCAATGGCTGGTCGATGAACACCGACACCATGGGCGTCTACGGCAACTACTACCTCAAGCGCGCCATCGTTACGCAGATGGGGCTCGGTGCCAACCTGCCCGAGGATGCGATTTATCCGTTGAACATCGGCGACAGTGACGGCAAGCCGCTCGAGGGTGCAAACAAGTACGTGCTGCATTTCAACAAGGGCGAGGCGCCGCCGGTGAACGCCTTCTGGTCGATCACCCTGTATGACCCGGAAGGTTTCCAGGTCGGCAACTCGCTCAATCGTTTTGCGGTCAGTAGCTGGATGCCGTTCAAGGCCAACGCCGATGGCTCGCTGGACCTCTATTTCCAGAACGAAAGCCCCGGCAAGGATCTGGAGGCCAACTGGCTGCCGGCGCCCAAAGGCCCGTTCAACCTGACCATGCGTTTGTACGGCCCGAAAGCCGAGGCGCTGAATGGCCAATGGAACCCGCCGGCGGTCAAGCCGATGTAAGCCCCAGGCGACAAAAAGCAGCCAATGACTGCACGTCATCGGCTGCTTTTGCCTGTCCAGCTGCCCGTCCCGCCGCCAGCACCGCCGGTTCCACCTCCGGGGGCGCCGGTTCCACCACCCGCGCCGCTACCCGGACCATTGACGCTGGTGCTGCCGATTGACGAGCCGGGGCCATGACTGCGGCTGTAGTCACCCGAGGGTGCGCTGGGTCGGTTGTTGTCTGGCCGCATGGCTGGGTTGCGGGTGGCGCCCGATGTCGTACCGGGCGTGCCAGTGCCATTGCCATTGCCATTGCCGGACGCCGCCAACGTGGCCAGGGGCGTTGCCGACAACAATCCCGCCAAGAGCAGCGAAGTCATTCTGATGTTCATCATGGTCGTCTCCAGGGATGAGTCGTTACCTGATGCCGGTGTGTAGGGTTGCGCAAGCGCAGTAGAGTTTTTTCATTTCCGGTGATTGGCTAAATCAATTGTCGGTGGCAGTGCTTGATCCCGTATACATAGCGGCCACTGGCGGAGTAATCCGCCGCTTGCGTGCAAAAGGATTGAGCGATGAGCGAGCCATGCCTGACTGACCGTGCTTTGTATCTGCGACGCCTGGGCTTCGACGCACCTCCGGCACCGACCCTGGAAACCTTGCGCCAACTGCAACTGCGCCATACCGGCGTTTTCCCGTTTGAAAACCTCACCACATTATCCGGCGATCCGGTGCTGATCGATTTGCCGTCCATCGAGCAGAAGGTCTTGCATGACGGTCGTGGCGGTTACTGCTACGAACTCAACAACCTGTTCCTGGCCTTGCTTCAAGCGCTGGGTTTCGACGCCCGTGCCATCAGCGGCCGGGTGGTGATGGGCCAGCCGGAGGGTGCCTGGACTGCCCGGACCCATCGCTTGAGCCTGGTCATCATCGATGACGTGCGCTACATCACCGACGTCGGCTTTGGCGGCATGGTACCGACCGCGCCCCTGTTGCTCGATTCCCGCGCCGAACAACTCACCCCTCACGAGCCGTATCGCATCGACCTGCACGTTGACGGCTTTACCCTGCGCGCCAACGTTGCGGGGGAATGGCGAGCGATGTACATCTTCGACCTGCAACGCCAGGAGGATATCGATTTTGCCGTGGGCAACTGGTACGTCTCGACCCACCCCGAGTCGACTTTCGCCGAGCAATTGATGGTGGCGCGCACCGGGGAGGGGGGGCGGCGTACGCTCAACAACGGCAACTTCGCGATCCACCGGATTGGTCACGACAGCGAGCGGCGGCAGGTGACGGATGTGCAGGAATTGATCGGCCTGCTGGGCAGCGAATTCGGCATTCGCGTACCGGAACAGGCGCAATTGGTGCGGACACTGGAACGATTGATCGCAGCGCCGCAATAGCGGGCTGATCGTAGACATCACCAAGGGCTGATCCGATTGATCGGCCCTTGGTGTTTCAGGGCCGAATACCCGGCTCCATCACCCGTTGAATTTCGCGCAAGGCCTCTGCCAGTTTCTGCTCCAGGCCCTTGAGTTCGGCAGGGGTGAGGGTTGGTTTCAGTTGTGTGGTCTTGCTTTCGTTGAGCAGGGCCCGGCGCAACGTATTGTTGATCGCCGTCTGGTAGCCGTACCCCTCGTTTTCTGCCAGTGCGCGGGCGGCTTCGATGACAGCGTCATCGAGCATGATGGTAATGCGGGTCTTGCCTTTGGCGGGCACCACGGCCCCGCGCCTGGCGTTGCTGAAATCGTATTCGTCTTTCATCGGTCATGCCTCCAGGTACTGACGGCGCTCGCTTTTGGTGGCGATGCGCGCGGAAATGATTCGAACGAAATCCGGATCGCGATGGGTGTACGCGACGACCAGCAATCGGCCTTTGGCATCCAGCCCCAGGGTGATTCAGCGTTGTTCATCATGGTGGTTGTCCTCGATGGTCAGCGCTCGTTCGTCATGGAATACCGGTTCAGTCTCTGCGAGGCTGATGCCTTGGTGCTTGAGTTTGTTGGCTGCGTTCTTTGCCTTGTGGAACTGAATTTCGAATGGCTTCATTATGCATACTTTATATGTATATAGAAGAGGCGGGCCTTACCGATGGTCGCCAGGAATTCGAAAGACTAGCCAGCACCCGCGTTTGGACAGGGAGGGATGTATTTCAAGGTTTTTTGGCGGGGCCTGGAGGGTGGGTAGCAGGTGGAAATGGACAGGTATCCATTTTGTGACTGATAAGTTGTATACAACTCTATAGACATTTGTCCTGACTATTGCATACAGTGTGCGAATAACAAAAACCAGGGAACCCCCTACCATGAAAACGCCCCATGTTTCACACCAACGGCCCGAGGACGAAAATCTTGGGATCGGCGCGAATATGGCTTATGGCCTGCAACATGTTCTGACCATGTATGGCGGTATTGTCGCGGTGCCATTGATCATCGGCCAGGCGGCCGGGCTCTCGCCGGCGGACATCGGTTTGTTGATTGCTGCTTCATTGTTTGCGGGGGGGCTGGCAACGTTGCTGCAAACCCTGGGTTTACCGTTTTTTGGTTGTCAATTGCCGCTGGTACAGGGCGTGTCCTTCTCCGGCGTCGCGACCATGGTGGCGATTGTCAGCAGTGGCGGGGAGGGCGGGTTTCAGTCGGTGTTGGGTGCGGTGATAGCGGCGTCCCTGATCGGGTTGCTGATAACCCCGGTGTTCTCGCGTATCACCAGGTTCTTCCCGCCGCTGGTGACCGGGATCGTGATTACCACCATCGGCCTGACGCTGATGCCGGTAGCCGCGCGCTGGGCTATGGGCGGCAACAGCCACGCGCCGGAATTCGGCAGCATGGCGAACATCGGTCTGGCGGCGGTGACATTGGTGCTGGTGCTGCTGCTGAGCAAAATCGGCAGTGCGACCATCTCCCGCCTGTCGATTCTGCTGGCCATGGTCATCGGTACGGTGATCGCGGTGTTCCTCGGCATGGCGGATTTCTCGTCTGTAACCCAGGGCCCGATGTTCGGCTTCCCGACGCCGTTCCATTTCGGCATGCCGACCTTTCACTTCGCTGCGATCCTGTCGATGTGCATCGTGGTGATGGTGACGCTGGTGGAAACTTCGGCGGATATTCTGGCCGTCGGTGAGATCATCGGCACCAAGGTCGATTCCAGGCGCCTGGGCAACGGTCTGCGTGCCGACATGCTGTCGAGCATGTTCGCGCCGATCTTCGGATCCTTCACCCAGAGCGCTTTCGCCCAGAACGTCGGCCTGGTGGCGGTCACCGGCATCAAGAGCCGCTACGTGGTGGCCACTGGCGGTCTGTTCCTGGTGATCCTCGGCCTGCTGCCGTTCATGGGCCGGGTTATCGCCGCCGTGCCGACCTCGGTACTGGGTGGCGCCGGCATCGTGCTGTTCGGCACCGTCGCGGCCAGCGGCATTCGGACCTTGTCCAAGGTCGACTACCGCAACAACGTCAATCTGATCATTGTCGCCACCTCCATCGGCTTCGGCATGATCCCGATCGCGGCGCCGAACTTCTACGATCACTTCCCAAGCTGGTTCGCGACCATTTTCCATTCGGGCATCAGCTCGTCAGCGATCATGGCTATCGTGCTGAACCTGACCTTCAACCATCTCACCGCCGGTAACTCTGACCAGCAATCGGTGTTTGCGGCCGGTACCGAGCGGGTGCTGCGTTATCAGGATCTGGCGGCGTTGCGCGAAGGGGACTACTTCAGCGACGGTAAACTGCACGATTGCGACGGCAAGGAGATTCCGGTGCTGGAATCGGAACACGGCGTGGCAGAACCACGGGCGGTGCACGCGAAAAGCAGTGAGCATGTCTAAAGGCTGGTAGATCAAAAGATCGCAGCCTGCGGCAGCTCCTACATGGAGCTGCCGCAGGCTGCGATCTTTTGACTTTATGAAAAACTACAAAAAAGCCCCTGATCCTTTCGATACCCCATGAACAGGGCCGCAGCATGTGTGATCGCTCGGAAAAGTCGTTCAAAACGGTCGATTTGTGACTATAAAACTAATCGGTCACAAGTTGTCAGTCTTCGATAGGGTGAGTAAGCTGTGCTCATGAATCAGCCATCAAAATCTTCATCTTCGCCCAGCCCCCGTGGCCCAGCCGATCACGACATTCGAGACCAGATTGTCGCGGCGGCCAATGAACATTTCAGTCAGTACGGCTACGGCAAAACCACGGTTTCCGACCTGGCAAAGGCCATCGGGTTTTCAAAGGCCTACATCTACAAATTTTTTGATTCCAAGCAGGCGATCGGTGAAGCCATCTGCGCAAATTGTCTGGCAGAAATCGTCGCGGCTGTGGAGCAGGCAATCAATGTAGAAGACCTGTCGCCGACGGAGCGCTTTCGACGCTTGGTCAAAACTGTGATCGCCACAGGTGTGAATCTGTTCTTCAACGACCGAAAACTGTATGACATTGCAGCGTTCGCGGCGTCGGAAAGCTGGCCCAGTTCGCAGGTTTATGACGCACAGATCAAACACTTCGTGTTGCAAATCGTGCGGGAAGGGCGAGAAATTGGCGAATTTGAACGCAAGACTCCACTGGACGAGACAGTAGAAGCGATACATCTCGCGCTGCGGCCATTCGTCAATCCTTTGCTGCTGCAGTACAACCTCGATTTCGTCGAGGAAGCGCCCACGCTCACCTCCAACCTCATCTTGCGTAGCCTCATGCCTTGACCCTCGGCTAAAGGTTTACGGCATACCCGGGTAAGCACCAGATCATCAAAACGGCTTTTCGCTTTGCCCTTCTTCTCATCCGTCGAAGGGCATTTTATTTATCTGCCTTGTGACTATTGACTGAATTGGTCACATGAATAAGTATGGGGATGCGTCGCTTCTACTGTTTCATCTCAGTGATACCCATAGAGTTCAAACAATGAAAACAATATTGCTCAAGAGCCCATTGGGCCTTGCTGTCGTGCTCGCATCCTCAAACGTTTTTGCAAGCGGCTTCGCTCTCAATGAACAAAGCATCAGTGGGATGGGATCGGGGTTTGCCGGTCGCGCCTCCTCCGCTGAAGATGCGAGCACGGTCTTCGGTAATCCCGCGGGAATGTCTCGCTTGAAAAGAGAGCAGGTCAGCGTGGGGGCGGCGACTCTTTTCGCCAAGTCCGACATAAGCCAAACCCGCAGTACATTCGGAGGCCAGGAAGACGGCGACATGGTTCCAACCACCACGGTACCTATGGGGTACTACGTCAAACCTATCGATGAGCATTGGGCGTTTGGTGTGGGTTTTTATGTACCTTTCGGTCTGATGACTGACTATGGCAGCGGTTTTGCCGGGCGTTACTACGCCAATAAAAGCGAGGTCACGACTTTTACGTTCCAGCCCACCATCAGCTATGCCTTTAACGACAAAGTTTCGATCGGGTTCGGTCCGACCATCAACCGTATCAGCGGTGAGCTGTCCGGTATGGTGCCCAACCCACTCAGTCCTGGTCGCAACGACGGAAAACTCAAAAGCTCTGGCGACGACACGGCCCTCGGTTTCAACGCCGGTATCCTGGTGCAGGCTACAGACCGAACCCGTTTGGGCATGACCTACCATTCCAGGGTCAGTTATCAATTGGATGCCAAGACCAAGGTCACTGACGGCATCTTTAGCGTGTTGGGGGTCAGCGGCCGGAGTTATGACGCTTCGCTGGATGTGGATACACCAGAGTCAGTGGATTTCTCGGTGACTCATCAGCTTGATAACGACTGGACCCTCTACTTGGGGAGCACCTGGACTCGCTGGAGTCGCTTCAAAGAGTTAACCATCGAGAACACAGGTTTACCCCCTGCGTTGAGCGGCGCGCTAGGCACCATTACCGAAGAACAGAATTGGCACGATACATGGGCTCACGCTATTGGTACGGCGTATCAACTGAACAACCAATGGGTACTTCGCGCAGGTTTGTCGGTTGATCAGTCGCCCACCAACAACACCAACCGGGGACCACGCATTCCTACAGGCGACCGGAAGGTTATCAGCTTCGGTGCTGGCTGGACTCCGGCGGACAACGTCACGATCGATGTTGCTTATTCCTACCTGTGGGAGGAGAGCGTGCAGGTCAACGAAACCTCGCCGACCAGAGGTGCATACAGTGCCAAATATAAGAACAGTGCGAGCGGGCTCGGTACTTCTGTCAGTTACCGTTTCTAGTTGAGTACTGTTACACGATAACTGTCCGGTCGGGAGCACGCGTTGCCTCCCGACCTTTAAGAGCACATCTCGAGCCTTTCTGTAGTGCTACGTCACCTTATCAGGTCATCGTGTCGCAACAGGCTGGGCTTCAAGAGGTTGCCAGCCACCACCTAGCGACTTGAATGCCGCAACCGCCGCTCGTGCCGATTCCGTTCGTGCTTGCGCTCGGGCATCAGAAGCCTGCAGCATCGTCTCGTCGGCGTGCAGCACATCGATCAGGCTGGCCGTGCCTTTCTCATAGGCAATGAACGACGATTGGCGAGCCTGCGTCAGAGACGCCTCTCCCCCGGTGAGGATGGTTGCTTGAGCTTCCCGATTCACCAGGGCGGAGAACGCGTTCTCGACATCCTCGGTGGCGCGCAGCACGGACTGACGGTAAGCGGCCAGGGTTTCGGCTTCCTGTCCCTTGGCTTGGTCGATTTGGGCGTTAATACGACCGAAGTCGAAGAGTCTCCAGCGTAGACCCAATACGCCCGCCGACTGGCTGGCGCCGCTGGTGAAAAGGTTGCCTGCGGATACAGCCGTGGCACTGCCCAGCAATGCGCTAAGGGAGAATTTCGGGTAGTACTCGGCAATCGCCTCCCCGATGCGTGCGTTTGAGGCGGCGAGACGGCGCTCAGCCACAATGAGATCTGGTCTGCGGCGCAGCAAATCGGCCGGCGTTCCCATCGCCTTCAACTGCGGTGCTACAGGAATGCTCCCCGCACTTGCCAGTTGCGTGCGGTGAGTGCCGGGTGGCGTGCCGAGCATCACATCCAGCGCATTCATGGCAGCATCCAGACCGGTCTGCAGGACCGGCACTGTCGCTTGGCCCTGCGATAGCTCCCCCTCGGTCTGACGAACCTGGTAGTTGGCGGCGAGCCCCTTGCTGTAGAGCAATTGGACTTTCTCTAGTAGCGCCTGCTGCGTTTTGACTTGCCGATTCGCAATGTCCAGCCGGGCCTGCAGTCCGCGGATAGTGATGTAGATATCAGCGGTCTGCGCGGCGATGGCCAGTCGTGTGGCAGCGGCGCCCGCCTGGGAAGCCTGGTACTCGGCCAGAGCAGCCTCGCGTCCGCGGCGCAATCCGCCAAAGACATCTGCCTCCCAGCTGGCATTGAGGTTGGCCTCGTAGGAACTTGCGTACCGATCATTGCCAGGCGTTGAGTTCAACACCTGGCCGAGCGGCGTCTCGATTGACTGGTAGGAGCGCGCGGCCTGTCCGCTGATGTTCCCTGAGGGGAGTAAAGCGGCATTTGCAGCACCTAGTCCGGCCCGCGCCTGCGTGACTCGCGCCGACGCCTGCGCCAGGTCCAGATTCTGCTCAAGCGCCTTGGAGATGAATTCGGTTAGCACTGGATCGCCAAAGCCTTCCCACCAGGCTGCAAGGTTGGTCGGCGTCGCTCCACGCCGCTGTTCGACAGAAGGCTGACCCAGGTAACGATCCGAAAGCGGAGCCTCTGGACGATGGTAGTCCGGACCGACCGCGCAACCTGCCAATAAGCCGGCGCTGACCAAAAGAGCAATGGGACGGAGGGGCGGCATTGAGATTCCTTCGATAGAGGATGTTTGTGACCATATTACTTAATAGTCACACTCTGTCAATTGAGGCGATTTGAGCAAATTTTTGGTTTTCCTCGTTGATAACGGTGGTTTCTGTGTTGAGCTTGAGACACTGGATGTTTCATGGTTTGTGACCATTGACACTTATAGTCACCTGGCTGAGAATATGACGCTCGTCCTATTTTTAAGTAAGGGAACCTATGCGCCGGCTTCGACCTTTCCCTATTGCCGCTTGCTTGTTGCCTCTCGTCCTGACGGCGTGCGGTGATTCATCCACCGTTGAAGATCCACGCACGCATGCCCCTTTGGTGAGGTCCACTGCTGTTCAGGCTTCGTCCGACGTCTCGCGTTCTTTCACGGGTGTCGTGGCTGCCCGCGTCCAGGGCGACCTTGGCTTTCGGGTATCAGGCAAGGTACTTGAGCGTCTGGTTGATACCGGTCAGACCGTTAAACGTGGTCAGCCACTCATGCGCCTCGACCCAATCGACCTGGGGTTGCAGGCGCGAGCACAGCAAGAGTCGGTCATAGCGGCTCGGGCCCGAGCCAGGCAGACAGCCGATGACGAGGCGCGATACCGCAGTCTGGTTGCCGCAGGCGCTATTTCTGCATCGGCCTATGACCAGATCAAAGCCGCAGCCGATACCGCAAAGGCGCAACTCAGCGCTGCAGACGCGCAGGCTGACGTTGCCCGTAATGCTTCTGGTTATGCGGTGCTGTTTGCGGATTCCGACGGCGTTGTGGTGGAGACGCTCGCCGAGCCAGGACAAGTTGTCAGCCCGGGACAGCCCGTGGTTCGACTGGCGCGGGCAGGGCAGCGCGAAGCGATCGTGCACCTGCCCGAGACGTTGCGCCCCGCAGCAGGATCCACCGCGCAGGCGACGCTTTATGGCAATGCCACGGATGCTGTTACAGCGAAGCTGAGGCTGCTTTCTGACTCGGCCGACCGAATGACACGTACCTTCGAGGCGCGGTATGTGCTTGACGGCGCGCTGGCCAATGCACCGATAGGTTCGACCGTCACGCTTCGGATCGCTGAGGGCACCACGCAAGGGCAGGGGCTGCAAGTACCGATCGCAGCCGTTTATGACCCAGGCCAAGGCACTGGCGTGTGGGTCATCGCCGGTACACCGGCGAAGGTGGCCTGGCGACCTGTACAAGTCCTGGGCTTGAGCGACGACACAGTGCGAGTCGCGGGCGACCTTAAAGTCGGCGAGCAGATCGTAGCGTTAGGCGCACATCTGTTGCGCGAAGGTGAAGAGGTGAGATTGCCTCAACAGGATGGCGTCAAAGTTGCCGGGGGTCGTCCATGAGCGAGGGGCGCTTCAATCTTTCCGCGATCGCCGTTCGTGAGCGCTCTATCACGGTGTTTCTGATCTTCCTGATTGCCGTTGCGGGCATCTTGTCGTTCTTTCAGCTGGGGCGTGCGGAAGATCCTCCGTTTACGGTCAAGCAGTTGACGGTCATTACCGCGTGGCCGGGCGCCACGGCACAGGAGATGCAGGATCAGGTAGCAGAGCCACTTGAAAAACGCCTGCAAGAACTGAAATGGTACGACCGCACGGAAACCTACACCCGTCCTGGCCTTGCTTTCACGATGGTGTCACTGCTCGATAGTACGCCGCCCTCGCAAGTGCAGGAGGAGTTCTATCAGGCGYGTAAAAAACTCGACGACGAGGCCAGGAAGCTGCCGGCGGGTGTCATCGGGCCAATGGTCAACGACGAGTTTTCGGACGTGACATTTGCGCTTTTCGCCCTGAAAGCCAAAGGCGAGCCGCAGCGACTGTTGGTGCGTGATGCAGAGTCGTTGCGCCAACAACTGTTGCATGTGCCGGGCGTGAAGAAGGTCAACATCATTGGGGAGCAGCCCGAACGTATCTTTGTTTCCTTTTCGCATGATCGGTTGGCCACCTTGGGTGTATCTCCTCAGGACATCTTTGCCGCGCTGAATAATCAAAACGTGCTCACGCCCGCCGGTTCGATCGAAACCAATGGGCCACAGGTCTTCCTCCGGCTGGATGGCGCCCTCGATAAGGTGCAAAAGATTCGTGACACACCCATTGCGGTTCAGGGGCGCACGCTCAAACTCGCCGACGTGGCGACGATCGAACGTGGGTATGAAGATCCGGCAACCTTTCTCGTGCGCAATAACGGTGAAGAAGCCTTGTTGCTGGGGATCGTGATGCGTGAGGGCTGGAATGGTCTTGACCTCGGCAAGGCGTTGGACGCAGAGACGGTCAAGATAAATGAAGGCATGCCTTTGGGCATGACGCTCTCCAAGGTCACCGATCAATCTGTAAATATCGATTCGGCCGTCGGCGAGTTCATGGTCAAATTCTTCGTCGCGCTGCTTGTGGTGATGCTTGTCTGCTTTCTCAGCATGGGCTGGCGTGTAGGCGTTGTGGTCGCTGCGGCTGTGCCGTTGACGTTGGCCGTGGTGTTTGTGGTGATGGCGGCCACTGGAAAGAACTTTGACCGTATTACCCTCGGCTCGTTGATTCTGGCGCTCGGACTGCTGGTGGACGACGCCATCATTGCTATCGAAATGATGGTGGTGAAGATGGAAGAGGGCTACGACCGGATCAAAGCTTCCGCGTACGCCTGGAGTCATACGGCCGCGCCGATGCTTTCCGGTACGCTAGTGACGGCTATCGGCTTTATGCCCAACGGCTTCGCGCAATCGACAGCCGGCGAGTACACCAGCAACATGTTCTGGATCGTGGGCATTGCCCTGATTGCCTCCTGGGTGGTTGCGGTCGCTTTTACCCCATACCTGGGGGTGAAGATGTTGCCGAACATCAAGAAAGTCGAGGGTGGTCACGCGGCCATCTACAACACCCCTAACTACAACCGCTTCCGCCAGGTTTTGACGCGAGTCATCGCTCGCAAATGGCTGGTGGCCGGCACTGTCATCGCTTCGTTTGTCGTGGCGATCCTCGGCATGAGCCTGGTCAAGAAGCAGTTTTTCCCGACCTCGGACCGTCCCGAGGTATTGATTGAAGTGCAAATGCCTTATGGAGCCTCCATTGAGCAGACCAGCGCGACCACCGCCAAGATAGAGACCTGGCTGCAAAAGCAGGCTGAGGCAAAGATCGTCACGGCCTATATCGGGCAAGGCGCGCCGCGCTTCTATCTGGCAATGGCGCCGGAACTCCCTGATCCGTCGTTCGCGAAGATTGTGGTGCTGACGGACAGCCAGGAGGCGCGCGAGACCCTCAAGTTCCGTATCCGCGAAGCGGCGGCCGAGGGACTTGCCCCAGAAGCGCGTGTCAGGGTGACTCAGCTTGTGTTCGGGCCGTACTCGCCATTCCCTGTTGCCTACCGGGTGATGGGACCTGATCCGTCAACGTTGCGCGAGATTGCGGGCCAGGTACAGGACGTGTTGCAGTCGAGCCCGATGATGAGAACCGTCAACACCGATTGGGGGCCGCTGACGCCGACGCTGCATTTTGCTCTGGATCAGGATCGCCTGGAGGCGGTAGGGTTGACGTCAAACTCAGTCGCGCAGCAACTGCAGTTCCTGCTGGCCGGAGTACCGATCACCGCAGTTCGTGAGGACATTCGTTCGGTGCAGGTGGTTGGTCGCGCAGCGGGTGATATCCGGCTCGATCCCGCCAAGATAGAAGGCTTTACGTTGGTAGGTACGGCGGGTCAGCGGATTCCGTTGTCTCAGGTGGGAGCGGTCGATGTGCGTATGGAAGATCCGGTCCTGCGGCGTCGTGACCGCACACCGACCATCACCGTGCGTGGTGACATTGCCGAAGGCTTGCAGCCACCGGACGTCTCGAGCGTGATCATGAAGGAGCTACAGCCGGTCATCGACAAGCTGCCTGGCGGATACCGGATTGAGCAGGCGGGTGCCATCGAGGAGTCGGGCAAGGCCGGTAAAGCGATGTTGCCGTTATTCCCGATCATGATTGCCATGACGCTGCTGGTCATCATTGTGCAGGTCCGTTCGATCTCGGCGATGATCATGGTGTTCCTCACCTCGCCACTGGGGTTGATTGGTGTGGTGCCGACACTGCTTATCTTCCAGCAGCCGTTTGGTATCAACGCTCTGGTCGGTCTAATCGCCCTTTCGGGCATTTTGATGCGCAATACGCTGATTCTGATTGGGCAAATCCATCACAACGCGCAAGAAGGGCTGGACCCGTTTCACGCAGTGGTCGAAGCCACGGTACAACGTGCCCGCCCGGTACTGCTGACAGCGCTGGCGGCAATCCTGGCATTCATTCCGCTGACACACTCCGTCTTCTGGGGGACGCTGGCCTACACGCTGATCGGAGGCACGTTCGTCGGAACCATCATGACGCTGGTGTTCCTGCCAGCGATGTACGCCATCTGGTTCAAGATCCGTCCTGACAATTCGGGTCAAACTGAAACAGCGAATAAGCTGGCAAGCCTGGTGGAGAGAACGCCACCCCGTCCTCTCGTCGATCACCTGACCACAAAGCTTTAGCCGTAGGCCATAGCGTGCTGCTTTTAGCCCAGGCTGTTGAAGAAGTCCGAGCGGGCAAGCTCACCCTGCATGAGTTCTACTGCAAAAGGGGATGCGTTCGAGCGTCGAGCTTTTTCCGCGGTCAGAGGAACACCGCCATGAATGGACGCACGATGTTGCCGCAGAGCATGAATGAAGAAACCATGAACAATTACCACGAATGTGAAACGCTGCTCATCCATATGCCTATTCAAGCGTTACCGCGTGGCATTCATCGTAGGCACGTGACAGCGCCTGAAACGTGTTTGTCCCGGAGCGTTGCGCAGAAAAGGGCACGGTGCCCTGCAGCTCGGCCAGCCATTCGCTGTCCTATTTCTTGCTCAGCGCATTGGCCAGACGCAGCATGGCCGCTTCGATTTCATAGGCGGTCAAGGACGAATAGCCCAATAGCCAACCTTGTTTCTTCTCCTGGCCGGCGTACAGCCGGCTGAGGCCGGGCAGTTGCACGCCCGCGCTGGCAGCTTGGCGGATGGTCTTTTCCTCCGACCAGCCATCGGCCAGCAGGCAGGGAATCTGCAGCCCGCCTTGGGGGCGTAAGGCCGTGGCGATGCCGTCCAGGTGCTTGCCGATGGCATCGAGCATGGTTGCACGGCGTCCGGCGTAGAGTTTGCGCATGGCCCGGACGTGGGAGTTGTAGTGGCCGTCTTCCATGAAGCGCGCCAGGGTCAGTTGAAGGATCTGTGGCGTGTGGCCGTCCATGATGCTGCGCGCGTAGGTGAAGGCTTTGACCAGTTCGAAAGGCAGCACCATGTAGCCCATCCGCAACCCCGGATAGAGCGTCTTGCTGAAGGTACCGAGGTAGATCGTGCGCTGGTATTTGTCCAGGCCCTGCACGCACGCGGTCGGCAGCCCGTCGTAGTGGAACTCGCTGTCGTAGTCGTCCTCGATGATCCACTTGCCATGCTCGGTCGCCCAGCTGATCAGCTCGAGTCGGCGTTCCAGCGGTAAGGTCGCCCCGGTGGGATATTGATGAGAAGGCGTGACATAAACGCAATTGGCGCCGCTGCGGTCTGCCTGCAGCAGGTCCGTGCGTATGCCCAGTGCATCGACGTCAATGGGCACGACCTTGGTCTCAGCCGTTTCAAAGGCCTTCTTGGCGCCGTAGTAGCCCGGGTTTTCCAGCAGGATCGGTTTGCCGGCGTCCACTAGCAACTGGGCACACAGGAACAGGGCTTGGCGAGTACTGCTCAACACCAGGATCTGGTCGGGGGAGCATTTGGCCCCGCGTTCGAGGTTCAAGTAAGTGGCGATCGCCTTGCGCAGAGGCTCGGCGCCTTGCGGGTCGCCATGCAGCAGGACATTGCCCCGATAGTCCTTCATGACCTGGCGCTGCAGGCGTTCCCAGACATCGGTGGGGAAGGTGCGGGTTTCCGGCAGACCTGTGGCAAAGGCCTTGATCACCTGTTGATCGGTAACTCCACCACTGTCGAAAATCATCCGGCCGCGCCGGCTCAAGCCCGATCCTGGCGCCGCCTCGCTGCGTTTGGTGTCTTGCAATTTCATGCGCCGGCGCGCAGCCCCGCGCAATTCGGTGCCAACCGTCTCGGATACATAGCTGCCCGAGCCCTCGCGCCGCACGATGAAGCCATCACGGTGCAATTGCACATAGGCGTTCTCGACCGTGTCGCGGGCAACGCCGAGCGTCTTGGCCAGGGCCCGGGTCGCCGGCAGCTTCAGGCCAGAGTCAAGGGCACCATCGAGGATCAGTGCACGCAGGGCTCGCTGAATCCGCTGGTGCAGATCCAGCAGCTGAAACTCGGCATCGTTGAGTCGCATCTTCAGCGTTTCGAGCTCGAAGGTTTTCGCCATGCGGTCTGCCCTATATGAATAAATTGGCCTGCAAAGGCAGGCCAGTCTATCCGTAGACTCTGTCCGTCGCTATTGCCTTTGTGCTCGGCGATCTATCGCTTGGTGGGCAACTTTGAAAAGGGCGGGATTAAGGTATGGCAAGGTCACACAACTTCAGCGCAGGGCCAACCGCGCTGCCGCTTGAAGTGCTTCGGCAAGCGCACGAAGAGTTTTTCGACTTCGCTGGTACCGGCATGTCAGTGATGGAAATCAGCCATCGCTCAGAGGTGTTCATGGAACTTGCCTATCAGGCCGAACAGGACCTGCGGGCGATTCTGCAGGTGCCCAGCCAGTACAAGGTGCTGTTCGTACAGGGCGGCGCCTCGTTGCAGTTTGCCCAAGTGCCGATGAACCTGTTGGGCGACAAAGGGACTGCGGACTATTTGCATACCGGGCTCTGGTCGGGCAAGGCCATCCAGGCTGCTCAGCGCTATTGCGACGTTCGTATCGCCGCCAGCAGCAAGGCTTCTGGCTTTGATCGCATCCCCGCCGTGACGGACTGGAACCTCAACCCGAACGCCGCCTACCTGCACTACACGGAGAACGAAACGGTGCATGGTGTGCAATTCGCCGGCGCGCCATGCGTGTCGGTTCCTCTGGTCTGCGACGCCTGCTCAAGCCTGCTCTCCAAACCCATGGATGTGGCCAAACACGGCCTTATCTATGCCGCCGCGCAAAAGAACATGGGGTCGGCGGGCCTTACCATCGTGATCATTGACGCCGCGCTACTCGATGCCGCACTGGAGGTCACCCCCGACATTCTCAATTACGCGCACATCGCCAACGCGGAATCGATGCTCAATACGCCGGCAACCTTCCCCTGGTACCTCACCGGTTTGACACTCAAGTGGATTCAACGCTGCGGTGGTATCGAGAAGATCCACCAGACCAACCAGGCCAAGGCCGAACTGCTGTATCGCACGATTGACGACAGCGACGGGTTCTATCGCAACAGTGTGCAAGCGCCGTTTCGCTCGATCAACAACGTGCCGTTCGTGCTCGCCGATACCGCAGTTGAAAAGGACTTCTTGCGCCTGGCCGATCAGTCCGGATTCAAAGGCCTCAAGGGCCATGCCTCGGTTGGTGGCGTCAGGGCCAGCATCTATAACGCGGTCACGCGGCTTGCGGTCGAGGCATTGACCGATTTCATGAAGGACTTCGCCCGCGTGCATGGCTAGGCAAGGACCGCCGCAGGTCCGACAAGTGGTCTGGTTTTATGCGCAAAAGTGTGTGGGTAAAACAGGCCATTTCAGCGCTATAAATCACTTTCCAGTCGAGGCCAAGCACCTCGCTTTGCAAGGAGCAAAGTAAAACCATGCCTTCTTCAGCATCCAGGTCACCTGTTCGCCCCAGCGATCTCATCCCTCCGATTGTCGCCGGTCTGATCTCGGTCCTTGTCAACTATGGCGGCACCTTCATTCTGGTCTTCCAGGCAGCCAAGGTAGCCGGGCTGAGCCCTGAGTTGACGGCTTCGTGGGTGTGGTCCGTGTCGATTGGCGTGGGCGTTACCGGGCTGTTCCTCAGCTGGGTTTCCCGCGCACCGATCATCACCGCCTGGTCGACACCTGCGGCGGCATTCCTGGTCGTCGCCCTGGCCACCACACCCTATGCCGAGGCGGTGGGCGCCTACATGATCTCGGCCGCTGCCTTCGTGCTGCTGGGCTTGTCCGGCTATTTCGAAAAAGTCATCCGACTGATCCCGCCGGGTGTGGCCGCAGGGTTGCTGGCCGGTATCCTGCTGCAGTTCGGCGTCGGTGCTTTTGGCGGCATGAGCCTTGACCCGATGCTGGTCGGGTTGCTGATTGTTGCCTACATCGTGCTCAAACGCTTTACCGCACGCTACGCGGTGGTGGGCATTCTGGCACTGGGGCTGGCCTTCCTGCTGATTCAGGGACGTGTCGATTTGTCGGGGCTGGAGCTGCAACTCGCGGCACCAGTGTTCACCCTGCCTGAGTTCTCGCTCAATGCCTTGCTCAGTGTCGCGCTGCCGCTGTTTCTGATCACCCTGACCGGTCAGTACATGCCTGGCATGCTGGTGCTGCGCAACGATGGGTTCAGCACCAGTGCCAATCCGATCGTGACCATCACCGGGCTAGGTTCCTTGCTCATGGCGCCCTTTGGTTCCCACGCGTTCAACATCGCGGCGATTACAGCAGCCATCTGCACCGGCAAGGAAGCCCACGAAGAGCCCTCCAAGCGCTGGATCGCCGGCATTGCTGCGGGCGTCTTCTACATCCTCGTCGGGGTCTTCGGCGTGACCCTTGCTGCGCTGTTCATGGCCTTTCCGGCAGCCTTCATCACTACTCTGGCCGGGCTCGCCCTGCTGGGCACTATCGGCGGCAGCCTGGCCAGTGCCATGGCCGATGCCAAATCCCGCGAAGCCTCGCTGATTACCTTCCTGGCAGCCGCCGCCAACATCACGTTGTTCGGGATCGGCGGGGCGTTCTGGGGGCTGCTGATTGGTCTGGCGGCGTACGCCGTACTCAACGGCCGTTTGCCGCGTCGCGAGCCGGTCGTCAATCCTGCTGCCGAGCCTGTCACCCGTAAAGGAGCCGCCAACTGATGCAAGCCCGTATTGAAGAGGTCGCCGCTGTCGACACCCTGACCCTGCACGAGTGCCACGGCCGTGACCACCCGCGGGTTCGGAGTGCCTGAGTGCGAGCAACTGGCAGGCTGGCTCTGTGACGTGCTGGACGCACTGGAGTCCGGCGGCAGCGAGCAGGTTGCACATCATGTGCGCGAACAGGTGGTGGCGCTGTGCCGTCGTCATCCTGTATATCGGTAAACCCCATGTCCATTGTGGATGCCGGCCGTCGCCTCGTATTTTGAGCAGAAAAGGGGACTCCCATTCGCCGGTCCCAAGTCGAGGCTAAAAAGCCTACTCGCCCTGCAATTCTGACTGCAGGGTTGCTCCCCAAACTCAATCTGCCCTTTGCGGCCATTGGGTTGGACTAGAAGGTAAAGTCCGTCGCCGTCGAAAAGCTTGTAGGCGCGGTCTGTGGGCTTGGCCGCACGACAGAACGCCAAAACGAAAAAACCCGCCAGAAGGCGGGTTTTTCGGGGGTTTCAGAGATTTTGAAAGCCTTCTCTGGAACCTTGTCTGGCTCCACGACCTGGACTCGAACCAGGGACCCAGTGATTAACAGTCACTTGCTCTACCAACTGAGCTATCGCGGAATGGCGCGTATCTTACTGATTCAAAAAGGGAAGTCAAGCATCGAATGACAATTGGAGCGAATCATCGGGACGGGCGGTGGTTTAGCGGCGATTGGCGGTTACCAGGATCGCCCCAGAGGTCTACCATGGCCGCCCGGAAGTGGTGACACGCGCTGCCGGCCATTCGCCGAAAAGGTACGCGCCATGAATCATTTGACCCTCACACCTCGACACCACGGGGTGCACCCATGAGCATCTCTCAGATCAGCCTGCCCAAAGGTGTCGGCCCCCACGCCGAAAAGTTGTTCGACGCCATCACTCAGGCCGGCACCGCTGAAGCATTGAACCGCGCTGGCGGCAAGGCCGAAGGTTTTGTCCTGGGGCTGGAAAGCACTAAAACGATCAAGAGCCAGGTCGCGGAATCGCTGTATGTCGCCTACGACGACGCTGCCAGCCAGCGTGCGACCGAACTGGCTTAACCGCCGAAGGTAATCGTGCCAAGCATCAGTTTGGCGTAGAGCGCCGTGGCCCCCATTTGCACCAGCCACAGGGCCAAGCCGCCGAGAAACACACCGGCGGCCACTTGCATCACCAGGTTGTTGCCGCGCTTTGTCGGGGGGCGGGGGATGAAGTGATCCAGGTCATCCAGGTCATCGCGGTCGGCGCGAAGGTCATCGTTTTTCATGTGGGTTCTCGAAACATCTGGGTGAAGACAACCTGTAGGAGCTGGCTTGCCAGCGAAGAGGCCATAACGGTCAACATTGATGTTGGTGGATCGACCGCCATCGCCGGCAAGCCGGCTCCTACAGGGTAGATGTGTGCAGTTTAGAGGGGTGGGACAAGGCTTTGAGATTTATCTGCGACAAATAAAAAACGGGAAGCCCCATGGCTTCCCGTTTTTCGTGTCACGACGCGATTCAGATCACCTGAACGATGGCATCCGTAACGGCCTTGATGTTGCTCTGGTTCAGCGCGGCCACGCAGATGCGGCCGGTGTCCAGGGCGTAGATGCCGAACTCGTTGCGCAAGCGGTGAACCTGCTCAACGCTCAAGCCGGAGTACGAGAACATGCCGCACTGACGACCGACGAAGCTGAAATCGCGCTGAGGCGCTTTTTGTGCCAGCAGATCGACCATCTGGGTGCGCATGCCACGAATGCGCAGGCGCATCTCGGCCAGTTCGGCTTCCCACTGGGCGCGCAGTTCCGGGCTGTTCAGCACCGCAGCGACGACGCTGGCACCGTGGGTCGGTGGGTTGGAGTAGTTGGTGCGGATCACGCGTTTGACTTGCGACAGCACGCGCGCGCTTTCTTCTTTCGATTCGCTGACGATCGACAGGGCACCCACGCGCTCACCGTACAGCGAGAACGACTTGGAGAACGAGCTGGAGGCGAAGAAGGTCAGGCCCGACTCGGCGAACAGACGCACGGCAGCGGCGTCTTCGTCGATGCCATCGCCGAAACCTTGATACGCCATGTCGAGGAATGGCACGTGGCCTTTGGCTTTAACGACTTCCAGGACGTTTTTCCAGTCGGCCGGGCTCAGGTCCACGCCAGTCGGGTTGTGGCAGCAGGCGTGCAGCACAATGATCGAGCCGTTTGGCAGCGCGTTCAGGTCTTCCAGCATGCCGGTACGATTCACATCGTGGGTCGCGGCGTCGTAGTAGCGGTAGTTCTGCACCGGGAAACCGGCGGTTTCGAACAGCGCGCGGTGGTTTTCCCAGCTCGGGTCGCTGATGGCCACAACGGCGTTCGGCAGCAGTTGCTTGAGGAAGTCGGCACCGATTTTCAGAGCGCCAGTACCGCCGACGGCCTGGGTGGTGATGACGCGGCCAGCGGCGATCAGCGGCGAGTCATTGCCGAACAGCAATTTCTGCACGGCCTGGTCGTAGGCAGCGATGCCGTCGATTGGCAGGTAGCCACGGGAAACGTGTTGAGCGGCGCGAATGGTTTCGGCTTCGACAACGGCGCGCAGGAGTGGAATTCGCCCCTCCTCGTTGCAGTAAACACCGACCCCCAGGTTGACCTTGTTGGTACGGGTATCGGCGTTGAATGCTTCGTTGAGGCCCAGGATTGGATCGCGTGGTGCCATTTCGACAGCGGAGAACAGGCTCATTATTGCGGCGGCTCTGAATGGAGAGTGGAGGGACGTGTCGCGCTCCAGCCGAATGCACTAGAGCGGTGCACAAACGGGGAGCTAGTATAGAGGCCATCGACGAGTGCTGGCGACAGGCGATTCAGCTTTTCGGGTAAGTTTTTCCGATTATTTTTCGACCGTTAGTCGATTGGTCGTGTCGGAGACTTTACCGGATGTAGGACGTTTGCCTTGAAAGCGCTGGCAATCGGCTCCACATTGAGCACAATCCAGTTTTTTTCTCGGGCGACATCGGTCGTTTGCGGTCTTTCTCGTTCGTGCCGGTTTTGCCGGCAAGAGTGATCCAGAGGTATTTCATGTCTGAATTCCAGCTAGTCACCCGTTTCGAGCCCGCCGGCGATCAGCCGGAAGCCATCCGCCTGATGGTCGAGGGTATCGAGGCCGGGCTGGCGCACCAGACGCTGCTCGGTGTGACCGGCTCGGGCAAGACCTTCAGCATCGCCAATGTGATCGCCCAGGTGCAGCGCCCAACTCTGGTGCTGGCGCCGAACAAGACCCTGGCGGCGCAGTTGTACGGTGAGTTCAAGGCGTTCTTCCCGAACAACGCGGTGGAGTATTTCGTTTCCTACTACGACTACTACCAGCCCGAAGCCTATGTGCCGTCGTCGGACACCTTCATCGAGAAAGACGCCTCGATCAACGACCACATCGAACAGATGCGTTTGTCGGCGACCAAGGCATTGCTTGAGCGCAAGGACGCGATCATCGTCACCACGGTGTCCTGCATCTACGGCCTGGGCAGCCCGGAAACCTATTTGAAAATGGTGTTGCACGTGGATCGCGGCGACCGGCTCGATCAGCGTGAATTGCTGCGACGCCTGGCGGACCTGCAATACACCCGCAACGACATGGATTTTGCCCGCGCGACCTTCCGCGTGCGTGGCGATGTGATCGATATCCACCCGGCGGAATCCGATTTCGAGGCGATCCGCATCGAGCTGTTCGACGATGAAGTGGAAAGCCTGTCGGCGTTCGATCCGCTGACCGGCGAAGTCATTCGCAAACTGCCGCGTTTCACCTTCTACCCGAAGAGCCACTACGTGACGCCACGGGAAACCCTGATGGGCGCGGTCGAAGGGATCAAGGTCGAGTTGCAGGAGCGCCTGGAATACTTGCGCTCCAACAACAAACTGGTGGAAGCCCAGCGCCTGGAGCAGCGCACCCGTTTCGACCTGGAGATGATTCTCGAACTGGGTTACTGCAACGGCATCGAAAACTACTCGCGCTATCTGTCCGGTCGTGAAGCCGGCGCGGCGCCACCAACCCTTTACGATTACCTGCCGGCCGATGCCTTGCTGGTGATCGACGAGTCCCACGTCAGCGTTCCGCAGGTTGGCGCCATGTACAAGGGCGACCGCTCGCGCAAGGAAACCCTGGTCGAATACGGTTTCCGCCTGCCTTCGGCCCTGGACAACCGGCCGATGCGTTTCGATGAGTGGGAAAGCATCAGCCCACAGACGATTTTCGTCTCGGCGACCCCGGGCAACTACGAAGCAGAACACGCAGGGCGCGTCATTGACATGGTGGTGCGTCCGACCGGGCTGGTGGACCCGCAAATCGAGATCCGCCCGGCACTGACCCAGGTCGATGACTTGCTCTCGGAAATCTCCAAGCGTGTCGCTGTCGAGGAGCGGGTGCTGGTCACCACGCTGACCAAGCGCATGGCCGAAGACTTGACCGACTATCTGGCCGACCACGGCGTGCGCGTGCGTTATCTGCACTCGGACATCGACACCGTGGAGCGGGTCGAGATCATCCGCGACCTGCGCCTCGGCACCTTCGATGTGCTGGTGGGCATCAACCTGTTGCGTGAAGGCCTGGACATGCCGGAAGTCTCGCTGGTAGCGATCCTCGATGCCGACAAGGAAGGCTTCCTGCGCTCCGAGCGCTCACTGATCCAGACCATTGGGCGCGCGGCACGTAACCTCAATGGCCGGGCGATTCTCTATGCCGACCGCATTACCGGCTCCATGGAACGGGCGATCGGTGAAACCGAGCGTCGTCGCGACAAGCAGATCGCCTTCAACCTGGCCAATGGCATCACGCCAAAAGGCGTGTTCAAGGACGTTGCCGACATCATGGAAGGCGCCACCGTACCCGGTTCGCGCAGCAAGAAGCGCAAAGGCATGGCCAAGGCCGCCGAAGAGAACGCCAAATACGAAGCGGAATTGCGCTCGCCGGGCGAGATTGCCAAGCGTATCAAGGCCCTGGAAGAGAAGATGTATGCGTTGGCGCGTGATCTGGAGTTTGAAGCAGCGGCGCAGATGCGCGATGAGATTGGCAAGTTACGCGAGCGGTTGCTGACGGTTTGAGAATAGCGCTGACTGTGCGGGCCTCTTCGCTGGCAAGCCAGCTCCTACAGGGAATGTGTGGACACAAAAAATGACGGTGTGTACGCGTTTTTGTAGGAGCTGGCTTGCCAGCGAAGACGGCCGAAAGCGCACTGCAAGTTTCAAAAACGCCTTCGCCGGCAAGCCGGCTCCTACAGCCAGATGGCATCCCACAGTGAGTAGTCATGCACCCGTTTGACCAACCCTGCGCGTAATGGATTGGCAACGATGTAGCGGGCTACCGCCTGCAAATCTTCTTCGCGACGAATCGCTCGGTCATGGAAACCTTTCTGCCACAGCTGCCCCTTGCGTGCCAGACAGGCATTCACTGCTCTCGCACTGCGGGACTTGGTGGCGAGCATCAACCCTGGCAACGTGCTGTTCCTGAGTTCGAGCAACCAGTGAAAGTGGTCGGGCATCACTACCCAGGCAAGGGAGTTGGCCCGTTCGTCTATCTGGGCCTGACGAAATTGATCCACCACCAAACGCCCCACACGCCAGTCACTGAAGAGCGGTTCACGCAGATGGGTGACTGTGGTGAGCAGGTAGATCTGCCCGGATTGAGAGTGGCGCCCTGTGCGCAGGTGGCTGGCGTGTAGACGAGTGAGCAATCCGTTGCCCTCCTTTATCGATCGGAAAGGGTAAGGCTAGTGCGCAGATGAATTTACGTCGTACAGGTTTGGGGCCGGATGTGACAGGACTACCGCCTTCGCCGGCCAGCCGGCTCCTACGGGGAATGTGTGGACACAAAAAATGACGGTGTGTACGCGTTTTTGTAGGAGCTGGCTTGCCAGCGAAGACGGCCGAAAGCGCACTACAAGTTTCAAAAACGCCTTCGCCGGCAAGCCGGCTCCTACAGGGCTCTCGGGTGCACGCAAAACCGTAGGAGCGGGCTTGCCCGCGAAGGCGTCCTGACAATCGCCGCAGAACCTGGTCAGTGCGCTTCGCCAGCCTTCAACCCCTCCGGCAGCTTCCTGGTCAGCAACACCGCCACCATGCTGATCCCCAGCGCAATCCCGACAAAATGAAACGCATCGTTATAGGCCATGATCGACGCCTGTTGATGCGCGATCTCGCTGAGTTTGCCCAGTGCCGCCGTTTCACTGCCCAGTCGGTCGGTCAACGAGGTAATGCGCTCGGCCACCTGCGGATTGCTCGGCACGATGGATTCACGCAGGTAGTCAAAGTAAACCTTGGTCCGCGCATCCAGTAGCGTGGCGAGCAGGGCGATGCCGATGGCGCCGCCGAGGTTGCGCAGGATGTTGAACAGGCTCGACGCCGATCCCGCATCCTGGGGCAGGATGTAGGCGGTCGCGATCAGCGAGATGGTGACCATGATCAGCGGTTGGCCCAGGGCGCGGATGATCTGGATCTGATTGAACTGTGGCCCGGCAAAGTCAGGGTTCAGCACGCCCGAAGAGAAGCTCGCCAGGCCGAATAACCCGAATCCCAATGTGCACAGCCATTTTGGCGAGACGAACTTCATCAGCTTGGGCACCAGTGGAATCAGAAACAGCTGCGGTACGCCCATCCACATGATCACTTCACCGATCTGCAGGGCGTTGTAGTTCTGGATCTGCGCCAGGTACAGCGGCAGCAGATAGATCGAGCCGTACAACCCGACCCCCATTCCGACGCTGGAAATACTGGATAGCCCGAAGTTGCGGTTGCCGAGGATGCCGAGATTGATCAGCGGATTGGGTTTGGAAAACTGCACGATCACAAAGGTGATCAGGCTGACCAGCGCGATGCTGCCCAGGGTCACGATCAGGTTCGACTCCAGCCAGTCCTTGCGATGGCCTTCCTCCAGAAAAACCTGCAAACAACCAAGCCCGACGCCGAGAGTGAGAATGCCGGCGTAGTCGGTGCTTTTCAGCAACTCCCAGTGCGCTTCTTTCTTCTCCAGGCCGTACATCAGGCCGGCGATCATGATCAGGCCGGGCGGGACGTTGATGTAGAAGATGTATTCCCAGCCCCAGTTTTCCGTCAGCCAGCCGCCGAGGGTCGGGCCGATGGAGGGGGCGAAGGTGGCGGTCATGGCGAACATGGCCATGCCCTTGGCGCGGTGGTGTTCCGGGAGTTTGATCAGGGTCAGGGTGAATGCCAGCGGGATCAGCGCGCCGCCGGTAAAGCCCTGCAAGGCGCGAAACATGATCATGCTTTCCAGGCTCCAGGCCATGGAGCAGAGCAGGGAGGCCGCTAGAAACCCGAGGGACACCCACACGGCAAGCCGTCGCGCCGACAGCAACTGCACCAGCCAGGCGGTGAGCGGGATCATGATGATTTCCGCCACCAGGTACGAGGTGGAGATCCACGAACCTTCTTCCAGGGTCGCCGACAGCGCGCCCTGAATATCCTTGAGCGAGGAGTTGGTGATCTGGATGTCCAGCACCGCCATGAACGCACCGAGCATCACGCTCATCACCGCAATCCAGTCCCGCCGGGTCGGTTCGCCGATCGGGCGGATCAGTTGATCACCGGCCATTGTCAGCGGCGTCTTTGCTGCTCACTTTGGTGGTGACATCTTCAGGCGCGTCCTTGATGTTCACCTTGGCGGTCACTGACATGCCCGGACGAATCTTGCCGCGCAACGGGTTGTCCGCGGCGAAGGTCAGTTTTACCGGAATCCGTTGTACGACCTTGGTGAAGTTGCCCGTGGCATTGTCCGGCGGCAACAGGCTGAACTGCGCACCCGAGGCGGCGAACAGGCTGTCGACCCGGGCTTCGATAGGGGTGTCGCTGTAGGCGTCGAAGGTCAGCTCGGCTTTCTGGCCGGGCTGCATGTGGCCGATCTGGGTTTCCTTGAAATTGGCCTGAATCCAGATGTCTTCATCCGGCACGATCGATAACAGGTAAGCGCCGGCCTGCACGTATTGGCCTTCGCGGGCTGCACGCTGGCCGATCAGGCCGCTGATAGGTGCGTGGATTTCGCTGCGGGTCAGGTTCAGTTCTGCCTGGGCGAGGTCGGTCCTGGCGTTGGCGATCTGCGCGTCGAGGCGTTTGATCTCGGCGGTCAGTGCATTGACCTGCTGGCGCTGACTTTGCGCGTCGGCCTGGGCCTTGGCCACTTGCGAGCGGGCAATGTGGGATTCGGCGGAGAGGGTGGTCACCCGTTCTTCCGAGACATAACCGGGTTTGCGCAAGGTCTCGGCGCGGGTCAGGTCGATCTGCGAACGGCCCAGGCTGACCTGGCTGGACGCGACTTGCGCTTCGCTGGCGGCAATCAGGCTGGCCTGCTGGGTCAGTTTGCTCTGGGCTTGCAGGCGCTCGGCCTGGCGGGTGGCCAGGGCGGCATTGGCGCGGTCGACAGCGAGGCGGAAGTCGTCGCCTTCGAGTTTGACCAGCAACTGGCCTTTCTCGACATGCTGGTTGTCCTGCACCAGCACCTGATCGATACGCGCGCCCAATTGGCTCGACACACGGGTGATCTCGCCCTGGACATAAGCGTTGTCGGTGCTTTCATAAAAGCGCCCCTTTAAAAACCAGTGGGCAAACAGGCCCCCGGCAATCAACAGGATGATCAGCAGGAAAAAGGACAGGCGACGCTTGAGTTGGGCAGGCATGGGGAAAACTGTAGTCGAGAAATTGTAAGGGAAGTTATCAGCAGGTGAATCTGGCATACAGCCGATAAACGGTAAATGCCGTCGGCCGATATTCGCGGCATACGGGCGTTACAGCCGCAACCTTGGCTTAAATGCCCTGTTCGCTGGAGCCGGGCGGGTGTCGCCTGTTACCATTCGCGCCTTGTTTGAACTTTGCTTTTTTTCTTTTCGAGACATGCCATGACCACCGTCCGCACTCGCATCGCGCCATCGCCTACCGGGGATCCCCACGTAGGTACCGCTTACATCGCCTTGTTCAACTACTGCTTTGCCAAGCAGCACGGCGGTGAGTTCATCCTGCGGATCGAAGACACCGACCAACTGCGTTCGACCCGCGAGTCCGAACAGCAGATTTTCGACGCCTTGCGCTGGCTCGGCATCGAATGGAGCGAAGGCCCTGACGTCGGCGGCCCGCACGGTCCATACCGTCAAAGCGAGCGCGGCGATATTTATCAGAAGTATTGCCAGCAACTGGTCGACCTGGGTCATGCGTTCCCGTGCTTCTGCACCGCCGAAGAACTGGACCAGATGCGCGCCGAGCAGATGGCCCGTGGCGAAACCCCGCGCTATGACGGCCGCGCGCTGCTGCTGTCCAAGGAAGAAGTCGCCCGTCGCCTGGCCGCTGGTGAGCCCCACGTTATCCGCATGAAGGTGCCGAGCGAAGGCGTCTGCGTGGTGCCGGACATGCTGCGCGGTGACGTTGAAATCCCGTGGGACCGCATGGACATGCAAGTCCTGATGAAGACCGACGGCCTGCCGACGTACTTCCTGGCCAACGTGGTCGACGATCACCTGATGGGCATCACCCATGTCTTGCGCGGCGAAGAGTGGCTGCCATCGGCACCGAAGCTGATCCTGCTTTACGAGTACTTCGGCTGGGAACAACCGGAGCTGTGCTACATGCCGCTGCTGCGTAACCCGGACAAGAGCAAGCTGTCCAAGCGCAAGAACCCGACTTCGGTGACGTTCTACGAGCGCATGGGCTTCATGCCCGAAGCGATGCTCAACTACCTGGGCCGCATGGGCTGGTCGATGCCGGACGAGCGCGAGAAGTTCTCGTTGCAGGAAATGGTCGACAACTTCGATCTGAAGCGCGTGTCCCTTGGCGGGCCGATCTTCGACATCGAGAAACTGTCCTGGCTCAACGGTCAGTGGCTGCGTGACCTGCCGGTGGAAGAGTTCGCTGCGCGCGTGCAGAAGTGGGCGTTCAATTCCGATTACATGATGAAGATCGCACCGCACGTGCAGGGCCGTGTCGAAACCTTCAGCCAGGTGGCACCGCTGGCCGGGTTCTTCTTTGCCGGTGGCGTGAACCCCGATGCCAAGCTGTTCGAATCCAAGAAGCTGTCGGGCGATCAGGTCCGCCAGTTGATGCAGTTGATCCTGTGGAAGCTCGAAAGCCTGCGTCAGTGGGAGAAGGACAGCATCACCGCAACCATTCAGGCGGTGGTCGAATCCCTGGAGCTGAAGCTGCGTGATGCCATGCCGCTGATGTTCGCTGCGATCACCGGCCAGGCCAGTTCGGTGTCGGTGCTCGATGCGATGGAAATCCTCGGGCCGGACCTGACCCGTTTCCGTCTGCGCCAAGCGATCGACCTGCTGGGCGGTGTGTCGAAGAAAGAAAACAAAGAGTGGGAAAAGCTGTTGGGCGCTATCGCTTAAGCGCTTGCGGTCTACTGTAGGAGCTGCCGAAGGCTGCGATCTTTTAATCTTGTTTTCAAAAAGCAAAGCCAAAAGATCGCAGGCTGCGCCAGCTCCTACAGGTCTGCGTTGGTTGCAAACCTCCCGGATTTTCCGGGGGAGGGCGGTAAGTGATTGTTATGTCGGCAAAAAATTTTAAATTTTTTGAAAAATAAGTTTGACAGGCTTTCGATACACCCTTAAGATTCGCCCCGTCCTCAGCGATGACATCAACGATGAGGGGCTATAGCTCAGCTGGGAGAGCGCTTGCATGGCATGCAAGAGGTCGACGGTTCGATCCCGTCTAGCTCCACCAATTTACACTTCAAGGTCTGGCCACACCGGCCTTGAAGCGATCAACACTCAGCGTTGATCTGTTGTATAGAAGGGTTTGCGTCCCCTTCGTCTAGTGGCCTAGGACACCGCCCTTTCACGGCGGTAACAGGGGTTCGAGTCCCCTAGGGGACGCCAGTTTTACAGAAGCGATGTTGCAAGATGTCGCTCCGCCGCGAGGCGAAAAATCCGGGGCTATAGCTCAGCTGGGAGAGCGCCTGCATGGCATGCAGGAGGTCAGCGGTTCGATCCCGCTTAGCTCCACCAATTTTACAGTTCAAGGTCTGGCCACACCGGCCTTGAATCGATCAGCTCTCAGCACTGATCAGTTGTATAGAAGGGTTTGTGTCCCCTTCGTCTAGTGGCCTAGGACACCGCCCTTTCACGGCGGTAACAGGGGTTCGAGTCCCCTAGGGGACGCCACGATTACCCGCTCTGCGGGATTTATAAGGGTCATTCAATTATTGAATGGCCCTTTTGTTTGTCTGGCGTTTGGCCAAATTCCTCCATTTTCCAAAAAACTGTTCTTCAGACCAGCGGTCACACCCATGACTTGCTAAAATTTATTATGAGAATAATATTTCAATCGTAATATTCGGAGGCAACGATGAACGATAAAAAAGCTCAAACCCGCGAACGCATCCTCAAGGCTGCCAGCGCAGCGCTGATTCAGCGCGGCCCGGCCGAGCCAAGCGTGGGCGAAGTGATGGGCGCAGCGGGCCTGACGGTCGGCGGCTTCTACGCACACTTCGAAAGCAAGGACGCGATGATGCTGGAGGCGTTCAAGCAATTGCTCGGTCACCGCCGCGACCTGATTGCCGACATGGACGCGGAGTTGACCGGCGAAGAGCGCCGCACTCTGGTGGCAGCGTTTTACCTGTCGCGCAAGCACCGTGATTCCTCCGAATCGGCGTGCCCGATCCCGGCATCGGTCGGTGAACTGGGGCGGCTGCCGGAAGCGTTTCGTATTGCATTGAATGAACACGTCGAAATGATGGTCGCGCAGTTGGCGGCCAGTCCTGAAGAAACCGAAAAAGCCCTGGCCGATATGGCCTTGATGGTGGGTGGGCTGGCTCTGGCGCGGGCGCTGGGGCCAGGAGAGTTGTCCGATCGATTACTGCGCGCCGCCAAATCGGCAGTGCGTTGACCTGAAGGCTGCGGCCTGAGGAGAATGCGATGAGCGCGTTAAAGTGGGTTCGTGGCGTTAATGGCACCTTGGGCTGGTTTGCCCCGAAACTGGTCGCTAGCAAAATGCGACTGGCCTTCATGACACCGCGGGATCTGCCGCCCCGTGACTGGGAGCTGCCGCTGCTGGCGAGGTCCGAGCGGATCACCTTGCGTTTCGGCCTCTCGGCGTTGCGTTGGGGGCAAGGCCCGGCCGTGTTGCTGATGCACGGTTGGGAAGGGCGGCCAACGCAGTTTGCCAGCCTGATCACGGCGTTGGTCGATGCCGGTTACTCCGTGGTCGCGCTGGATGGTCCGGCTCACGGCCGCTCGCCGGGCAGCGAGGCGAATGTGGTGCTCTTTGCTCGTGCCATGCTCGAAGCCGCCGCCGAACTGCCGCCACTGCAAGCGGTCATCGGCCACTCCATGGGGGGCGCCAGTGCGATGCTAGCGGTGCAGTTGGGCCTGCGCACGGAAACCCTGGTCAGCATCGCTGCCCCGGCGCGGATTCTTGGTGTGTTGCGTGGGTTCGCCCGCTACGTCGGACTGCCACCAAAAGCCCGTTCGGCGTTCATTCGCCAGGTCGAGCAAGACGTCGGCATGCGCGCCGCGACGCTGGATGTCGCACACTATCAACTCGACATGCCCGGACTGATTGTCCACGCCGAAGACGACAATCTTGTCTCTGTGAAGGAATCCCAGCTGATTCACGAAGCGTGGTTCGACAGCCGTTTGCTGCGCCTGCAAGAAGGTGGGCATCAGCGGGTGCTGGCTGACCCTCGGGTGATTGATGGCGTGTTATCACTGCTGGCCGGTCGCCGTCTGCAATCGCGCCAATCCGCTTGAGCATCCGTTACACTGCCCTGGTCGAAATTATCTGACCAGGGAGTCGGGCATGGGCTGGGATCGGGAAACGCCATTTATCATTGATCTGCAAGTGGACGCCGAGGACATTGACGGGTTGGGGCACGCGAACAACGCGGTCTACGTGACCTGGCTCGAACGCTGTGCCTGGCGCCACTCCCAACGCCTTGGCCTGGACCTGGTCGAATACCGGCGGCTGGACCGCGCGATGGCAGTGGTGCGCCACGAGATCGATTACCTGGCGGCAGCCTATGAAGGCGATGAGTTGCAATTGGCGACCTGGATTGTCGATTGGGATCAGCGCCTGAGAATGACCCGGCATTTCCAGTTGAAGCGACCCAGCGACAATTCGACCTTGCTGCGCGCGCAAACCACCTTCGTCTGTATCGAGCTGTCCAGCGGCAAGCCCAAGCGCATGCCGGTAGAGTTCATCGAGGGTTATGCTCCGGCATTGCTATCGCTCTAACCAATGTAGGAGCGAGCTTGCTCGCGAAAAACCTGAGACCGCCGCGGGGCGTCAGGCTGGTCGCGTTAACGTTGACGACCATCGCGAGCAAGCTCGCTCCTACAGGGGATCTGCGATGTTCTGCAGAGTCCTGCTGAAACCAGTAAACTGCCGCACGTTTTTCCTCGAGTGTGTTTTTCATGCAAATTGCTTTGGCGCCCATGGAGGGGTTGGTCGACGACATCCTGCGCGATGTGCTGACCCGCGTGGGTGGTATTGACTGGTGCGTGACCGAGTTCATTCGGGTCAACGACCAGCTGCTGACACCTGCCTATTTCCACAAGTTCGGCCCGGAGTTGCTCAACGGTGCCCGGACGGCCTCCGGTGTGCCGCTGCGTGTGCAACTGCTCGGTTCCGATCCTGTGTGCCTGGCAGAAAATGCCGCGCTGGCTTGCGAGCTGGGTTCTGAAGTGATCGACCTGAACTTCGGCTGCCCGGCCAAGACCGTCAACAAATCCCGTGGTGGCGCGGTGCTGCTCAAGGAACCCGAGCTGCTCAACCAGATCGTCGAATACGTCCGCCGCGCCGTTCCCGCACACATTCCGGTCACCGCCAAGATGCGCCTGGGCTTCGACAGCCCGGACGGTTCGCTGGTGTGTGCCACGGCCCTGGCCGAAGGCGGTGCGGAACATATCGTGGTGCACGCGCGGACCAAGGTTGACGGCTACAAACCGCCCGCGCACTGGGAGTGGATTCCACGGGTGCAGGACGTGGTCAAGGTGCCAGTGTTCGCCAATGGCGATATCTGGAGCGTCGAAGACTGGCGTCGCTGCCGCGAGATCAGCGGCGTGGAAGACATCATGCTCGGTCGTGGCCTGGTGTCGCGTCCGGATCTGGCCCGGCAGATCGCTGCCGCGCGGGCCGGGGAGGAGGTGGTCGAGATGACCTGGGCCGAGTTGCTGCCACTGATCCAGGACTTCTGGCTGCAAGCCAAGGCGCAGATGACACCACGCCAGTCGCCGGGGCGCCTGAAGCAATGGCTGGCGATGCTGACCCGCAATTATCCCGAGGCGGTGGAGCTGTTCACCGTGCTGCGCCGTGAGACCGAACTGGATAACGTCTCGCGTTTGTTGGGTCTGCCGGTGGCTGAAGCGGCCTGAAACTTTTTTGTGCCTTGTCCTCTAAAAACGCTACTTCAGCAGTTTTTGAAACTCCTCAACCGGCAACGGCTGACTGTGCAAATACCCTTGGTAGAAGTGACAATCCAGCCCCTGCAAGAACTCCAGTTGCTCCGCTGTTTCCACCCCTTCGGCAATCACTTTCAAGTCCAGGCTGTGGGCCATGGCGACGATGGCGCGGATGATCTCGGCGTCGTTCGGGTCGCTGGTGGCATCGCGGATGAACGACTTGTCGATTTTCAGGGTGTCGACCGGCAAGCGCTTGAGGTAGGTCAACGAGGAATAGCCGGTGCCGAAGTCGTCCATGGCGAAGCTCACGCCGAGTTTTTTCAGGCGGCGCATTTTGCTGATGGTGTCTTCCAGGTTCTGGATCACGATACCTTCGGTGATTTCCAGCTTCAGCAGGGAGCAGGGCAGGCCATAGCTGTTCAGGCTGTTTTCGACGCGCTCGACGAAGTCGTTCTGGCGGAACTGGCGCGGGCTGATGTTCACGCACAGGCTGAATCTTAGCGGGTCTATCAGGCCGTTTTCGATCAATTGCTTGAAGGCCTGGCAGGCTTCGTCGAGGATCCAGGTGCCGACTTCCAGAATCAGTCCGCTGTCTTCCAGTACCTTGATGAACTCGTTGGGTGACTGCGGGCCAAGCTCCGGATGATTCCAGCGTACCAGGGCCTCGGCACCGACGATGCGGTCGCCCCGGGCGTCGACCTGGGGTTGGTAATGCACGCGAAACTCGCCCCGGGAAAGCGCCAGGCGCAAGTCGGTTTCCATGCGCAGGCGTTCGCTCGCGGCCTTTTGCATGGTGTTGTGGTACATCTGCGCGGTATTGCGCCCCGAGTCCTTGGCGCGATAGAGCGCGATGTCGGCGCGCTTGAGCAGGTCGGTCGGGGTCGAACCGTGATCGGGGATCAGCGCAATGCCGATGCTTGGTGTCACTTGCAGGCGCTGGCCATCGAGGAACATCGGTTCGGACAGCAGTTCGCGGATGGTGTCGGCCAGTTGGCGTACCTGATCGCTGACCTCGCTGCGCGAGCCTTCGAGACCGCTGAGCAGTACCACGAATTCGTCACCGCCCAGGCGCGCAACGGTGTCTTCCATGCGCACGCTGGCCTCCAGGCGCGCGGTGATGATTTTCAGCACGGTATCGCCCACCGGATGCCCGAGGGAGTCGTTGATGTGCTTGAAATGGTCGAGGTCGAGGAACATCAGCGCGCCGCGCAGGTTATGGCGTTTGAGCAGGGCGATCTGCTGGCTCAGGCGGTCCATCAGTAATGCCCGATTGGGCAGGTTGGTCAGTGAGTCGTGGTAGGCCAGGTGGCGAATCTGCGCTTCGGCGTTTTTCAGCAGGCTGACGTCTCGCGCGGTCAACAGCAGGCAGGCGGTTTCATTGAGTGTGATCGGCTCCACCGAGACTTCGACAGTGAGCAGTTCGCCGCGCTTGTTACGCCCGAGCATTTCCTGGTGATGAACCCGGCCCTTGATCTGCAATTCCGCCAGCAGCGCCGAGCGTTGTTTTTCTTCAGCCCAAATCCCCACCTGATACACCGTGCGGCCCACCACTTCTTCGGCGCGGTAGCCGGTCAGGCGGCAGAAGCCGTCGTTGACCTCCAGATAGCGCCCGGTGTCGCGCTCGGTGATGGTGATGGCGTCGGGGCTGGAGTGGAACGCCTTGGCGAATTTCTCTTCACTGGCCTTGAGCGCCGCTTCCGAGCGCTGTTGCTGGGTGATGTCGCGCAGCGTGGTGACAATGCAGGGCTGGTCGCCGACGCTGATCTGGCGGCTGGAAATCACGCAAGTCAGGACCTGTCCGTCCTTGTGCTGGACGAGAATGGCGACGTTGTTCAGGCCTTGTTCGCGGATCACTTGTTCGATCCGTCGCAGGCTTTTCGCTGAAGCGTCCCACAGGCCTATTTCGTCGGCGCTGCGGCCGATCACATCGGCGGTGCTCCAGCCGAAGGTCTGGGTGAAGCTGGAGTTGATTTCAATGAACTGGCCGCTGTCCTGGTGGGTGACGCAGATCGGGTCGGGGCTGACCTGGAACAGCGTGGCGAATTTCTCTTCGGAGGCCACCAGCCGTTGTTCGCGCTCCACCTGGTCGGTGATGTCGAGCAATGTGCCTGCCATGCGCACCGGCACGCCGTTGTCATCGCGGTAGAGGCGGGCGCGGCTTTCCAGGTAGCGCGAGCTGCCGTCAGGCAATTGCACGCGGTAGGTCAATTGATAGTTGCCGGCCGGGCCTTCACGCAGGCTGCGGTAAGCGTCGCGCATGGTGTCGCGTTCTTTGCCGGGCACGCCTTCGAAAAACTCGTCGAAGGACTCGTGAAAGGGTTTGGCGTCCAGGCCGTGCAGTTGGGCGGCCCGTGCCGATCCGTAGAGCATGCCGCTGGGAATGTGCCAGTCCCAGGTGCCGAGCTGCGCGGAGTCCAGGGCCAGGTCGAGGCGTTCCTGGCTGTCCTTGAGGGCATGTTCGGCGACTTTGCGTTCGGTGGTGTCCAGGAACGTGCTCAGTAGATAGGGCTGGCCTTCGAGCTCGACTTTTTGCGCACTGAGGATACCGTCATGGACCTGGCCATTGCTGGCGCGAAACTGCACTTCCATGCTCACCAGGTCGCCTTTGGCCTTGGTGGCCTTGACCAGGTCGGCCCGTTGCTCGGGATGCACCCACAGCCCCAGTTCCAGGGTGGTGCGGCCGATCGCGTTTTGTACCGGCCAACCGAACAGGCTTTCGAAATGCTGGTTGGCTTCGGAAATCAGGCCGTCTTCCTGGCGGGTCAGCAGGACCATGTTCGGGCACAGGTGAAACAGGGTGGCGAAGCGTTTTTCCGAGCTGCTCAACGCCTGCTCGCGCTGGCGCTGGTGGGTAATCTCGCGGATCACGCCGATCATCCGTGGCCTGCCGTGCTTGTCCGGCAACAGGCTGCCGTTGATTTCCAGCCAGTGCAGGCTGCCATCGGGCCAGCGGATGCGGTGATGCATCGCTTGCTCCAGTGGCGCGCCAGCGATGACCGCGTGGAAGGCGCGAAGGGTTTTCGCGCGATCTTCCGGAGGCAGCAGGTCGAGGTATTCCAGATCCGATGGCAATGGTTTGCGGGGGTCGAAGCCGAACAGCGCCTGCGTGCCCCGGGACCAACTGATCTGCCCGCGCTCGATGTCCCAATACCAGGCGCCCAGGCGCGCGCCGTTGAGCGCGGCCAGTAATTGCGAGGCACTTTCCCAGCTCTGTTCGGAGCTTTTCGGATCAAGTGCCTGAATTCGCGGCATCGGCGGAATACGGTCTACAGATTTCGGCATTGGCAAGCCTTGAGCTGAGTTTGGGCGTTTGTTGCAGGAATTCTCGGCTCTATAGGAGTAGCACAAGTTAGCCTTGAGTCCCTGGCGGATCGAGTTGAGCGTCCAGCAAGGCCATGAAGGCCCGCGCAGCATTCGACAGCGTCCTTTCCGTGTGCAGGATATAGCCTAGCTGGCGAGTGAGCTGTATGCCCGGCAAAGGTATGCGTGCTACCTGGTCATCGAGCATGGTGCGCGGCAAAACGCTCCAGGCCAGGCCAATCGAGACCATCATCTTGATGGTTTCCAGATAGTTGGTGCTCATGGCGATGTTTGGCGTCAGGCCCTGGGCTTCAAACAGCCGTTGCACAATGTGGTGGGTAAAGGTATTGCCGCCGGGGAAGACCGCCGGGTGCCGGGCGATGTCTGCCAGGCTGACCTTGCCGTTGTTGAGTAGAGAATGCTCCGGGGCGACCACGAAATCCAGCGGGTCGTTCCACACCGGGGTGGCCTTGACCAGCGCATGGGGCTCTGGCGCGAGGGTGATGACCGCCAGTTCGGCGCGACCATGGAGGATCTCCTCATAGGCTACTTCCGAATCGAGAAACTGGATATCCAGCGCCACCTCGGGATAACGTCGGGTGAACTCCCTTAATAAAGGCGGCAAGCGGTGCAGGCCGATGTGGTGACTGGTGGCCAGGGTCAGACGGCCGGTCACCTCGCCCGTGAGGTTGGTCAAGGCGCGGCGCGTATCATCGAGGACATTCAGAATCTGGTAGGCCCGCGGCAGCAGGGCGCGCCCGGCCTCGGTCAGGCCCACTTCACGACCCAGGCGATCGAACAGCCGCACCTTCAATTGCTGCTCCAGCCCGGCGATGCGTTTGCTGATGGCCGGCTGGGTCAGGTGCAGCCGTTCCCCGGCGCCGGAGAAGCTTCCGGTCTCGGCGATGGCAATAAAAGCATTGAGGTTGGCCAGGTCCATGGTTGTATTCCAGTTGGTTATCCAAAGCATAAAAAATATGAATTTGAGTTATTTAATGTAACCCCATAGGATCAGCCTCACAAGCCAAAGGGTTATTGAGACTTTCAAAACCCGGGGCATAGAAACAAGCTGATGAGGAACCGTCTGATGGCCGGCAAAACGCTCTACGACAAGCTCTGGGATTCGCATTTGGTCAAGCAGCGCGACGATGGCTCTGCGCTGATTTACATCGACCGTCACATCATCCACGAAGTGACCTCGCCGCAAGCCTTCGAAGGCCTGCGTCTGGCCGGGCGCAAGCCATGGCGCATCGATGCCAACATCGCGACCCCGGACCACAACGTACCGACCACGCCGGAGCGCAAGGGCGGCATCAACGCCATCGTTGACCAGGTCTCGCGTCTGCAAGTGCAGACTCTCGATGACAACTGCGATGAATACGGCATCGTCGAGTTCAAGATGAACGACGTTCGCCAGGGCATCGTCCACGTCATCGGCCCGGAGCAGGGCGCAACCTTGCCGGGCATGACCGTGGTCTGCGGCGACTCCCACACCTCGACCCACGGCGCATTCGGCGCGTTGGCGCACGGTATCGGTACTTCCGAGGTCGAGCATGTGCTCGCCACCCAGTGCCTGGTCGCCAAGAAAATGAAAAATATGCGGGTAGCGGTCGAAGGCCAGTTGCCGTTCGGCGTGACCGCCAAGGACATCGTGCTTGCCGTGATCGGCAAGATCGGCACCGCCGGCGGTAACGGCCACGCCATCGAGTTCGCCGGCAGCGCGATTCGCGACCTGTCCGTGGAAGGCCGCATGACCATCTGCAACATGTCCATCGAGGCCGGCGCTCGCGTAGGCCTGGTGGCCGCGGACGAAAAAACCGTGGCTTACGTCAAGGGCCGTCCTTTCGCACCGAAAGGCGCGGAGTGGGACCTGGCTGTTGAAGCCTGGAAAGACCTGGTTTCCGATGCCGACGCCGTCTTCGATACCGTTGTCGAACTCGATGCGGCCGAGATCAAGCCACAAGTCAGCTGGGGCACCTCGCCGGAAATGGTCTTGGCTGTTGATCAGAACGTGCCGGATCCTGCGAAGGAAATGGACCTGGTCAAGCGCGACTCCATCGTCCGCGCCTTGAAATACATGGGGTTGACCGCCAACCAGGCGATCACCGACATTCAGCTCGACCGCGTGTTCATCGGTTCCTGCACCAACTCGCGGATCGAAGACCTGCGTGCGGCGGCCGTGATCGCCAAGGGCCGCAAAGTGGCCTCGACCATCAAGCAGGCCATCGTCGTTCCGGGCTCGGGTCTGGTGAAGGCCCAGGCCGAATCGGAAGGTCTGGACAAGATTTTCCTCGAAGCCGGATTCGAATGGCGTGAGCCGGGTTGCTCGATGTGCCTGGCGATGAACCCGGACCGTTTGGAAAGTGGCGAGCATTGCGCTTCGACCTCCAACCGTAACTTCGAAGGCCGTCAGGGCGCCGGTGGTCGTACCCACCTCGTCAGCCCGGCCATGGCCGCGGCCGCCGCGGTGAACGGTCGTTTCATCGACGTCCGTGAATTGATCCAGGGAGCGCAGTAAGCATGAGAGCATTTACCCAACATACTGGACTTGTCGCGCCTTTGGATCGTGCCAACGTCGACACCGACCAGATCATTCCGAAACAATTTCTGAAGTCGATCAAGCGCACGGGTTTTGGCCCGAACCTGTTCGATGAATGGCGTTACCTGGATGTGGGCCAGCCTTATCAGGACAACTCCAGGCGTCCGCTGAACAAGGACTTCGTCCTCAACGCCGAGCGTTACCAAGGTGCCAGCGTATTGCTGGCCCGCGAGAACTTCGGTTGCGGCTCCAGCCGTGAACACGCGCCGTGGGCGCTGGAAGAGTACGGTTTCCGCAGCATCATCGCGCCGAGCTATGCCGACATCTTCTTCAACAACAGCTTCAAGAACGGCTTGCTGCCGATCATCTTGAGCGATGCCGAAGTCGATGAGCTGTTCCAGCAGGTCGAGGCCAATCCGGGCTATCAATTGCAGGTCGATCTGCAAGCCCAGACCGTGACCCGCCCTGACGGCAAGGTGCTGAGCTTCGAAATCGATGCCTTCCGCAAACACTGCCTGCTCAACGGCCTGGACGATATCGGCCTGACCTTGCAGGACGGCGATGCGATTGCGGTGTTTGAAGCCAAGCACCGGGCGAGCCAGCCTTGGTTGTTTCGTGACGCTTGATTGATCCGAGATTGATGTAGTCAGGGCGGGCCCCTTCGCTGGCAAGCCAGCTCCTACAGTTGAAACGCATTCCCCTGTAGGAGCTGGCTTGCCAGCGAAGAGGCCCGCCCAGACACCCCAAGACTCACCCCAAAAAAGGAAGTCCCCATGACCAGCACCGCCCGACACACCCAAGTAGTCCAGAAGCAATTCGGTGAACAGGCCTCGGCCTACCTGAGCAGCGCCGTACACGCTCAAGGCACTGAATTCGCGCTGCTACAGGCCGAGCTGGCCGGGCAGGGTGATGCGAGGGTCCTGGATCTGGGCTGCGGCGCCGGTCACGTGAGTTTTCACGTAGCCTCATTGGTGAAAGAAGTGGTGGCCTACGACCTGTCGCAGCAGATGCTCGACGTGGTGACCGCTGCCGCCGTCGATCGTGGTTTGAGCAACGTGTCCACGGTCAACGGTGCCGCCGAGCGCCTGCCGTTCGCCGATGGCGAATTCGATTTCGTCTTCAGCCGTTATTCGGCGCACCATTGGAGCGATCTCGGCGTGGCGTTGCGGGAAGTGCGCCGGGTGTTGAAGCCGGGCGGTGTGGCGGCGTTCGTCGACGTATTGTCACCGGGTAGCCCGCTGTTCGACACTTACCTGCAAAGCGTCGAAGTGCTGCGCGACACCAGCCATGTGCGCGATTATTCCGCCGGCGAGTGGTTGCGCCAGGTCAGCGAGGCGGGGCTGCACACCCGCAGTACCACTCGTCAGCGCCTGCGTCTGGAGTACAACAGCTGGGTCGAGCGCATGCGCACACCTGAAGTGATGCGCGCGGCGATCCGCGCGTTGCAGCAGTCGATGGGCAACGAAGTACGCGAATATTTCGAGATTGAGGCCGATGGTTCGTTCAGTACCGATGTATTGGTGCTGATGGCTGAACGATAAGCTTTGAAAGATAAGCTCTGAAAAAAAAAGCACCGAGCGATAGACTTTTTCCGGGAGCGCCGCAGGGCGCACCGACTGATGACATGAGGAACGCATGAGCAAGCAGATTCTGATTCTCCCAGGTGACGGTATTGGCCCGGAAATCATGGCCGAAGCGGTCAAGGTGCTGGAGCTGGCCAGCGACAAGTTCGCCCTGGGCTTCGAGCTGAGCCACGACGTGATCGGCGGCGCTGCCATCGACAAGCACGGCGTGCCGCTGGCCGATGAGACCCTGGAGCGTGCCCGCGCGGCCGACGCCGTGTTGCTGGGTGCCGTTGGCGGCCCGAAATGGGATGCCATCGAACGTGACATCCGCCCTGAGCGCGGCCTGCTGAAAATCCGTGCGCAACTGGGCCTGTTCGGCAACCTGCGCCCGGCGATCCTGTACCCGCAACTGGCCGAGGCTTCCAGCCTGAAGCCGGAAATCGTGGCCGGCCTGGACATCCTGATCGTCCGTGAGCTGACCGGCGGCATCTACTTCGGCGCGCCACGCGGTACCCGTACCCTGGAAAACGGCGAGCGTCAGTCCTATGACACCCTGCCGTACAGCGAAAGCGAAATTCGTCGTATCGCCCGTGTCGGTTTCGACATGGCCATGGTCCGTGGCAAGAAGCTGTGCTCGGTGGACAAGGCCAACGTACTGGCCTCCAGCCAGCTGTGGCGTGAAGTGGTCGAACAAGTGGCCAAGGATTATCCTGAAGTCGAACTGAGCCACATGTACGTCGACAACGCCGCGATGCAGCTGGTGCGCGCACCGAAGCAGTTCGACGTGATCGTCACCGACAACATGTTCGGCGACATCCTGTCCGACCAGGCCTCGATGCTCACCGGTTCCATCGGCATGCTGCCGTCGGCGTCCCTGGACACCAACAGCAAAGGCATGTACGAGCCGTGCCACGGTTCGGCGCCGGACATCGCGGGCAAGGGCATCGCCAACCCGTTGGCGACCATTTTGTCGGTGTCGATGATGCTGCGTTACAGCTTCAACCAGCAGGCCGCGGCCGATGCCATCGAGAAAGCCGTCAGCCTGGTGCTGGATCAGGGCTTGCGCACCGGCGACATCTGGTCGGCAGGTTGCACTAAAGTCGGTACGCAGGAAATGGGTGACGCAGTAGTCGCCGCGCTGCGGAATCTGTAATCTCTCGGGCCCGCTGCCAAATTCAAGACAAGGCAGCGGCCCACATTTCAAGAAGGTGTAGTTGCGATGAAACGTGTAGGTCTGATCGGTTGGCGCGGTATGGTCGGTTCCGTGCTCATGCAGCGGATGCTGGAAGAGCAGGATTTCGATCTTATCGAGCCGGTGTTTTTCACCACTTCCAATGTCGGTGGCCAAGGCCCGTCCGTGGGCAAGGACATTGCTCCGCTCAAGGACGCTTACAGCATTGAAGAGCTGAAAACCCTCGACGTGATTCTGACCTGCCAGGGTGGCGACTACACCAGCGAAGTATTCCCCAAGCTGCGTGAAGCCGGCTGGCAGGGTTACTGGATCGACGCCGCTTCCAGCCTGCGCATGCAGGATGACGCGGTGATCGTTCTGGACCCGGTCAACCGCAAGGTGATCGACCAGCAGCTGGACGCGGGCACCAAGAACTACATCGGCGGCAACTGCACCGTCAGCCTGATGCTGATGGGTCTGGGTGGCCTGTTCGAAGCCGGTCTGGTGGAGTGGATGAGCGCCATGACCTATCAGGCGGCCTCCGGTGCCGGCGCGCAGAACATGCGTGAACTGATCAAGCAGATGGGCGCGACCCACGCCGCTGTTGCCGATCAACTGGCCGATCCGGCCAGCGCGATCCTCGACATCGACCGTCGTGTTGCCGAAGCCATGCGCAGCGACGCGTACCCGACCGAAAACTTCGGCGTACCGCTGGCCGGCAGCCTGATCCCGTGGATCGACAAGGAACTGCCGAACGGCCAGAGCCGCGAAGAGTGGAAGGCCCAGGCCGAGACCAACAAGATCCTTGGTCGCTTCAAGAGCCCGATCCCGGTCGATGGCATCTGCGTACGCATTGGCGCCATGCGCTGCCACAGCCAGGCGCTGACCATCAAGCTGAACAAAGACGTACCGATCGCTGATATCGAAGGGTTGATCAGCCAGCACAACCCTTGGGTCAAGCTGGTACCGAACAGCCGTGAGACCAGCATTCAGGAGCTGAGCCCGAACAAGGTCACCGGCACCCTGAACATCCCGGTTGGACGTCTGCGCAAGCTGAACATGGGTTCGCAGTTCGTCGGCGCGTTCACTGTTGGCGACCAGTTGCTGTGGGGCGCGGCCGAACCGCTGCGCCGCATGCTGCGGATCCTGCTCGAGCGTTGATCGGTTGATGCAATGAAAGAACCCGTGCCTTGAGAGAGGTGCGGGTTTTTTTATCCTTGTAGGAGCGAGCTTGCTCGCGATGAGGCCGGCACGAACACCACAAATCTCCCGCCGAATTGCCTGCATCCCCACCACCCGGTAAAGTGCCGCTCCCCCCGTTTCGCCAGAGGTCAAACCATGAGCCAGTCCATTGATATTGCCGTGATCGGCGCCACCGGTACTGTCGGCGAAACGCTCGTGCAGATTCTCGAAGAGCGCGATTTCCCGATCGGCACCCTTCATCTGTTGGCCAGCAGCGAATCGGCCGGCAGTTCCGTACCGTTTCGCGGCAAGAATGTGCGGGTGCGGGAAGTCGATGAGTTCGACTTCAGCAAGGTGCAGCTTGGGTTTTTCGTGGCCGGCCCGGCGGTTTCGTTGAGTTTTGCTTCCCGCGCGATCGATGCCGGATGCTCGGTGATCGATCTCTCCGGTGCCTTGCCGGCCGAAAAGGCGCCGCAGGTCGTGCCTGAGGCCAACGCTCAGGTGTTGGCCGGCTTGAAAAAACCGTTTCAGGTCAGCAGTCCAAGTCCGTCGGCCACCACGCTGGCGGTGGTGCTCGCGCCGCTGATGGATTTGCTCGATTTGCAGCGCATCAGCCTGACCGCCAGCCTGGCGGTATCGGCCCAGGGCCGCGAAGCCGTGAGCGAGCTGGCGCGGCAAACCGCCGAACTGCTGAATGTGCGGCCGCTGGAGCCGAAATTCTTTGATCGGCAGATGGCCTTCAACCTGTTGGCCCAGGTCGGCAAACCGGATGAGCAAGGTCATACATTGCTGGAAAAACGCCTGGTGCGTGAGCTGCGCCAGGTCATGGCGCGGCCGTCATTGAAGATTTCCGTCACATGCATTCAAGCCCCGGTGTTTTTTGGCGATAGCTATAGCGTGACCCTGCAGTCCGCGAGTGAAATCGACCTGGCGAAAGTCAATGCGGCCCTGGAAGACGCACCCGGCATCGAGCTGGTGGAGGCTGGTGATTACCCGACCCCGGTGGGCGATGCGGTAGGGCAGGATGTGGTCTACGTCGGTCGGGTTCGCCAGGGTATCGACGACCCGTCGGAACTTAATCTGTGGCTGACGTCAGATAACGTACGCAAAGGCGCCGCGCTCAACGCGGTGCAGCTGGCCGAGTTGTTGCTTAAAGACCTGCTGTAAAAGATACTTTGCAACAATTTGTCGAATGATTACGCGCGACGACCCTCGCCGTTGCGCGCAATGCCTTACGGCAGCGGCTATCAATACCTTCTCGCTGGCCGAGGAATGTTCAAACTAAGGATGTGCTAATGGTTCAAGTTCGCAAACTGGTGTTAGCAATAGCGGCCGCCTCGGCGCTGTCCTCCGGTATGGCGCATGCCCTCGGGCTCGGGGAGTTGACCCTGAAATCGACGCTCAACCAGCCGCTGGTAGCGGAAATCGAGCTGCTCGATGTCAAGGATCTCACCGCCGCCGAAGTGGTGCCGAGCCTGGCCTCACCAGACGATTTCGCCAAGGCCGGTGTCGACCGCCAGGCGTTTCTCAACGACTTGACCTTCACCCCGGTGCTTAACGCCAGCGGCAAAAGCATCCTGCGCGTGACCTCCAGCAAGCCACTCTCCGAACCCATGGTGAAGTTCCTGGTTCAGGTCATGTGGCCGAACGGTCGTTTGCTGCGCGACTACAGTGTATTGCTCGATCCGTCCAAATTCTCGCCGCAAACCGCTGAAGCGGCTGCGCAACCAACGTCAACGGTTGCCGCGCCCGTCACCGGTGCGACCAAAGCGTCCCAATACACCACCACACCGCGCGATACCCTGTGGGTAATCGCCGCGAAGGCGCGTAATGGCGGTTCGATCCAGCAAACCATGCTCGCCATCCAGGCGCTGAACCCGGACGCCTTCATTGACGGCAATATCAACCGCTTGAAAACCGGCCAGGTGCTGCGCCTGCCGGACCAGGTGCAGAGCGCGGGCCTGCCGCAAGCCAAGGCCATTGCCGAAGTGGCTGCACAGAACACCGCATGGCGCCAGGGGCGTCGCTACGTGGCCAAACCCGGGGCAGGGCAGCAACAGCTCGACGCTACCAATCGCGCTCGCACCGATGGTGCGCCCGCTCAAGCGGCCACCGACAAACTGAGCCTGGTTTCTGCCGAGTCCGGCAAGAACCGTGGCAAAGGGGCCGCTGGAGATGCCACGGCCCTCAGCAACAAGCTGGCGATGACCCAGGAAAGCCTCGATACCAGTCGTCGTGATAACGCCGAACTGAAAAGTCGCATGACCGACCTGCAAAGCCAGGTGGACAAGCTGCAGCGCCTGATCGAGTTGAAGAACAATCAACTGGCCAAGTTGCAAACCGAGGGCGCTGCGGGTGCACCAGCGGCTGCGACAGCTCCGGCGATGTCGGCCGAGCTGGCTGCCAACCCGGCAGCGCCTGCTCCGGCTGACACTGCACCAGTGCCCGAGAAGCCCGTTGAGGCGACACCGGCAGCATCCGACGATCAGAAATTCAATGAGTTGCTGAGCAATCCGGTGCTGCTGGGCCTGGTGGGTGGCGGTGCGGTGGTTCTGCTGCTCTTGCTGCTGTTGCTGGCGCGCCGCCGCAAAGCCCGGCAAGAAGCCGAAAAGCATATGCGCATGGCCCGTGCCTTGGCTGAAGAACAGCCGTTCTCGGCCGATTTCGACTTGCCGGAAACCAGCTTCGAAGGCCTGGAAGTTCCATCGCCGAGCGTGAAGCTGGCGACTGCCCCGACGCCTGCTCCCGCGCCAGCGCCGGTGGTTGCCCCGGTCGTGATGACCACGCCGATCGCCGCGCCATTGGTGGCGCCGGCTGCCGAGCGTTCCGACGATGTGCTGGGCCAGGCTCAGTCGCACATCAATGCCGGTCGCCTGAACCAGGCTGCCGCGTTGCTGGAGGACGGCGTCAAGCAAGAGCCGAAGCGCAGCGACTTGCGCTTGAAACTGATGGAAGTCTACGGCCAGCAAGGCGACCGCGATGCGTTCGTCGGCCAGGAGCGTCAGTTGGTGGCCAATGGCGACAACTTCGCCCAGGTTGAAAAGCTCAAAAGCCGCTTCCCGGCCATGGCGCTGGTGGCTGCCGGTGGCATCGCCGCAGCCGCCGTTGCTGCCGAGCTGGATGCGCAATACGTCAAGGACCTGTTGCTCGATGAGCCGCAAGCACCGGCGCCAGAGCCGGTGCCAGCGCCGTTCGAGGATGACCTCGACAGCGCCTTCGACCTGAGCCTGGATGATCTGGACGCGATCACGCCTGTGGCGCCTGCGCCTGCACCTGCGCCGGAGCCTGAAGTGACGGCGCTGGCGGACCTGGACGAGTTCCCGCTGGATGACGATCTGAGTTTTGAGTCGGTGTTGCAGCAACAGACTGAAATCAAGGAAAACCTCGACGACCTGTCGGACTTCGATCTCGACCTGGATCTCGGTGCGCAACCGTCGCCGGCGATACTGGCTGAAGACGATTTCCTGCTGGATCTGGACGAAGGCGTGAAGGATTTTCCGGTCGCTGAAACCCCGGCTGTTCCTGAGGTCGCGCTGGATGACCTGGAATTGCCGGCCGATTTCGATCTGTCGCTGGCCGACGAAATGGACGCACCGGATGCGTTCGCGGCTGAGCTGGATGATGTCAACGCCGAGCTGGAGAGCCTGTCCAGCAGCATCGGCGAACCGACCTTCACCGAAGCAGATGCCGCGCTGGGCGACGATGATGACTTCGACTTCCTCTCGGGTACTGACGAAGCCGCTACCAAGCTCGATCTGGCTCAGGCCTATATTGACATGGGCGACAGCGATGGCGCTCGCGACATCCTCAATGAGGTGGTGAGCGAAGGCAGTGTCGAGCAGAAGAGCGAAGCCGAGGAAATGCTTTCGCGCCTGGCTTGAGTGATCGGTATGTTTTAAAAAAAGCGGCAGCCCATTGAGGCTGCCGTTTTTGTTTGGCTGGTGTGCGTTGGTGACTGTGAAATTGCTTTCGCGGGCAAGCCCGCTCCTACAGTGATTTATGTCGCCCACAGAACCCTGTAGGAGCGGGCTTGCCCGCGAAGAGGCCGGTGCAGTCAAAGGAGATCTCTCTGGCATCCCCGCCCGGCGGCCTTATAATGCCCGCCTTTGGTACATCAGCAGGCTGTCTCTCCTTGGCAAATATAGATAACCCGGCCGCCGAAATGGCAGCCGACGGCTTTTTCCGCATCGCGCTGGGCGTCGAATACAAGGGCTCGCGCTACCGTGGCTGGCAGCGCCAGGCGTCCGGGGTGCTCACCGTGCAGGAAACCCTCGAAAACGCCTTGTCCAAAGTCGCCGACTCACCCGTTTCGCTGATGTGCGCCGGGCGTACCGACGCCGGGGTGCATGCCTGCGGACAGGTGGTGCATTTCGACACCCAGGTCGAGCGTTCGATGAAGGCCTGGACCATGGGCGCCAACATCAACTTGCCCCACGACGTCAGTGTCAGTTGGGCCAAGGTCATGCCGGCGCATTTCCATGCACGGTTCAAGGCCATCGCCCGGCGTTATCGCTACGTGATCTACAACGATCAGATCCGCCCGGCGCACCTGAACGAAGAAGTGACCTGGAACCACCGTCCGCTGGACGTCGAGCGCATGGCCGAGGCCGCCCAGTACCTGCTCGGTACCCATGATTTCAGCGCGTTTCGTGCCGGCCAGTGCCAGGCCAAGTCACCGATCAAGGAACTGCATCATCTGCGCGTCACCCGTCACGGCAAGATGATCGTGCTGGATATTCGTGCCAGCGCCTTCCTGCATCACATGGTGCGTAACATTGCCGGCGTGCTGATGACCATCGGCGCCGGAGAGCGTCCGGTGGAGTGGATGAAAGAGGTGCTGGAGAGCCGGATTCGGCGGACCGGTGGCGTGACGGCGCATCCGTTCGGGTTGTATCTGGTGCAGGTCGAGTACCGTGACGAGTTCCAATTGCCCGAGCGTTACATCGGTCCACACTTCCTGACCGGTTTCTCGGAACTTGGCGGCTGACGCCCTCGAATGCTTTTGTTACCATCCGGGACTTTCCCGGATTTGTCTTGGAGTTGTGTCGACATGTCAGCCGTTCGCAGCAAGATCTGTGGGATTACCCGCATGGAAGATGCGTTGGCAGCCGTCGAGGCCGGGGCGGATGCCATCGGATTCGTGTTCTACGCCAAAAGCCCTCGCGCGGTGACGTTCCAGCAGGCGCGCTCGATCATCAAGGCGCTGCCGCCGTTCGTGACCACCGTGGGCTTGTTCGTCAATGCGAGCCGTTGCGAATTGGGTGAAATTCTCGACGCGGTGCCCCTGGACCTGCTGCAATTTCACGGCGATGAAAGCGCGGCCGAGTGCGAAGGTTGGCATCGCCCGTACATCAAGGCGCTGCGGGTCAAGGCGGGTGATGACATCGCCGCGGCCTGTGATGCCTATGCCAGTGCCAGCGGCATCTTGCTCGATACCTATGTCGAAGGCGTTCCCGGAGGAACCGGTGAAGCATTTGACTGGTCACTGATACCGCAAGGCCTGAGCAAGCCGATCATTCTGGCGGGCGGTCTGACGCCGGGCAACGTCGCCGAAGCGGTTGCGCGCGTTCGACCTTACGCCGTGGATGTCAGCGGCGGGGTAGAGGCGAGCAAGGGCATCAAGGATCACGCAAAGATTCAGGCATTTATCAAAGCGGTACGCGGTAGCACCTGTTGATGTGACGGCTGGCAGACTGCCGCCGTCCACTGCACTGTAAAAAGCGGATGCACTGCACACAGCAGGCAGATCCGAGGGTTTGTGGTTGCACGCAGGTCATGTTTCGCGCTGACCGTGGCAGTCCATCGACCGTCGCCGCACACATGAATTTAGCGCTAGGGCATACACGGGGCCGCGAACCAGAGCGTTCGGGCCGCCGGTACTGGAGAAAGAAAGCATGAGCAACTGGTTAGTAGACAAACTGATCCCTTCGATCATGCGTTCCGAGGTCAAGAAGAGCTCGGTGCCTGAAGGTCTTTGGCACAAATGCCCGTCTTGCGAGGCTGTGCTTTATCGCCCGGAATTGGAAAAGACCCTGGACGTTTGCCCCAAGTGCAATCATCACATGCGTATCGGCGCCCGCGCCCGTATCGACATCTTCCTCGACGTTGAAGGCCGTACCGAGCTGGGTGCAGACCTGGAACCGGTTGACCGTCTGAAATTCCGCGACGGCAAGAAGTACAAGGACCGCCTGACCGCTGCACAAAAGCAGACCGGCGAAAAAGACGCGCTGGTTTCCATGAGCGGCACTTTGCTGGGCATGCCGGTCGTGGTTTCGGCGTTCGAGTTTTCCTTCATGGGCGGTTCGATGGGCGCCATCGTCGGTGAACGTTTCGTTCGTGCCGCCAACTACGCCCTGGAAAAACGTTGCCCGATGATCTGCTTCGCCGCTTCCGGCGGTGCGCGGATGCAGGAAGCGCTGATTTCCCTGATGCAAATGGCCAAGACCTCTGCGGTGCTGGCGCGTCTGCGTGAAGAAGGCATCCCGTTCATCTCTGTGCTGACCGATCCGGTCTACGGTGGCGTTTCCGCCAGTCTGGCGATGCTGGGCGACGTGATTGTCGGTGAGCCGAAGGCGTTGATCGGTTTTGCCGGTCCGCGTGTGATCGAGCAAACCGTGCGTGAAAAACTGCCGGAAGGCTTCCAGCGCAGCGAGTTCCTGCTGGAGCACGGTGCCATCGACATGATCATCGATCGTCAGGAGCTGCGTCCGCGTCTGGGCAATTTGTTGGCGCAAATGATGGGGCTGCCGACGCCGACGTTCGTTGCTGCACCCATCGAGCCGATCGTGGTTCCGCCGGTGCCAGCCAGCCTATGATCGAACGTACCCTTGGCGAATGGCTCGCCTACCTCGAGCAGTTGCACCCTTCGGCCATCGACATGGGCCTGGAGCGGTCGCAGCAGGTAGCGTCCCGCATGGGACTGGGCAAGCCGGCGCCTCGGGTGATTACGGTCACCGGGACCAACGGCAAGGGTTCCACCTGTGCGTTCGTGGCGTCCTTGCTGCGAGCCCAGGGCTTGAGCGTGGGGGTTTACAACTCCCCACACCTGCTGCGTTACAACGAGCGGGTGCAGCTCAATGGCGTCGAAGCCACGGACGCCGAGCTGTGCGAGGCCTTTGCTGCGGTAGAGGCCGGGCGCGGTGATACTTCCCTGACTTACTTCGAAATGGGCACCCTGGCGGCGTTCTGGCTGTTCCAGCGCTCCGGGCTCGATGCGGTGGTGCTGGAAGTCGGTCTGGGCGGTCGCCTGGATACGGTCAACGTGGTGGACGCCGACGTGGCGCTGGTCACCAGTATTGGCGTCGATCATGCGGATTACCTCGGTGATACCCGTGAGTCCGTGGCCTACGAGAAGGCCGGTATTTTCCGTCAGGGCGCGCCTGCGCTCTGCGGCGATCTGAATCCTCCACAACCGTTGCTGGACAAGGCGCGCGAGCTCAAATGCCCGTTTTTCCTGCGTGGGCGCGATTTTGATCTCGGCGTCACCGATCACAACTGGCAGTGGCGTGGTGTCGATGCGCAAGGGCGTGCGGTTGAACTGCGCGACCTGCCACTGCTCGATCTGCCGATGGAAAACGCTGCGCTGGCGTTGCAGGCGTACCTGCTGCTCGGCTTGCCTTGGGTGGATGCGCAGATTATCGAGGCGCTGCGGGCAACGAAGGTGGTCGGTCGTCTGGATCGCCGTGAGTTCGAGTGGAAAGGCAAGCGCTTGAATCTATTGCTGGATGTGGGGCATAACCCGCATGCGGCGGAGTATCTGGCGCGTCGCTTGGCCAGTCGTCCGCCGGTCGGCAAGCGTCTGGCGGTGTTCGGTCTGCTGGCGGACAAGGATCTGGATGGTGTTGTCGGCGAATTGAATGCTAGTGTCCAGCACTGGGCAGTAGCACCTCTGGATTCGCCTCGGGCGCGTCCGGTTGCGGATTTGCACGATGCGTTGCAAGGTCTTGGTGCGTCGGTCACGCCCTACGAAAGTGTCGCGGCCGCCCTGGAAGGGCAGTGCGCGCAGGCCACGAGCGACGACGAAATCCTGTTGTTCGGATCATTTTATTGTGTCGCCGAGGCCCTTGAATGGCTGGCCCGGCGCTCCACGGAGGACGCGGCGAATGGCATTGCTGGATAAGGCATACAAGCAGCGCATGGTTGGCGCCCTGGTGTTGGTCGCGCTGGCGGTGATTTTTCTGCCGATGCTGTTTTCCCGCCAGGATGAACAGCGCCGGGTGACAGTCGAAGCGCCTGCGGCTCCGCAGGCGCCTGTGATGCCCCAGGTACAGGTCGAGCCCGTGGTGGTGCCCGAGCCGCAAGCCTTGCCTCAGGAGCCCGTGCCGAGCGATGAGGAAATCGCCCAGCAGGAATCGGCGGTGCCAACTGCGCCGGTGGTTCCAGCGCATGCGGCTCCAGCGCCAGCGGCCAAACCGGCTGCGTCCGCGCCGGTCCCGGCTTTGGCGGCCAAGCCTGCGACAGCGCCTGCTCAGCCGATCACGGCGGCACCGGGCAAGCCGGACACCACGCAAAGCCGTGTCGATGCCAATGGCTTGTCTGTCAGTTGGTCGGTGCAACTGGCCAGCCTGTCGAGTCGTGAAAGCGCGGAAAAGCTTCAAAAAACCCTGCGCAGCCAGGGTTACAACGCCTACATTCGTACCGCCGACGGCAAAAACCGGGTGTTTGTCGGGCCGCTGATCGAGCGCGCCGAAGCCGACCGGCTGCGTGACTTATTGAACCGCCAGCAGAATCTCAAGGGGTTTGTCGTGCGCTTTCAACCGGAACGTGGCTAAAACTATCGCCCCGATATGAAATGCACTGACAATAGCAGCTTACCGATAAGCATGGGCTCTGCTAAAATGCGCCGCCTTATCCGTCTGTAGGCTGCACTGTGCCATTTACCTGGGTTGACTGGGCGATCGTAGCAATCGTCGCCATCTCCGCATTGATCAGTCTGAGTCGCGGCTTCGTCAAAGAAGCATTGTCGCTGCTGACCTGGATCATCGCAGGAGTCGTTGCCTGGATGTTCGGTGGCTCACTGTCCGAGTACCTCGGCGGGTACATTCAAACGCCATCGGCTCGTATAATCACGGGCTGTGCCATCATGTTTGTCGCCACTTTAATCGTAGGCGCAATGATCAATTATCTTATCGGCGAACTGGTTCGCGTCACCGGGCTCTCCGGGACCGACCGATTCCTCGGCATGGCCTTCGGCGCCGCGCGTGGCGGGTTGCTGGTGGTTATCGCCGTCGGGCTGTTGAGCCTGGGGCCGGTACAGCAGGACGGGTGGTGGAAAGAGTCACAGCTCGTGCCAAAATTTTTATTGGTCGCCGACTGGTCCAAAAACCTGATCCTCGGGTGGAGCAGTCAGTGGCTTGCCAGCGGAATCAGCGTACCCGCTGATATACCGTTCAAGGAGCACCTCTTGCCGATGGCCAAAACGCCTCAGTGAGTTGTGTTCAGTTCAGATCCATTAAGTAGGGGTTGCGTCGCATGTGTGGCATCGTCGGTATCGTCGGTAAGTCGAACGTCAATCAGGCGCTGTATGACGCGCTAACCGTCCTCCAGCACCGCGGCCAGGACGCTGCCGGTATCGTGACCAGCCATGATGGCCGGTTATTCCTGCGCAAGGACAACGGCCTGGTGCGTGACGTGTTCCATCAGCGTCACATGCAGCGTCTGGTCGGTCACATGGGTATTGGCCATGTGCGCTACCCGACCGCGGGCAGCTCGACCTCGGCCGAAGCTCAACCGTTTTACGTCAACTCGCCTTACGGCATCACCCTGGCGCACAACGGTAACCTGACCAACGTTGAACAACTGGCCAAGGAGATTTACGAATCTGACCTGCGCCACGTCAACACCAGCTCCGATTCGGAAGTGCTGCTCAACGTGTTCGCGCACGAACTGGCCCAGCGCGGCAAGTTGCAGCCAACCGAAGAAGACGTGTTCGCCGCCGTGACTGACGTGCACAACCGTTGTGTCGGTGGCTACGCTGTCGTGGCGATGGTGACCGGCTACGGCATCGTCGGTTTCCGCGACCCGCACGGCATCCGTCCGATCGTGTTCGGCCAGCGTCACACCGACGAAGGTGTCGAGTACATGATCGCCTCCGAAAGCGTTTCCCTGGACGTGCTCGGCTTCACCCTGATTCGCGACCTGGCACCGGGCGAAGCGGTCTACATCACTGAAGACGGCAAGCTGCACACCCGTCAATGCGCGACCAACCCGTCGTTGACTCCGTGCATTTTCGAACATGTGTACCTGGCGCGTCCGGATTCGATCATCGACGGCGTGTCGGTCTACAAGGCCCGCCTGCGCATGGGTGAGAAACTGGCCGAGAAGATCCTGCGCGAGCGTCCGGATCACGATATCGACGTGGTCATCCCGATCCCGGACACCAGCCGCACTGCGGCCCTGGAACTGGCGAACCACTTGGGCGTGAAGTTCCGCGAAGGTTTCGTGAAGAACCGCTACATCGGCCGGACCTTCATCATGCCGGGCCAGGCCGCGCGGAAAAAATCCGTACGCCAGAAGCTCAATGCCATCGAGCTGGAATTCCGCGGCAAGAACGTGATGCTGGTGGACGACTCCATCGTTCGCGGCACCACCTGCAAGCAGATCATCCAGATGGCTCGCGAAGCAGGCGCCAAGAACGTCTACTTCTGCTCCGCAGCGCCGGCGGTGCGTTTCCCGAACGTCTATGGCATCGACATGCCGAGCGCCCACGAGCTGATCGCCCACAATCGTTCGACCCAGGACGTGGCTGACCTGATCGGCGCCGACTGGCTGATCTATCAGGACCTGCCTGACTTGATCGAAGCGGTCGGTGGCGGCAAGATCAAGATCGACAAGTTCGATTGCGCGGTGTTCGATGGCCAGTACGTCACCGGCGACGTCGACGAGGCTTACCTGAACAAGATCGAGCAGGCACGCAACGATGCCTCCAAGGTCAAGACGCAGGCAGTCAGTGCGATCATCGATCTGTACAACAACTGATTTAACACCGGCCCTGTAGGAGCTGGCTGTAGGAGCTGGCTTGCCAGCGAAGGCGGTATCACAGGCAATGGTGATGTTGAATGTGACGCCTTCTTCGCTGGCAAGCCAGCTCCTACACAAGCCAGCTCCTACAAAAGGCGTCTCTCCTCAAGGCCGGTTTCGTACCTACTATCGAATAAGGCAAGGAGTGACAGCATGAGTCAGGAATGGGATGCCGGTCGGCTGGACAGCGACCTCGAAGGTGTAGCGTTCGATACCCTGGCCGTACGCGCCGGTCAGCACCGTACGCCGGAAGGCGAACACGGTGATCCGATGTTCTTCACCTCCAGCTACGTGTTCCGTACCGCCGCCGACGCCGCTGCGCGCTTCGCTGGCGAAGTGCCGGGCAATGTTTATTCGCGCTACACCAACCCGACCGTGCGCGCGTTCGAAGAGCGCATCGCCGCGCTGGAAAGCGCCGAGCAGGCCGTGGCGACCGCCACCGGCATGGCGGCCATCATGGCCGTGGTGATGAGCCTGTGCAGCGCCGGTGATCATGTGCTGGTGTCGCGCAGCGTATTCGGCTCGACCATCAGCCTGTTCGAGAAGTACTTCAAGCGTTTCGGTATCGAAGTCGATTACGTGGCCCTGGCGGACTTGTCCGGTTGGGATGCAGCGATCAAATCCAACACCAAATTGCTGTTCGTCGAGTCGCCGTCCAATCCGCTGGCCGAATTGGTAGATATCGCCGAACTGTCGAAAATCGCCCACGCCAAAGGTGCGATGCTGGTGGTCGACAACTGCTTCTGCACCCCGGCCTTGCAGCAGCCGCTGAAAATGGGCGCGGACATCGTCGTGCACTCGGCCACCAAGTTCATCGACGGCCAAGGCCGTTGCATGGGCGGCGTGGTTGCCGGTCGCAGCGAGCAGATGAAGGAAGTGGTGGGTTTCCTGCGTACCGCCGGCCCGACCCTGAGCCCGTTCAATGCGTGGATCTTCCTCAAGGGCCTGGAAACCCTGAACCTGCGGATGAAGGCCCATTGCGCCAACGCCCAGCAACTGGCCGAGTGGCTGGAGCAGCAGGAAGGCATCGAGAAAGTCCATTACGCCGGCCTCAAGAGCCATCCGCAGCACGAACTGGCGCTGCGCCAGCAGAAGGGTTTTGGTGCGGTCGTCAGTTTTGAGGTGAGGGGCGGCAAAGAGGGCGCCTGGCGCTTTATCGATGCCACGCGTCTGATTTCGATCACCGCCAACCTGGGCGACAGCAAAACCACCATCACCCATCCGAGCACCACGTCCCATGGCCGCCTGGCGCCGCAGGAGCGTGAAGCGGCGGGTATTCGTGACAGCCTGATCCGCATTGCGGTCGGTCTGGAAGACGTGGCGGACCTGCAAGCCGATCTGGCGCGCGGCCTGGCTGCGTTGTGATCGACTTGTCTGCGCCGATCGCAGGCTCAAATGGCCGCGTAGCGCTGGTGACCGGTGCTGCGCGGGGCATTGGCCTGGGGATCTCGGCCTGGCTGCTCAGCGAAGGCTGGCAAGTCGTGCTGACGGATCTGGACCGCGAGCGCGGCTCGAAAGTGGCGAAAGTGCTGGGTGACAACGCCTGGTTCATCGCCATGGATGTCTCGAATGAAGGGCAGGTCGCGCTGGGGGTGGCCGAGGTGCTCGGCCAGTTCGGGCGCCTGGATGCGCTGGTCTGCAATGCCGCGGTTGCCGATCCGCATAACATCACCCTGGAAAGCCTCGATCTGGCTCACTGGAATCGGGTGTTGGCGGTGAACCTCAGCGGGCCGATGTTGCTGGCCAAGCACTGTGCGCCGTACCTGCGCGCTCATGGCGGTGCCATCGTCAATCTGGCCTCGACCCGCGCCGGGCAGTCGGAACCCGACACAGAGGCCTATGCGGCGAGCAAGGGTGGTTTGTTGGCTCTGACCCATGCACTTGCAATCAGTCTTGGCCCGGAGATCCGGGTCAATGCCGTCAGCCCTGGCTGGATCGACGCGCGCGATCCTTCGGTGCGGCGTGCCGAACCCTTGACCGAAGCCGATCATGCCCAGCATCCGGCGGGCAGGGTAGGGACGGTCGAGGATGTCGCGGCGATGGTGGCCTGGCTGCYGTCGCGAAATGCCGGGTTTGTCACCGGCCAGGAATTCGTCGTCGATGGTGGCATGACCAAGAAGATGATTTACAGCGAGTGATACTGGCGTTGAATGTATCGCCCTCATCGTCGGACTGATGGTTGCCGACATTGGCCGGAATGAAATGATTTTGTCTTTTTCAGAAAAACTTCAATCCTGCTATTGACTTAGGTTCGCTACCTGCGTAAATTTCGCGGCCTCGGAGATGCAAACGGGTGATTAGCTCAGCTGGGAGAGCGTCTGCCTTACAAGCAGAATGTCGGCGGTTCGATCCCGTCATCACCCACCACTCCCGAGATACTTGCGAAAGCAAGAGGTAGGCTGAAATGCCTCCACCGACGCGCAGCGGTAGTTCAGTCGGTTAGAATACCGGCCTGTCACGCCGGGGGTCGCGGGTTCGAGTCCCGTCCGCTGCGCCATATTTTCCGAGTCGGGCATGCCTGGCTCGAGATTGAAAAGCTACTGAGTTTTCAATCAGACGAGTTACTTGGGCATCTGCTCAAAGCGATACGCAGCGGTAGTTCAGTCGGTTAGAATACCGGCCTGTCACGCCGGGGGTCGCGGGTTCGAGTCCCGTCCGCTGCGCCATATCTGCCCCGAGGCCCACTGAACGCCTTGGAGCTACGAAGAAAGCCGTTGGTTTACTTCGAGTCGATAGCAAAGACCCTGGTCGAAAGACCGGGGTTTTTTGTGTCTGAAATTCAGGTTTTTCTCCTCTCGCCTTTTTCCAAACGGACCTTTCTGCATGCCCCTTTGCATGAGTGGCCGATTGGAGATGACGACGCCGTCGTTCAGCGGCGCCTCTGACCTCGCGCTACCGAGATTCATGGCTACTGTTAACGTGCTGCGTTGAATAGTCGCATTTTTTTGATTTGTCGGTCAGTTTTTGGTTTTCCGTAAGGTCATAAGTCTATAAACTTAACCTTTCGGTCAGCTTTGCACTGTCAACAACAGCCCTTTGCATCGTCGAAAAGGGCTTCTGCAAGACTCGAGATTTCCAGTACATAACCAGAAGGGCGGACCCCATGACCGCCCAGAGGATGATCCATGTCCAACCGTGATATATCCCGGCGCTCGTTCCTTCAGGGCGGGCTGGTAGCGGGCGTGAGCGTGACGCTCACGCCATTGAGCAGCCAGGCGCTGGCCGCCTTGATGGAAAACAGCGTGACCGTGCCGTCCGAGCAGTGGCTCGGCAACAACGGCAAGGCGCGCGCCCGTAACGATGCCTTGTCCAAGGTCTGCGGCAGCAAAGTCTTTGCCCGCGACATCCGCGCCAAGGACATGCCGGGCTGGCCGCAGCAGCAAGGCCACGCCATGCTGCTCAAAACCATCAAGGCGGACCGTATCTACGCGGGTCTGGACCTTTCATGGCTCGGTGCCGAGTTGCAGCCGGACCGCATCGTCACCGCCGAAGACCTGGTCAAGGACGGCATCGTGTTCCCAGAGGAGCACGCCCCGGACCCACTGCTGCCGGCCGGCAAGGTGCCAATGTTCATCGGTCACCCGGTGGCGATCCTGATCTGGAACGACTTCGAGCGTTTCCGTCAGGCCAAGAACAAGCTCAAATTCAATGACAAGGCAATCCGCTACGGCGATATAGCGCCGTTCTACGAAGGCGATCCTTACGGCAGCTTCCGCTACGTACGCGTCGGCGGTGCGACCTCGGCGGACGAAGATGAGTTCGCCAGCCTCAAGGATTCGATCCTGTTCCCGATGCTGCGCAATCGCCGTCCAGTGTGGAATGCCCAGCCGAACCTGCACGGCAACCTGACCGAGCGTGGGTTGTTCTACGCCGAGCGCATGAAGCAGCAGATCGATACGCCGCCGGACAACTGGCTGGTGTTCGACGAACGCTACAAGACCCCGTCGATCGAGCCGGCCGCCCTGGAGCCGGACAACGGCAACGGCTGGTACGACCCGGCGACCAAGACCCTGCATTTCGTCGTCGCTACCCAATGCCCGCTGGAAGCCGCGACCGAGACCGCGAAGATGATCGCGCCGTCGCGTTTCGGCCTGGCCAACCTGAACATGCACCCGGGTTATACTGTCGGTTACGGCTCCAAAGACCACAACATTTTCGTCTACTACGCAGCTCTCGCAGCGTTGTACGGCGCTGGTGTACCGGTGCGCCTGGCCAACGATCGCTACGAGCAGTTCCAGAGCGGCATCAAACGGCACCCGTTCGACATTCGCTATCAATTGGCGGTGGACAAGACCGACCACAGCTTCAAGATTTTCCGCTCCGAGATGAGCGTCGACGGTGGCGGGCGAATCAACTACAGCCCGTCGGTGGCGGCGGTGGGCGCCACGGCAGCACAATCGATCTACTACATGCCGCAGAACGATCTGCAGGTCACGGCCTATCACTCCCGCGCCGTTGAAGCCGGGTCGATGCGTGGCTATGGCACCCTGCAAAGCATGGCGGCGACCGAGATGATGGTCGATGAAATCGCCGGTCGCCTCGGTGTCGATGCCATTGAGCTGCGCCGCAAGAACGCATTGCGCTCGGGCATGAAAAACACCCAGGGCGCGATCCCGGCCGGTGCCTTGCGCCTGCACGAGATTCTCGACAAGGCGGCCGTCCACGACACCTGGAAAAACCGCGACGCGATCAAGAAACAACGCGAAGCCGCCGATCCGGACAACTGGTACGGCGTCGGTTTCGCCATCTGCCAGAAAGACTTCGGCACCGGTTCCGAAGCGCCGATGGCCAGCATTGAATTCACCGCCGAAGGTCGCATCAGCCTGCGCCACATCGGTATCGAAATCGGCACCGGCATGTCCACCTCCCAGGCCATGGTCGTGGCCGATTTCCTCGGTGTCCCGGCGCACGAAGTGAAGACTGGCGAAACCGAATGGAAAGAGTTGCAGCTGATCAGTGGCGGCAACCCGTACATCATGAGCCAGGCCGAGCAGGACAATTTCCTGCGCAATCCACGCTGGGTCGGCAAGGTCGCTTCGGCTTCGTCGGCCACCAACTCGGCGTACTACTTCAGCCACGCCACCCGCGAAGCGGCGCGTGTGCTGTTCAACCACGGCCTGTGGCCGGCGGCGCTGGAGATCTGGCGACAAGGCCCTTACGGCGGTCAGGCCAACCCTTACGTGGTGCGCCGCGAAGACGCCCATTGGGTCGACGGCAAGCTCACGGCCAACGGCATGGAGCCACTGCCATTCGCCATGCTCGCCAAACGCGTTCACGAGCGTGGCCTGGTAAGCGGCGCCACCGTGCACGGTTTCAACCGCTGGAGCTGGGCCGAGGCCGAGTTCAGCATCGACGGCGTACGTGAGCGCTTGCCGCTCGATGGCCTGGCCGTGAAGTACGGCGACGGTGCACCGAAGGCGAAGAAGGCGCAGATGAACAGTGCCGGGTTCCATCTGCTGGACCGGCAGGGCATCGCCTACCCGGCGACCCAGCTGAACAACGCGGCGGTGACTTACTACAGCCCGGTCGCGACGCTGGTGGAAGTGAAGGTCAACAAGGGTTCGAACGAAGTGTCGGTACTCAACCATCACTCGTGGGTCGAGTGCGGTCGGGTGCTGGTGGAAGAACTGGTCAGGGGCCAGCTCGAAGGCGGGATCGCCATGGGCATCGGCCACGCGCTGATGGAGGAAATGCCGTTGTACGAAGGTGGTCCGGGGGAGGGTGACTGGAACTTCAACCGTTACCGCCTGCCGATGGCGCGTCACGTCGCGGTGTGGAAACAGACGGCGGACATCCTGCCACCACTGTCGCCAAGCGACCCGTCGAAGGGCATCGCTGAGGTGGTGATGATCCCGGTGGTCGGCGCCATCGGCAACGCCGTAGCCCATGCCATCGGTAAACGTGTCCGCGACCTGCCTATCACTTCTGCACGCATCAAGGAGGCCCTCAATGGCTAACCGTCCGCTTCAACTGACCCTGAACGGTCAATCCGTCGGCCCGGTGGACATCCCTGATGACCTGCCGATGATCGACTACCTGCACGAATACAAGAACCTCACCGGTTCGCGCCTGGGCTGCGGCCAGGGCATCTGCCACGCCTGCGTGGTGATCGTCGACAACCCCGACGGCACCAGCGAAGAAGTGCGCACCTGCATCACTGGCGCACACTATTTCGAAGGCAAGAAGGTTCGGACCATCGAAGGCCATGCGACCCGCGACGAGCAGGGCAAGGTCACCGAGCTGAACCCTATCCAGCAGCGCTTCGTCGATGAATTCGCTTTCCAGTGCAGCTATTGCGCGCCGGGCTTCGTGAATGCCGCGACCGTGCTGGTGGAAAAGCTGCAGCGTCAGCCCATCGTCAAAAGCCAGCTGGAAAAAGTCATCGAGGACAGCCTCGGTCATCACATCTGCCGTTGCACCGGGTATGTGCGCTACTACAGCGCCACCCGCAACGTGTTGACCGATCTCGGCCTGGTCAAGGAGGGTTAAGCATGAAGCTTCTACTTGGCCGCCTGGCGTTGGCGGTTGGTCTGGCTGCGCCTGTGGTGGCAGCTCACGCGGATGATGCGCAGGTCAAGCAAGGCGAGTACCTCGCCCGCGCCGCCGACTGCATGGCCTGCCACACTGCGCCGGGTGGTGCGCCGTACGCGGGCGGCCTGCCGATTGTTTCGCCGTTCGGCACGATCTACGGGACCAACATCACCCCGAGCAAAGAGCACGGCATCGGCTTGTACAACGATGACGAGTTCTTCGCCGCGCTGACCGCAGGCAAGCGCCGTGATGGCGCCAACCTGTATCCGGCGATGCCGTACACTTCGTATCACCTGATTCCGCGCGCAGATTCCGACGCGATTCATGCCTACCTGAAAACCGTCGAACCGATCGAGCGCGCCGCGCCGGTCACCAGCCTGAGCTTCCCGTTCAATGTGCGCCTGGGCCTGATGGGCTGGAACATGATGTACGGCAAGGACGTGAAGCTGGAGCCTGCCGAAGGCAAGAGCGAAGCCTGGAAGCGTGGCCAGTACATGGTCGACGTGCTGGGTCACTGTGGTGAATGCCATACGCCGCGCGGCTTGCCTGGTGCGATGCAGATGGACAAGCGCATGACCGGCGGCATTCTCAATGGTTATCTGGCGCCGAGCCTGCTGGCCACTGACCTGGCGGCCCGTGGCTGGAATCATCAGGACCTGAGCTCGTTCCTCAAGCACGGCATGAGCGCCCAGGGCACGATGTTCAACGAGATGTTCCCGGTGTTCCACAACAGCACCCAGGGCCTCAGCGATCCGGTTCTGGCGGCGATGGCGACCTTCCTGCTCGGCGATCAGCCGCCCGCGGCGAAAATGCTCACCGAAGTGCCGTTGGACAAGCTGAGCCCAAGTGCCCAGCGCGGCCGTCAGGAATATTTGAATGTCTGCGCCGGTTGCCATGCGCCGGGCGGCGAGGGTAAGCCGCACATTGCCGTGGCCATGCGCGGCAACACCACGTTGCGCCTGGAAGATCCGCGCAACCTGGTGCGGGTGATCGACGACGGTATCGGTGAGCAGAAGTTCTCCGGTTTCGAACACATGCAACCGATGCCAGGGTTCGCCGGGAAATTGAGCGACGAGCAACTCACGGATCTGCTGAACTACCTGCGTCAGGGCTGGGGCGGTCAGCCGAATGATCTGGCGGTGAACGACGTGCAGAAGCTGCGGGCCGATGCGCCGCCGCTCGAGCACAAGGCCCACTGACATGCAGCATCTCGATCTGCAAGTGATACGCCGGGCACTGGAGTGGTCGGCGGCCGGTCAGCGCATCTGGCTGTGTACGGTGCTGGCCACTTATGGCTCGGCACCGCGCGCACCGGGTTCGCTGCTGGCGGTGAACACGCAGGGGCACTGGATTGGCTCGCTGTCCGGTGGTTGTGTCGAGGAGGACTTTCTCGAGCGAGTCGCCGAGGGCGCGTTTCTGCAGCCGGTCAGCGTTGTTCGTTACGGCGAAGACAACGACCCACGCTCGCGCGTCAGCCTGCCGTGTGGCGGGGTGCTGGATGTGCTGGTCGAGAAGCTGGATGCCGATTGCGAGGTGCAAGCGCATCTGTGCGAGCTTGAGTCGGCGCTGTTGGGCCGACGGCGGTTGATCCGCGAAGTGGATCTGCAAAGCGGTGCGTGCAGCCTGTTCGATGATCGTGAGCAGGGTGTGCGTATCGAGCGTGAAATCGACCGGGTGCGCGTGCGCGTCGGCGCGGCCCAGCGCTTGCTGCTGGCGGGGTATTCCAGTGTCGCCCAGGCCTGTGCGGAGTTTGCCGTGGGCCTGGGCTTCGAGGTGATTCTGTGTGACCCGCGGGACGAAGTGCTGGAAGGCGTCGTGCTGGATAACGTGGAGATTCGCCGTCAACTGCCGTCGATGTTCATCGCTGACGGCGGCTGTCACAGCGACACGGCGGTGGTGGCGTTGACCCACGATCCACGTATCGATGACCTGGCGATGATGGAGGCTGTTCGCACCGAGGCGTTTTACATCGGTGTGATGGGCTCCCTGCAGACCTCGCAAAAGCGCTTCGAGCGCTTGCGGCGCATTGGTGGTCTGGGAGATGCCGAGTTGGCGCGGATTCATGCGCCCATCGGGCTGAACCTGGGCAGCAAGACGCCAGCAGAGATCGCCCTGGCAGTGCTGGCGGACATCCTGCGGATTCGCAGCGGTATCCCACGGGACCGGCTGTAACCACCGTCCCCCTGTAGGAGCTGGCTTGCCAGCGAAAGACGTCTAGACAACAACAATGTTGGCTGGCGAAACATTTTCGCTGGCAAGCCAGCTCCTACAGATCCTTACACGCCGAACTTGTCGCGCAATCCGTAATACCAGGCGCCCAGCGCCGCGAACGGGGTACGCAGCATTTGTCCGCCGGGGAACGGATAGTGGGGCAGGTCGGCAAAGGCATCGAAACGCTCGGCCTGGCCGCGCAATGCTTCGGCCAGCACCTTGCCCGCCAGATGCGTGTAAGTCACGCCATGGCCGCTGCAGCCCTGGGAATAGTAGATGTTGTCGCCCAGGCGTCCGACCTGAGGCAGGCGCGACAGGGTCAGCAGGAAGTTTCCGGTCCACGCGTAATCTATTTTCACGTCCTTGAGTTGCGGGAATGCCTTGAGCATCTTCGGTCGAATGATCGCTTCGATGTTCGCCGGATCCCGAGCGCCGTACACCACGCCGCCACCGAAGATCAGACGCTTGTCGCCGCTGAGGCGGTAGTAGTCGAGCAAGTAATTGCAATCTTCAACGCAGTAGTCCTGAGGCAGCAGGGTCTTCGCCAGTTCTTCGCCCAGTGGCTCGGTGGTAATCACTTGAGTGCCGCAAGGCATCGACTTGGCGGCCAGTTCCGGCACCAGATTGCCCAGATAAGCGTTGCCGGCGACGATGATGAATTTGGCCCGGACCTTACCCTGCGGCGTGTGCACCACCGGATTCGCGCCGCGCTCGATGCGCACCGCGGGCGACTGCTCGTAAATCGTGCCACCCAGGGACTCGACCGCCGCCGCTTCACCCAGTGCCAGGTTAAGCGGATGGATGTGGCCGCCACTCATGTCGAGCATCCCGCCGATGTACTGATCGCAAGCAACCACCTCGCGGATGCGACGTTGATCCATCAGCTCAAGCTGGGTGTGCCCGAAACGCTCCCACAGGCGCTTCTGGGATTCGAGGTGCCCTATTTGCCTGGCGGTCATCGCGGCGAACACGCCACCGTCTTTCAAGTCGCACTGAATGTTGTATTTGGCGACGCGCTCACGAATGATTCGCCCACCCTCGAACGCCATCTGCCCCAGCAACTGGGCCTGCTTGGGACCGACCGTGCGCTCGATGACATCGATATCGCGGCTATAGCTGTTAACGATCTGCCCACCATTACGCCCGGACGCCCCGAAACCCACCTTGGCGGCTTCGAGCACCGTGACCTTGAAGCCGCTCTCCAGCAGAAACAGGGCAGAGGACAACCCCGTATAACCGGCGCCAATCACACAGACATCGGTCTCGACATCATCCTGCAACGCCGGGCGCGGCGGAACCGCATTGGCCGATGCGGCGTAGTAGGACTCGGGGTAGGGAGTGTTAGCCATCCGGCAGCCTCTGTTTAATATATTTTACGAGTGCGCCGATCGTACCCGAGTTGAAAATCGCCCGCCAGCCACCCGGAAAATCTTCTTTGCACCGGCAAAATTAAATATTTTGCATATTCATAGGGTTAGCTCGAAAAAAGGTGTTGACACCCCTCCGGAATTCCGTAGAATGCCGCCTCACAGCAGGCACGTAGCTCAGTTGGTTAGAGCACCACCTTGACATGGTGGGGGTCGTTGGTTCGAGTCCAATCGCGCCTACCAAACAAAATCCGCTCTGCTGGGCGGTCTGGAAGGGCTCACCGAAAGGTGGGCCCTTTTTCGTTGTTTGAAATTTTATGAGATTTTTCCTGGTCTGCTAAAAGCAGGAGGCCTAAGCCTCTTGCCTCGCGTTACTGCGCCGTCGTTTGTACGGCGATACTCATGATCCCCCCTATAGCCGGTGTTACCATCCGATATTCAATCGTGATGTTCGTAGTGCCCACTACATAACAGCGCATGCAGCCAGGCTCCAATGTTTTTACCATTAACCCTGTCAGTGACGGCTTAATATCCTGGTGCCTGGACGTATCAATAAAACAGTGAGGAATAACCATGCCTTTAACTCCGGTAGTGTCTGGATTGCCGTCTATGGATGACTGCTCTTTAGAAAGGTTAGTTGACTTGGTACTACCGCTAAAATCCGTTCCGTCGATATTTAAACGGTCCGGGTTTGCTATTGGCGAATTGCCTGTTGTATAGGTGCCCGATGTAAATGTTCTTGCGCTTGCGACCGCGACCGCTTGCACTTGTCGCTCTTGTGGGTGACGGGCATAGCGATTGATTCAGGTAGGCGCCGCTTTCCATGATCGTTGGTGCCATTAACGAAGGCGTCGATAGCAACGCCTGGTTTTTTCTCTCGTCTTTAACAATTTTCAGGCGCCAAATATTTGAACTTTTGAAGTTGATCGAAAAGCGATTGGCCTTAGCACGATTTATTCATACGCGTCATTACAATCTCAGCCATAAGTAAGAAAACGTCCAACTAGAGCAAGCGGCGAGGAGTACTGCAATCCGACAAAAGCCAAAATAATGACAACAAAAAACAGTCGCATTCTCCCAATTAAGTCGGTGATATATCATGATCAAGATCATGGCCTACTTTTTAATTGGAGCTGTAACTGCAGGATGCAACGGCATCGTAAAACCCGACTTTTCGGGTCCTGCCAATGATTCATACTTTTTAGTCCACTCGGGGTTTCCCGCACCGTATCTATACGTGGCCTCGGCCGTGCAATGGAACGATGACTATGCGGTAACCACCCGCCACACTCCGTTCATCCCCAACGTGAAGTACAGCTGCAGTACAGGCTGCGATCTCGTCTTCATCCAGCACAAGGCCAGCGGCCGCTACCCATCATGGCGCGCACCGCGTGTGGGCGAGAGCATCACTGCCGTTGGGACGAGTCCTTACCTCATGACCACTACCGGGAAAGGCAAGGTGTATCAAACGCCTTTCGTCAATGCCGACGAACACAGCGGTGATCTCTATGCCATCCATGATGCCCCGCTGGTCAAGGGCATGTCGGGTGGGCCGGTCCTCACCAGTGACGGCTGTATTGTTGGCATCAATATCGGTTTCTACTCAACCACTCTGAACGATGTGAGCACTCACTCCGGCGTAAAGGAGGCTGAGAGGATCAGCATCTTTATTCCTTACTCGATCATTCAGCGCGAGTGGGGGATATTGCAGGCAAAACTCAACGATCCACACGGCACGAGGTATGTCGTGAAGTAGCTTTTAGCTATCAATCAATAAGCGGCGTGGCGGCCGGGTTCTGCTGTCACTCTTGAATGGGAAGGTCAGCTCGCAGCTCCTGCATGGTGAGCTCACCGAGGCTTCTCGGGTTGCAATACATCCAGCAAGAGCAGACCTTGCCATGATTTGCGAAGACGCCTGCATCTCGAGCAGGAGCGTCCCGGTATTTGGTTCTCTGGTGGCTCCCCACGCATACGTCCGCATGCCGATCGCTGCGCAGCTGTTGCTGGATACATCGATCCGGGTGTCGCCTGCCTCATAAAAGGTCAGAGCGCGAAACCCGTCGCATGGGCAAGATGTCCCTCCTGCACTCCCGCGATCAGGTGCAGTGGGATGTTCTGCTGTACTTCAATGGACGGTACCTCGATGCTTCCTACAATCTGGAGTTGCCGCTCGCTCGGTTCGGTCGATTCTGCTGCCTTTTCCCTGGCCATTCTTGCGTGGTTCATTGCGATTTCGTTGAGCGTTGACACGTTACATCTCCTGGTGACTGGCCAAGCGTATCGCTGGAGTCCTTAAGCATTGGTTGAATGGCTACTGCGTCAGAATCATGTCGTTCCGGCCGCTGCTACGCGCGATCTTAGCAATCCTCAAGCCGCGGATGTGGGTGAGTTCTTCGTTGTGTTTTCGTAGGCGACGAATGGCGGGCCACTGTGGATGATAGTCCGGATTCTTTGCCATTCAGGCGTAAACTGGTGGGGCTGCCTCATCGAAAGGAGCCGCCTATGAACGTCGATCAAATCAGCAAGCAGGTATCTGTGGACAAGGCTGTTTGGGATCAATACTTCTGCACTGCATTGATTGCGGAAAGCAATCTGACTGCCCCGGTTGTGGGCGGTGCTACGCACGAAGACAGGCAGAACCTGTTGATCGAGAGGGCTAAAGCCCTCGCCGACAAAATGATGGAAAATCGAAAATAAACAGAGCCCAGCCATCGCGCTGGGCTCTTTGATGCGCGGTTGTGCTCCGATGCAGGCGATGTGCGTGTTGCGGTTCAAACGATCAACTCTACCTTGCCGCTTGCCAGGCGATAAATGCCTCCCACTATCTTCAACTTGCCCTTGCTCTGGGCATCTGTCAGCAATGGCGAGGCCTGTTTCAGGCTGTTGACAGAGTTTTTGACGTTTTGCGCGGTGGCGTTTTCCATCAAGCTCCCGGGTTGCTTCAGCACTGTCTCGATTGCCGACTTGAGTGCGTCCGTCAGTTTCGGGATATGGCCGGGGAAAATCGTCTGTTCCTTGACGGCCTTGATGCCTGCCTCGATGGCGCCACAGCTCTCATGACCGAGTACGAGAATCAGCGGTGCGCCCAGTACGGCAACCCCGTATTCAAGACTGGCCAGGCCTTCCGGGGTCACGAAGTTGCCCGCGACGCGGATGGAGAAAAGATCGCCTCGCGCGGTATCAAACGCATATTCCGGGGCGATCCGCGAGTCGGAGCAGCTCAGTACTGCCACGAACGGATTTTGACCGGACACCAGGGCCTCTCGCTCAGCCTTGAAATCGTGTGTAGTGGAAGTACCGCTTACATATCGTTCATTGCCCTCCATCAGTCTTTTCAGCGCCATATCGGGACTGATTACGTTTTGAGGTTTGGGTGGGGCTGACGCTTTTTCGGCTGCCTGGATGAGCTTGCCGGGCAGTGTGCCGGTCAGCAGCAGGGCGCCTGCGCCCAATCCGGCAAGTTGAAGAAAACGACGACGGCCTGTTGTGTTTGAAGCAGAGCTTGAATCACATGATTCACACATGATTTTGTTTACTCAGTTCAATGCGGTGAGAGTGAGTTGTCGTTGGGGCTGGTACTGTCACGGACACTCAATACCAGCGCAATGGAGTCTAGTCGGTCTGTCATTTGTGTTCCGGACAATGTCCGCAGATGCCGTGCAAGCAGCCATTTCATGGGCTACTACTGACAGGCTCATACAACTTCGACCTGGCAGGAGTTTCTCGATGCTGACTCACTGGTTTCTAGCGGCGGTTCATCTTTTGGCATTTGCCTTGGGATTTTGGGCTGTGTTGGTTCGAGGCACAGCTTTTCGGCGTTTGGCCGATGGGGCCGCGCAAGTGCGCAGTGTTCTGATGGCGGACAATATCTGGGGTATTTCAGCTGTCGTTTTGCTGGTCAGCGGGGGGGTGCGAGCCTTTGGCGGGTACGAGAAAGGCACGGACTATTACCTGCATCAGCCGCTGTTTCATCTGAAGATGACGCTGTTCGTCCTGATCTTGCTGCTGGAGATTGCGCCAATGGTGACGCTGATCAAATGGCGGATAGCGCTTGCCCGTAAAGTGGCGATCGATACGGGCCGCGCGAAGCTATTTGCGCGGATCAGTCATGTCGAGGCGCTGCTGGTGCTGCTGATGGTGGTGGCGGCGACTGGTATGGCGCGTGGCGTGATGTTTGGTTGATCACGCAGCTAGCGCGTACTTCCGTGGGGTGAACCAGAAATGTCTGACAGCCAGAGCGTTGAGCTTGTCGCTAGTATCGGACCTTGGAGGCTTGTGTGGAAAGCAGGCGGAAGCGATGCAATGCCGAATCTTTAGCCAGCCGTGATTCCGGACTGAACGGGCTGGCTACTGACTGCAACAGGATTCAGGGTTGCGGCTTTTCCGGGGCGGTCAGGCCAGCCTGAATGCGCTGATAAATTTCTTCACGATGCACTGCAACGTCCTTCGGGGCGTTGATGCCGATCCTGACTTGCTGGCCGCTTACGCCCAGGATGGTGATCGTAATGTCATCACCAATGTTTATGCTTTCACCGACTTTGCGGGTGAGTATCAGCATGGTCTTCTCCTTGATTGCTTTGTGGGGCACCTGATTCGGACAGTGCAGAGGTCGGTGGTACGTATAGATTAGTGCGAAGTCTCGCGGTTTGGGTGCCTCTTTCTGACGTGCAGATGCGGCATTAATTCCCAAGGCGTAACTATACAGAGGCCGCAACCATCATTCTCGTTGTTTTGAGCCCATTTTACGGCACTCGCGAAGTATTCATGGATGTTAAAATCCCTGCTTTATGGATTTAGAGGGAAACGCCGTGCGCAAAATGGTTTTGGTAATCGCGATATTGGCGCTGGCGGGATGTGGCGAGGGCAGTAGTGTGGATGCGCCGAAGCCTGAACCGGCCATGGCTGCCGTACCCGCGGCGGTGTCCGGCCCGCAATGGGATCTTGAAGTGCGAGGTGAAACCCCTCAGGCGGTCAGCGATTTGAGTGGCTGGCTGATCGAGCACAGCTTCATGTCCAGCGTCGTCAAGGAAAATGGCAATACACGAATCCTGATGGGGCCGTTCAATTCGAAAGCCGAGGCCGAAGCCAAACAGGATGAAGTCCGTGCCGCGCTCACTCGCGCGAAGAAACAGAACATCGAATTGCTGGTGCTTGAGCGTCCGGCCGCTCAATAACATTCAGTAGCGCAGACGTTGAAGAAACAAAAAAAGGCCTCGGGTGGTTAGTCCCGAGGCCTTTTTTGTTTCAGGTGTCGCCTGGATTCAACCGCAGGCCTTCATGTCTACCGGGCCGACGAACTCGTTGCCGCGCCCCATGACACACGCCACGCTCTGGTTGCGTTGCCGTTCCCAGGCCTGAACCGGATAGGTTTTGTCCCACGCTTCGTACAGTTGCCGATCCCGTTTCGACAGACGTAAACCATACTGCTTGCTCATGTAGAAGTACGTTCGGGCGATCATGCCGCGGATGGACGGGCGGGGCATGACTTTCCTGGCCTTGAAGTCGACCTGGGTCAGGCAGGAACCATATTGCCCCGACTGCTCGGGCAGCCAGCCGAAGCTGAAGTTGCTGCGATCGCCATTGACCTCGCCAATGCTGGGCACCAGGTTGTGCAGATCGGACTCGGCCTTTTGGTAAACCGGGTCGTAGCGGGTGCAGTTCTTGCGGCCACCTTCTTGCCAGCACTGGCGTTGATGGCCGATCTGCCAGGCAGGAACGATATGCTCCCATTCGATGCGGGATGCGCGTTTGGCATTTTTACGTGGCACGTAACCGCAGGCGGCAAGGTTCACCCGGTTGCCGGTGTACTTGCAGCCACAGTAAAACTCGGTGGATTGGGGCGCGTAGAGCTTCCACGCCACCTTTTTCGCTTCGGTGAAGGTGCGCGGGGCGTCGGCTTGCGCGCCCATGACAAAAAACAGGAACAACAAAGCAAACCAGCGGGCACTCATCGACTCAGTCTTCCTTCGGCAAAACCCAGAAAATCTGCACGCCGCCATCGTCGCGATAGGCGAGGGTGACGTTGTCGTTTTCGTCGATTTCTTCCAGCAAGCGTTCCCATTCATCCACCGGCTCGTCAGGAAGGCGGAAGATCAGTGCTGCCCTGGCCTTTTGTGCGGTGGGAGAGTTGATGATTTTCTGAACGCGCAGGCCCATGCGTACATAGGTGTCAGGAGAGGAGGGGGTGGTGTCCACGGAATTATCCTTATTAAGCTGTACGTGCATACAGTATTTAACTGTAGGCCATTTCGCAACTGCTTAAAAATCAAGAAAATCGTCTGACAGCGATTTGTTCCGTTTGGCATAAGGCGAAGGGAGTTTTTTTGTCAGATCCAGCGGCAGCCACTCGCCAAGGCTGGCGAATGGCGCATGGGGTGCCCGACCGGATCGGTCGGGCGAGGGCGAATCAGTATTCCCAGAACATCCGCTGCAGCTCTTTGCTGTCGTTGGTCTTGGTCAGCGCGACCATCGCCAGGATACGGGCCTTTTGCGGGTTCAGGTCGTGGGCCACGACCCAGTCGTATTTATCGTCAGGCTGTTCGGCGTTGCGCAATACAAAGCCACCGGCGTTGACATGGGAGGAGCGAATGATCTGCACGCCGTCCTTGCGCAAGGCTTGCAGGGATGGAACTACCCGCGACGATACCGAGCCATTGCCAGTGCCGGCGTGGATGATGGCTTTGGCGCCGGATTGAGCCAGGGCCTTGTAAGCGGTATCGCTGACGTTGCCGTAGGAATAGGCGATCTCGACGTCAGGCAGGCTCTTGATGGTCTTGATGTCGAACTCGGAATCCATGGTGTGGCGCTTGGCTGGCAAGCGGAACCAGTAGGATTTGCCTTCTACTACCATGCCCAGCGGACCCCAGGCGCTTTTAAACGCTTCGGTCTTGATATTGATCATCTTGCTGACGTCGCGACCCGACTGGATTTCATCGTTCATGGTCACCAGCACGCCTTTGCCCCGCGCGTCTTTGCTGCCGGCCACGGCCACCGCGTTGTACAGGTTCAACATGCCATCGGCGGACATCGCGGTGCCCGGGCGCATCGAGCCCACGACAATGATCGGCTTCTCGGTTTTTTCCACCAGGTTCAGGAAGTACGCGGTTTCTTCCAGGGTGTCGGTGCCGTGGGTGATCACGATGCCATCGACGTCTTTGCTGTCGGCCAGTTCAGCCACGCGGCGACCCAGTTGCAGCAGGTTTTCGTTGGTAATGCTTTCGGAGGCGATCTGCATGACCTGTTCGCCGCGAACGTTAGCCAGTTGGCTCAGCTCAGGAACGCCAGCGATCAACTGTTCGATGCCGACTTTCGCCGCTTGATAGGTTGCGCTGTTGGCGGAGCTGGCCCCTGCGCCGGCAATGGTGCCGCCGGTGGCCAGGATCACCACGTTGGCCAGTTTCTGTTGGGTTTCGGCTTCTTTGGCCTGAAGGGCGGTGGGCAGAAGCAGGAGGAGGGCCAAGGCGCCCGGAACAAAGGTCTTGAGTGCAGATGTCATTATTTTTCTCTTCTAGTTGTGAGGTGGTGCAGATGCAAGTTCATCTAGATACGCCCCAGGCGAATCTGAACGCTGGGGTGCGAGGGGAAGAGCAGGATCTGTACCAGCAACACTCTGAATCGAAAAAAACGCTTAACTTAATGATTTGTAACGGTATTGCTGTTTGTGTCCGGAGGCGGTTTTGGGTCTTGGCGTCCGGATTACCGAACATGTTTAACTTTCGCGTTCGGCTCTCCGAAACGGATTGCAGTTCTGTTTAAGACTTCAACGCCTCAAATCGTCGTTAACGACTAAAGAAACGCGTGCGTCGGTCGATGCTCCTTCAAGGGGTCTTTTTCTGCAGGAGTTCACATGTCGTTATCTATTGGCTTCCCAAATGCCGCGGGCATCACCATCGGGGGAAAGTCTGCGACGACCATTCGTGCTTTAGGCGATGCGACAGGGGATGCGGCTGCTCAAGCGCTGGGTGCAAAGGAAGGCGACGGTACCCAGGTTAAAACGGGCCCGGTAGGTCTGGAAGAAAGTGCCGGCGCACAGGCCGAATCGCAAACCGGCGATAACACCAGCGTTACGGTGAAGGTCCTGCTCAAGCGCTTGAAGGAGCTTCAGCAGCAATTGCGCGAGCAACAGCAGCAACTGGCGCAAGCCCAGGCGGCGGCCTATCCGACTCCGCAAGCCAAGACCACCGCGGTAGCGGCCATTGAGGGGCAGGTTGCCGACACCAACGGCGCCATCCTGCAAGTGAGTGCGAGCCTGATCAAAGAGCTGGCCAAGGGTTCTGGCACGGGATCGGTGGTCAACACCACGGCGTGAACGGGATGCCGTTTTTCGCTGAACATCTCTGAAAGCACTTTTCAGGTCGTTGACAAATACCGGCAGGGTTCGCATAGTTTGCTTCACGCAAACGTTTGCGCGGCTCCAGTGATGGCTTTTCATCGCAGTGGGCCGTGAAGCTTACGCCAGCGCAAGCGTTGCTCACAATAATCATAAGATCGGAGTGAACCCATGAAGCTGCCATTCGCTGGACGTCTTCTCGCTGTCGCTATATTGGCTGCCGCATCCGCTGCACTGCCTGTCTCTTCGGCTTTTGCTGAAACCACTGAAAAACCGAAAGTCGCACTGGTCATGAAATCCTTGGCCAATGAGTTCTTCCTGACAATGGAAGACGGCGCCAAGGCCTACCAGAAAGATCACTCCGGCGAATTCGAGCTCATCTCCAACGGCATCAAGGATGAAACCGACACCGCAGGTCAGACGCGCATCGTCGAGCAGATGATCCTGGCCAAGGTCAATGCACTGGTGATTGCGCCGGCAGACTCCAAAGCCATGGTCCCGGTGATCAAGAAAGCCATCGATGCCGGTATCACCGTGATCAACATCGACAACCAGCTGGACCCCGCCGTCGTCAAAAGCAAAAACATCAATGTGCCGTTCGTAGGCCCGGACAACCGCAAGGGTGCGCGGTTGGTGGGCGATTACCTGGCCAAACAGCTGAAGGCCGGTGACGAAGTCGGCATCATCGAAGGTGTGTCCACCACCACCAATGCCCAGCAGCGGACCGCGGGTTTCAAGGATGCGATGGAGGCGGCACAGATCAAGGTCGTGTCCCTGCAATCCGGTGACTGGGAAATCGACAAAGGCAACAAGGTGGCCGCCTCGATTCTCAGTGAATACCCGCAAACCAAGGCCCTGTTGGCCGGCAACGACAGCATGGCGGTCGGTGCGGTGTCTGCCGTGCGCGCCGCGGGCAAGGCCGGCAAGGTGCAAGTGGTCGGCTACGACAACATCAATGCCATCCAGCCAATGCTCAAGGACGGTCGCGTGCTGGCCACCGCGGACCAGTTCGCGGCCAAACAGGCGGTGTTCGGTATCGAGACTGCACTGAAAATTCTCAAGGGTGAAAAGGTCGACGGCGGCGCCAATGGCGTGATTGAAACGCCGGTAGAGCTGGTCACCAAGTAGCCTTCTGGCGACATAACGGCGCTCGTCCAGCCGGACGAGCGCATGGAGAGTTTTTATGTCAGTTTGCGCTCCGAACGCTGTCCTCTCGGTCAGCGGTATCGGCAAGACCTACGCCCAACCGGTCCTGGCCGGCATCGACCTGACACTCATGCGCGGGGAAGTGCTGGCGTTGACCGGTGAAAACGGTGCAGGCAAAAGCACGCTTTCGAAGATTATTGGCGGGCTGGTCACGCCGACCACCGGCCAGATGCAGTTTCAGGGGCAGGACTATCGTCCGGGTAGCCGGGCTCAGGCTGAAGCGCTGGGTATCCGCATGGTTATGCAGGAGCTCAATCTGCTGCCGACCCTGTCGGTGGCGGAAAACCTGTTTCTCGACAATCTGCCCAGCAAAGGTGGCTGGATCAGCCGCAAGCAATTGCGCAAGGCTGCGATCGAGGCCATGGCTCAGGTCGGGCTCGACGCCATTGACCCGGACACCCTGGTCGGCGAACTGGGCATCGGCCACCAGCAAATGGTCGAGATCGCCCGCAACCTGATTGGCGATTGTCATGTGCTGATTCTCGACGAGCCGACCGCGATGCTCACTGCACGCGAAGTCGAAATGTTGTTCGAGCAGATCACCCGCCTGCAAGCTCGCGGCGTATCGATCATCTACATCTCTCACCGCCTCGAAGAGCTGGCGCGGGTGGCGCAACGCATTGCAGTGCTGCGCGATGGCAACCTGGTCTGTGTCGAGCCGATGGCCAACTACAACAGTGAGCAACTGGTTACCTTGATGGTCGGTCGCGAGCTCGGCGAACACATCGATATGGGGGCGCGCAAGATTGGCGCTGCGGTGTTGACGGTCAAGGGCCTGAGCCGTTCCGACAAGGTTCGCGACGTGTCGTTCGAAGTTCGTGCCGGTGAGATTTTCGGGATATCCGGTTTGATCGGCGCGGGGCGCACCGAGTTGCTGCGCCTGATCTTCGGTGCCGATATCGCTGACAGCGGCACGATTGCCCTGGGCTCGCCGGCGCAGGTTGTCGGCATCCGTTCGCCGGTGGATGCGGTGGGGCACGGTATCGCGTTGATCACCGAAGATCGCAAGGGCGAAGGCCTTTTGCTGACCCAATCGATCGGCGCCAACATCGCCTTGGGCAACATGCCCGGCATCTCCAGTGCTGGCTTGGTCGACAACGATGAGGAGAACGCCCTGGCCCAGCGTCAGATCGACGCCATGCGCATTCGCAGTTCCGGTCCGGCACAGTTGGTGTCCGAGTTGTCCGGCGGTAATCAGCAGAAAGTCGTCATCGGCCGTTGGCTGGAGCGCGATTGCACGGTGCTGCTGTTCGACGAGCCGACCCGCGGCATCGACGTCGGCGCCAAGTTCGATATCTACAACCTGCTCGGCGAATTGACCCGCCAGGGCAAGGCGCTGGTGGTGGTCTCCAGCGACTTGCGCGAGCTGATGCTGATCTGCGACCGGATCGGTGTGCTGTCGGCGGGGAGGCTGATCGATACATTCGAGCGCGACAGCTGGACCCAGGATGAGTTGCTCGCCGCTGCTTTCGCCGGCTACCAAAAACGTGATGCGCTGCTCTTTGAAGCCGCGCCTAGGGATCTTCCATGAAAACCGCTTCTTTTGCCGGCAAACGCAATGGCAACTTCTACGGCCTGGGCACCTATCTGGGCCTGGCGGGTGCCTTGTTGGCGATGATCGTGCTGTTCTCGGTGCTGAGCAGTCACTTCCTGTCCTACGATACTTTCAGCACCCTGGCCAACCAGATTCCGGACCTGATGGTGCTGGCGGTCGGCATGACCTTTGTGTTGATCATCGGTGGCATCGACCTGTCGGTAGGTTCGGTGCTGGCATTGGCGGCTTCGACCGTGAGTGTGGCGATTCTTGGCTGGGGCTGGGGCGTTCTGCCGGCGGCGCTGCTGGGCATGGCCGTCGCGGCGCTCGCCGGTACCGTCACCGGCTCGATCACGGTGGCGTGGCGGATTCCGTCGTTCATCGTGTCCCTGGGCGTGCTGGAAATGGCTCGCGGGGTGGCGTACCAGATGACCGGTTCGCGTACGGCCTACATCGGCGATGCGTTCGCCTGGTTGTCCAACCCGATCGCCTTCGGCATTTCACCCTCGTTCATCATCGCGTTGCTGATCATTTTCATCGCCCAGGCCGTGTTGACCCGCACGGTGTTCGGTCGTTACCTGATCGGTATCGGCACCAACGAAGAGGCCGTGCGGCTGGCGGGGATCAATCCCAAGCCCTACAAAATCCTGGTCTTCAGCTTGATGGGGTTGCTGGCCGGTATTGCCGCGTTGTTCCAGATTTCTCGCCTGGAAGCCGCGGACCCGAATGCCGGCTCCGGCCTTGAGTTGCAGGTGATTGCAGCCGTCGTGATCGGCGGGACCAGTCTGATGGGCGGGCGCGGTTCGGTGGTCAGCACGTTTTTTGGCGTCCTGATCATTTCCGTGCTGGCCGCGGGGCTGGCGCAGATCGGCGCAACCGAGCCGACCAAACGCATCATTACCGGCGCGGTGATCGTGGTGGCGGTGGTGCTGGACACCTATCGCAGTCAACGCGCAAGCCGGCGGACCTGAGTCATGGCGACTATCAAAGATGTGGCAGCCCTTGCCGGCATTTCCTACACCACGGTTTCCCATGTGGTGAACAAGACCCGCCCGGTCAGTGAAGAGGTCCGGATCAAGGTCGAGGCGGCAATCCAGACCCTCGACTACGTCCCCAGCGCCGTGGCCCGTTCGCTCAAGGCCAAGACCACAGCGACCATCGGCCTGTTGGTGCCCAACAGCCTCAACCCGTATTTCGCCGAGCTGGCCCGGGGTATCGAGGATTACTGCGAGCGAAACGGTTACTGCGTCATCCTGTGCAACTCCGACGACGATCCAGACAAGCAGCGCAGCTATCTGCGTGTACTGCTGGAAAAGCGTATCGACGGCCTGATTGTCGCCTCGGCCGGCGGCGACAATGGCCTGGTGCAAGGTCTTAAAGGCGTCCGCACGCCCATGGTGATCGTCGACCGCGGACTGGACGGTATCGATGCGGACCTGGTGCGCATCGACCATGAATACGGCGCGTATCTGGCGACCCGGCACCTGCTGGAACTGGGGCATCGGGATATCGCCACGATCAGCGGGCCGGAGAACACCAGCGTGGCGCAGATGCGTCTGGCGGGTTATCGCCGGGCCTTGAAGGAGGCGGGCGTCGAAGTCTCTCCCGAGCGCATGCTGGAAAGCGATTTCACCAGCACTGGCGGTTACAGCGCTGCCGCGGTTTTGCTGGAAAACAAGCCGCCTACCGCCATTTTTGCGGCCAACGACATGATTGGCATCGGCGTGCTACGGGCCGCCGCCGAGCGCAATATTCGCGTACCGATTGAGTTGTCGGTGATCGGCTTCGACGATATCCAGATGAGTCGGTATGTCTATCCGTCGTTGACCACGGTGGGGCAATCGATCCTGCAACTCGGTGAAATGGCCGCCGAAGTGCTTTTACGGCGAATCGCCACGCCGGGCCTGGCGACCGATCAGCGGATCGTGACGCCGAGTATCGTCATACGTGAATCGACGGCGCCGCTGGCCGGCGTGTTTGCCCACTTCCGTTGAAACAGAAAGCCGTTGAAAACAGAGAGCCGTTGAAAACAGAAAGCCGTTGAAAATAGAACGCCGCTGAACCAACAGCGCCGCCGAAACAGAATCGTGAGTAGCAATGTATGCCAGCAAAAGTAGTGGTAATAGGCAGTTTGAACATGGACCTGGTGACCCGGGCGCCGCGCTTGCCCAAGGGCGGTGAAACGCTGATTGGTCAGTCGTTTACCACCGTCTCCGGCGGCAAGGGCGCCAATCAGGCCGTGGCTGCGGCGCGGCTGGGAGCCCGGGTGTCGATGATCGGGTGCGTGGGCAGTGACGCCTATGGTGAGGCGCTGCGCGGGGCGCTGTTGGCCGAGCAGATCGATTGCCAAGCGGTGAGCACCATTGACGGTTCCAGCGGCGTGGCGTTGATTGTGGTCGACGACAGCAGTCAGAACACCATCGTGATCGTCCCCGGTGCCAACGGTGCATTGACCGCTGAAGCCATTGACCGTTTTGATTCGGTGATACACGCGGCGGATGTGCTCATTTGTCAGCTGGAAGTGCCCGATGCTTCTGTTGGCCATGCGCTCAAGCGCGGTCGCGAGTTGGGCAAGACCGTCATCCTCAATCCGGCACCGGCCAGTCGTCCGTTGCCATCGGACTGGTACGCGTCCATCGATTACCTGATTCCCAACGAAAGCGAAGCGTCGGCCCTGAGCGGTCTGTCGGTGGACTCCCTGGACACCGCGCAAGCCGCGGCGACCCGCCTGATAGCCCTGGGCGCCGGCAAGGTGATCATCACCCTCGGTGCGCAAGGTTCGCTGTTTGCCGATGGCCAACGCTTCGAACATTTCCCCGCACCCGTGGTAAAGGCTGTCGATACCACGGCGGCCGGCGATACGTTTGTCGGCGGTTTCGCTGCGGCGCTGGCCGCGGGTAAAGATGAAGCGCAGGCGATCCGCTTCGGGCAGGTGGCCGCAGCGCTGTCGGTGACCCGGGCCGGCGCGCAACCTTCGATTCCCGCCTTGAGCGATGTACAGGCGTTTAAAACTCCATGAAAAAGACACCCCTGCTCAACATTGCGCTGTCGCGACTGATCGCGTCTTTGGGACATGGCGACTTGGTCGTCATCGGAGATTCGGGGCTGCCGGTTCCACCGGGCGTTGAATTGATCGACCTGGCCTTGACCCCCGGCATACCGGATTTTGTCAGCACCTTGAAGGTCGTGCTCAGTGAGATGCAGGTCGAAAGCCATGTGCTGGCACAGGAAATCTTCGATAAAAAGCCGTCGGCCCTGGTCGCGCTGGAAGAACTGAACGGCGAAGGCGCGTTGGGTCGGCGTGAAGTGCTCACCCATGAACAATTCAAGGTCCTGAGTCGACAAGCGAAGGCGATTGTTCGTACAGGCGAATGCCAACCGTACTGCAACATTGTGCTGGTCGCCGGCGTTACGTTTTGACTGGCTGTCCGCGTTTTGATGTCCCTGGCACAAAGAGTGCGCCCCGTATCGCTATGCTCAGAAACTGCACCCACTGCTCCGGAGTCTGCTGCTTTTGTCCCTGATGACCGCAACCAACGCCCAGGCGGCACCAAAGATCGACCTGATCATCGACACCGATCCAGGGGCTGACGATGTCGTTGCCCTGTTGTTCGCCCTGGCATCGCCGGACGAGCTGAATGTCCGCGCATTGACCACCGTTGCCGGCAACGTTCGCCTGGACAAGACCTCGCGCAATGCGCGATTGGCCAGGGAGTGGGCGGGGCGCGAAGAGGTTCCGGTCTATGCGGGGGCGCCCAAGCCCCTGATGCGCACACCCATCTACGCCGAGGACATTCATGGCAAGGAAGGGTTGTCGGGCATTGCCGTGCATGAGCCCAGGCAAGGCCTGGCCAAGGGCAGCGCCATCACCTACCTGATTGATACCCTGAAATCGGCCAGGCCCAACAGCATTACCATCGCCATGCTAGGCCCGCAGACCAACCTGGCCCTGGCGCTGATCCAGGAGCCGGGTATCGTTCAGGGCATCAAGGAAGTGGTGGTCATGGGCGGTGCGCACTTCAACGGCGGCAACATCACGCCAGTGGCCGAGTTCAACCTGTTCGCCGACCCGCAAGCGGCCGAAGTGGTGCTCAACAGCGGCGTGAAGCTGACCTACCTGTCGCTGGATGTGACCCACAAGATCCTTACCAGCGAAGCGCGCCTGAAACAGATTGCCGCGCTGAACAACAACGCCAGCCGACTGGTGGGCGACATTCTCAATGAATACATCAAGGGCGACATGGAACACTACGGCATTCCGGGCGGCCCGGTGCATGACGCCACGGTTGTCGCTTATCTGCTCAAGCCGCAATTGTTCAGCGGTCGCTCGGTCAACGTGGTGGTCGACAGCCGCGAAGGGCCGACCTTTGGACAAACCATCGTCGACTGGTATGGCGGCTTGAAAGCGCCAAAGAATGCCTTCTGGGTTGAAAGCGGCGATGCCCAGGGCTTCTTCGATCTGCTGACCGAGCGCCTGGCCCGCCTGAAATAAGCATCATCTCCCGCAGGTGCTTGCCTGCGGGGCTCACTCCCTCGCGCTAACCGCTTCGGCCTTTTGGTCCGACAGATGTTTCTCGAAAATCTGCTCGATGAACGATTGGGCGGCTTCGGTTCCAAGGTCCCTGACCAGCAGGTCGATACCGATAATGGCGAGCTCTTCCGTGCTGCCTGGACTGTAGGAGCTGTGGCCGTCTTGCCACTTGGCCTTGATGTCAGCGTCGATGCTTACGGTGGTCATGATGGCGCTCGTGAGGTCGGGGAAGTCTGAGTGCCGAGTTAACCATTTTACGGGGCTTTTGACACGTCGACTTAGGCATGAAAGGAGGGCTGTGCGACACTTGGTCTCTGACGAATATTCAAGGAATGCGCTGTGCAGATCGATTTGAACTCCCCGGATGGCCTGACCCTCGAGGCGGTGCGTCAGTTGCTGGCCGGCGCCAGTGACGATGAGCACACCCAGTTGCGGGTCACCAAAGGAGGCATTGCCTATATCTCCTCGGGTGTCGTGGGCGGTACCGATATCGACGGGTTGTTGTTTCGACTCGAAACCTGGGCCAAGGGCTCCGGTTATGTCGGGCGGGTCGCGGCCAGCGATGAAGTCTGGGTCATGCAAATCTTCAATGCCTTGAAAGAGAACTGGCCCAATCCGCCTTACGACTACATCGACGTCTATTGAGCGTCGTTCATATTCAGTCACGATTCAATGATCAAGGGCAGCGCCGCGCTCAGGCAGAATCGCGGCTCGTCCGGATTACGGGCAGGGTGCTAGCACTGCCTGTGAAACCAAACGCCAGTCTGGTTGTCGCACGATCTCAGCTTAATCATTGAATAAGGAGGCTTCATGCCTTGGAAGCTCGCGTCATTGGGTACTTTGTTGGCCGTTGCCATGCTGGCCGGTTGCAGCACTACCTCTACGGAGCCGGCAACAACGGATGTTGCGACGACTGACACGGGTCACAGTCGCTGTGAGGCAAAGGCTGCCGAGTTCACCATCGGCAAACAGGCATCGCCGCAATTGCTTGAGCAAGCGCGTACCCGCGCAGGAGCGCAAAACGCGCGGTTCCTGCTGCCAACCGATATGGTGACGCTGGAGTACCGTTCAGACCGTCTTAACCTGAACACCGATGCCAATAAAGTGGTCACTCGCGTCAACTGCGGCTGATCACTCGGCTTTTGTTTCGCCCATAAAAAACCCCGTCACATGGACGGGGTTTTTTTAGTGCGCCTGGAAATTACTCTGGGCGAACTTGAGCAGCTTGCATACCCTTTTGGCCTTTCTCAGCCACGAAGGAAACAGTCTGGCCTTCTTTCAGGCTTTTGAAACCGTCGCTTTCGATAGCTTTGAAGTGTACGAACAGGTCGTCACCGCCACCTTGAGGAGTGATGAAGCCGAAGCCTTTTTCATCGTTGAACCATTTAACGGTGCCGGTTTGGCGATTAGACATGGTGTATCTCCAAGAAACATATATTTTCAGTAGTACTGTGCTGCTCAGGCCAACTGGGCACACCCGGATATCATAGTCGAAATGTTCGCTTTGGGAGCCCCCCGGGCGAGCTGTTTGCCTTACTGTCGAGCGGTCTTTGGTGCTTCATATCGCTGGAGGCCCCGTTTTAAAAGGCTTTCAGCCGAAAGAAAAGACGAAAAAAAAGACGAAAAACCTTCATAAAATGTCAGGCAAAGCGACATTCGGCCTGTTTTTTCGGTCATTGCAGGTGAAAAAATCAATGCGAGAAGCTTATTTCTTCGCCCCGGCATCGACCCTGCAAGTGGCGATTTTCTGCATCGCCTGATTTCCCAGTTCTTGACTTGCCGTGCCGTCCATCAATGCCTGAAGGTCTTTGGCAGGATAGGATTTGAGCTGGTCGGCGCCGCAACCACAGACGGCTTTTGCCTTCGCATCACCGATCTTTTGTGCCGCTGCAGGGACGCATTGCGCCATGTATTTCTCGCGCTCACCCTTTGGCCAGTCGGCGTGGGCGGCCAATGGCAGCAGCAGAACGATGGGTGCGACTACGGCGAACAAACGGTTCAGACGCATGCTGGGATGCTCCTTGTGGGTCAATGACGTGTTATCTGAGGGGCGAAGCGGTGTTCAAGTTCATCACTCTGGCATAAAAATGACCGATTTGCCCCCGCACAAAGTCTGCGTGCATCGACGACCGTTCATCTGTGCTAGCATGCCTCGCTCGGGCGTTTGCAAGCTCCGGATGACCTTCAGTCCCGGCGGCGGCAGATGCGCGATTAACCCTGATTTGAATCCCAGTCACTCTGGTTCGGTTTTCCGGTTGGCCGCAAGGCTCCTGCCGCTGTAAGGCAGGCGTTCGTCATTGAATGGCCTGGACCGGATCTTGTACTGGCTCATCCCAACCCACGTGACCTTTGGTAGGGGTCACCACTAGGAGAGGAGGCGCCATGCCAACTATTACTCTTCCCGACGGCAGTCAACGTTCATTCGATCACCCGGTTTCCGTAGCCGAGGTCGCCGCATCCATCGGTGCAGGCCTGGCCAAGGCCACCGTGGCCGGCAAGGTCAATGGCAAGCTGGTCGACGCCAGCGACATCATCGACAGCGACGCGTCGCTGCAAATCATCACGCCAAAGGATGAAGAGGGGCTGGAGATCATTCGCCACTCTTGCGCCCACCTGGTTGGCCATGCGGTCAAGCAGTTGTACCCGACCGCCAAAATGGTCATCGGTCCGGTCATCGACGAAGGTTTCTATTACGACATCGCCTTCGAGCGTCCTTTCACTCCGGACGACCTGGCGGCCATCGAACAGCGCATGCAGCAGCTGATCGAGAAAGATTACGACGTGATCAAGAAAGTCACTCCGCGCGCCGAAGTGATCGAAGTGTTCAAGGCCCGTGGCGAAGACTACAAGTTGCGCCTGGTCGAGGACATGCCGAACGAGCAGGCCATGGGCCTGTACTATCACGAAGAATACGTCGACATGTGCCGCGGTCCGCACGTGCCGAACACCCGCTTCCTGAAATCCTTCAAGCTGACCAAACTGTCCGGTGCCTACTGGCGCGGCGATGCCAAGAATGAGCAATTGCAGCGCGTCTACGGCACCGCCTGGGCCGACAAGAAGCAACTGGCCGCCTACATCCAGCGCATCGAAGAAGCCGAGAAGCGCGACCACCGCAAGATCGGCAAGCGCCTGGGCCTGTTCCACACCCAGGAAGAAGCGCCGGGCATGGTGTTCTGGCACCCGAATGGCTGGACTTTGTACCAGGTGCTCGAGCAGTACATGCGCAAGGTGCAGCGCGACAACGGTTACCTGGAAATCAAGACGCCCCAGGTCGTTGACCGCAGCCTGTGGGAAAAGTCCGGGCACTGGGCCAACTACGCCGACAACATGTTCACCACCCAGTCGGAAAGCCGCGACTACGCGATCAAGCCGATGAACTGCCCGTGCCACGTGCAGGTGTTCAACCAGGGCCTGAAGAGCTACCGCGAGTTGCCGATGCGCCTGGCCGAATTCGGTGCCTGCCACCGTAACGAGCCATCGGGTGCCTTGCACGGCATCATGCGCGTGCGTGGATTCACCCAGGACGACGCGCACATTTTCTGCACCGAAGAACAGATGCAGGCTGAATCCGCTGCGTTCATCAAGCTGACCATGGATGTCTACGCCGACTTCGGCTTCACCGATGTCGAGATGAAGCTGTCCACTCGTCCGGAAAAACGCGTCGGTTCCGACGAGCTTTGGGATCGCGCCGAAGCTGCGCTGGCCGCAGCCCTTGATAGCGCGGGCCTGCCGTACGATCTGCAGCCGGGCGAGGGGGCGTTCTACGGTCCGAAGATCGAGTTCTCGCTGAAAGATTGCCTCGGCCGCGTTTGGCAATGTGGTACCCTGCAGCTCGATTTTAACCTGCCTGTCCGTCTGGGAGCCGAATACGTCTCCGAAGACAACAGTCGCAAGCACCCGGTCATGTTGCACCGGGCGATCCTGGGGTCCTTCGAACGTTTCGTCGGAATCCTGATCGAGCACTACGAGGGCGCATTCCCCGCGTGGCTGGCTCCGACCCAGGCAGTGGTGATGAATATCACTGATAAACAGGCTGATTTTGCCGCCGAAGTGGAAAAAACTCTCAACGAAAGCGGGTTTCGTGCCAAGTCTGACTTGAGAAATGAAAAGATCGGCTTTAAAATCCGCGAGCATACTTTGCTCAAGGTTCCTTTTCTCTTGGTTATCGGAGATCGGGAAGTCGAGATGCAGACTGTCGCTGTGCGTACTCGTGAAGGTGCTGACCTGGGCTCGATGCCCGTCGCCCAGTTCGCTGAGTTTCTCGCGCAAGCGGTTTCCCGGCGTGGTCGCCCAGATTCGGAGTAATTATTATTAAGCGTGAAATGAGACAAGATAAACGAGCTGCACCGAAAGCCCCGATCAACGAGAATATCTCGGCACGCGAGGTTCGGTTAATTGGAGCTGAAGGTGAACAGCTTGGGATTGTGTCAATTGAAGACGCGCTTCTTAAGGCTGAAGAGGCCAAGCTGGATCTGGTGGAGATTTCCGCCGATGCAGTACCCCCTGTTTGCAAACTGATGGACTACGGCAAATCGATCTTCGAAAAGAAGAAGCAGGTTGCCGCGGCCAAGAAAAACCAGAAGCAGATCCAGGTTAAAGAAATCAAGTTTCGTCCAGGGACGGAGGAAGGGGATTACCAGGTAAAACTGCGCAACCTGGTACGTTTCCTGAGTGATGGGGACAGGGCCAAGGTATCCTTGCGATTCCGCGGCCGTGAGATGGCCCACCAGGAGCTGGGGATGGAACTCCTCAAGCGAGTTGAAGGTGACTTGCTCGAGTACGGTTCGGTCGAACAGCATCCTAAGATGGAAGGACGCCAGCTGATCATGGTCATCGCCCCGAAAAAGAAGAAGTAATCAACAGGGCACGGCAGGCCTTCTGATTATGTTTATCAACTGAATGCGGAGTATCCGAACATGCCAAAAATGAAGACCAAAAGTGGTGCTGCTAAGCGGTTTCTGAAAACTGCTAACGGTATCAAGCACAAGCACGCTTTCAAGAGCCACATCCTGACCAAAATGTCGACCAAGCGTAAGCGTCAACTGCGCGGTAGCAGCTTGCTGCATCCGTCTGACGTGGCAAAAGTCGAGCGCATGCTGCGCCTTCGTTAATTTTAGTCAAGAATAGAGGAAGTAACTCATGGCTCGTGTAAAGCGTGGCGTCATTGCCCGTAAGCGTCACAAAAAAATTCTGAAACTTGCTAAAGGCTACTACGGCGCACGCTCCCGCGTATTCCGTGTTGCCAAGCAAGCGGTAATCAAGGCAGGCCAATACGCCTACCGTGACCGTCGTCAGAAAAAACGTCAGTTCCGCGCTCTGTGGATCGCTCGTATCAACGCTGGTGCTCGTATCAACGGTCTGTCCTACAGCCGTTTCATCGCCGGCCTGAAAAAAGCGTCCATCGAGATCGACCGTAAGGTTCTGGCTGATCTGGCAGTGAACGAAAAAGCGGCGTTTGCTGCGATTGTCGAGAAAGCTAAAGCCACCTTGGCTTAAGTACCCCCGACAGTCACCCGGCCTCGCATCTGTGGGGCCAGGTGTTAAACGTCATAAATAGGGGAAGAGCCTTCAAGCTCTTCCCCTATTTTGTATCTGGAGTCTGTACATGGAAAACCTGGATGCGCTCGTCTCTCAAGCTCTAGAGGCTGTGCAAAGCGCTGAAGATATCAATGCCCTGGAGCAAATCCGGGTTCACTACCTTGGCAAGAAGGGTGAATTGACTCAGGTGATGAAGACCCTGGGGAATTTACCGGCAGAAGAGCGTCCGCAGGTCGGTGCGCTGATCAACGTTGCCAAGGAGCGTGTCACAGAGGTCCTTAATGCGCGCAAGGCATTGTTTGAAGAAGCCGATCTGGCTGCCAAACTCTCCGCCGAGTCCATTGACGTGACCCTGCCTGGCCGTGGTCAGACCTCCGGTGGTCTGCATCCGGTTACCCGCACTCTGGAACGCGTCGAACAGTTCTTCACCCGTATTGGCTACGGCATCGCCGAAGGCCCTGAGGTCGAAGACGACTATCACAACTTCGAAGCGCTCAACATCCCAGGCCACCACCCGGCCCGGTCGATGCATGACACCTTCTATTTCAATGCGAACATGCTGTTGCGCACCCATACCTCGCCGGTACAGGTCCGCACCATGGAGTCGAAACAGCCGCCGATCCGCATCGTCTGCCCAGGCCGTGTATACCGCAGCGACTCCGATATCACCCACTCGCCGATGTTCCACCAGGTCGAAGGCCTGCTGGTCGATCGCGACATCAATTTCGCCGACCTCAAAGGCACCATCGAAGAGTTCCTGCGGGTGTTCTTCGAAAAAGAACTGGCCGTGCGTTTCCGCCCTTCGTACTTCCCGTTCACCGAGCCATCCGCTGAAGTCGACATGGAATGCGTGATGTGCAGCGGTAAAGGCTGCCGCGTCTGCAAGCAGACCGGCTGGCTGGAAGTGATGGGCTGCGGCATGGTTCACCCGAACGTGCTGCGCATGTCCGGGATCGACCCGGAAGAGTTCTCGGGCTTTGCCTTCGGCATGGGTGTCGAGCGTCTGGCCATGCTGCGTTACGGCGTGAATGACTTGCGTCTGTTCTTCGACAACGACTTGCGGTTCCTCGCGCAATTTCGCTAGTCGTAACGAATTCTTAGGAGAGCAGGATGAAATTCAGTGAACAATGGCTGCGTGGCTGGGTTAGCCCGCAGGTAAGTCGCGACGAGCTGGTTGCTCGTCTGTCGATGGCCGGTCTTGAGGTCGATAGCGTTACGCCGGCCGCCGGTGTTTTCAGTGGCGTGGTAGTGGGCGAGGTGCTGAGCACCGAACCGCACCCGGACGCCGACAAGCTGCGCGTGTGCCAGGTCAGCAACGGTTCGGAAACCTTCCAGGTGGTTTGCGGCGCGCCAAACGTGCGCCCGGGCCTGAAGATTCCTTTCGCCATGATCGGCGCCGAGCTGCCAGGTGACTTCAAGATCAAGAAGGCCAAGCTGCGTGGCGTTGAGTCCAACGGCATGCTGTGCTCGCAATCCGAGCTGCAGGTTGGTGAAGGTAATGACGGCTTGATGGAGCTGCCGGTCGATGCGCCGGTGGGTGAGGATTTCCGCGTTTATCTGGACCTGGAAGACGCCAGCATCGAGGTCGATCTGACCCCGAACCGTGGCGACTGCCTGTCCCTGGCCGGTCTGGCTCGTGAAGTCGGCGCACTGTACGCCGCTCCTGTGGTCCGTCCGGTGGTGGCTTCGGTTCCTGCCGCCCACGACGAAGTGCGTTCGGTAGAAGTGCTGGCGCCCGCCGCGTGCCCGCGCTACCTCGGTCGTGTGATTCGTAACGTCGACCTGTCCAGGCCTACGCCGCTGTGGATGGTTGAGCGCCTGCGTCGTGCAGATGTGCGCAGCATCGATGCTGCCGTCGACATCACCAACTACGTGATGCTGGAACTGGGTCAGCCGCTGCACGCCTTCGATCTCGCCGAAATCAACGGTGGCATCCGTGTGCGCATGGCCGAAGAGGGCGAGAAACTGGTGCTGCTCGACGGTCAGGAAGTCAGCCTGCGTAGCGATACGCTGGTGATTGCCGACCATTCCCGAGCGCTGGCCATTGCCGGTGTCATGGGTGGCGAGCACAGCGGTGTTTCCGCGACCACCCGTGATGTGTTCCTGGAAAGCGCTTTCTTCGACCAGATCGCCGTAGCGGGCAAGGCCCGTTCCTATGGCCTGCACACCGATGCGTCGCATCGCTATGAGCGTGGTGTGGACTGGCAACTGGCCCGCGAAGCCATGGAGCGCGCGACTGGCTTGCTGTTGGAGATCACCGGTGGTGAAGCGGGTCCGATCATCGAGACCGTCAGCGAACAGCACCTGCCGAAAATTGCTCCGATCACCCTGCGTGCCCAGCGCATTACCCAGATGCTGGGTATGGAAATGGATTCGGCTGAGGTGGAGCGTCTGCTCAATGCCTTGGGCCTGACCATTACTGCCGACGGGGCAGGGCAGTGGCGTGTAGACGTACCGAGCCATCGCTTCGATATCAGCCTGGAAGTCGACCTGATCGAAGAGCTGGCACGCCTGTACGGCTACAACCGTTTGCCGGTTCGTTATCCGCAAGCGCGTCTGGCGCCGCAAGCCAAGGCAGAAGCCCGTAGCGACCTGCCTGAACTGCGTCGTCTGCTGGTTGCCCGTGGTTATCAGGAAGCCATTACCTACAGCTTCATCGACCCGAAACAGTTCGAACTGTTTAATCCGGGTGTTGAGCCGCTGCTGCTGGCTAACCCGATCTCCAATGACATGGCTGCCATGCGTTCGTCGCTGTGGCCAGGTCTGGTCAAGGCGCTTCAGCACAACCTGAACCGTCAGCAGGATCGCGTGCGTCTGTTCGAAAGCGGCCTGCGTTTCGTTGGTCAGCTCGAAGGTCTGAAGCAAGAGCCGATGTTGGCGGGTGTTGTTTGCGGTAGTCGCCTGCCGGAAGGCTGGGCGCAGGGTCGCGATACCGTCGACTTCTTCGACGTCAAGGCTGACGTCGAAGCGGTGCTGGGCTTCGCCGGTGCTCTGGAAGCGTTCACTTTCGTGCCGGGCAAACACCCAGCGTTGCACCCGGGTCAAACCGCGCGCATCGAGCGTGATGGTCGTCTGGTCGGCTTCATTGGCACGATCCACCCTGAGTTGTCGAAAACCCTCGGTCTCGACCGTCCGGTCTTCGTCTTCGAGTTGGTTCTGGCGGAAGTGGCGTCGGGCAAAATGCCAAAATTCCACGAGTTATCACGCTTTCCTGAAGTTCGTCGTGACCTTGCACTGATTGCGGATAAAGACGTTGCAGCCACGGCTGTACTGGACGTAATCCGTGAAAATGCAGGCGAATGGCTGACAGACCTCAGGCTATTTGACGTGTATCAGGGTAAAGGCATTGATCCTGATAGAAAAAGCCTCGCAGTCGGCTTGACCTGGCAGCATCCATCGCGCACTCTTAATGACGATGAGGTGAATACCGCAACGCAAAACATCCTCACCTCGCTCGAACAAAGGTTGAACGCCACGTTAAGGAAGTGACGTATGGGGGCTCTGACGAAAGCTGAGATGGCGGAACGTCTGTATGAAGAGCTGGGCCTGAACAAACGGGAGGCCAAGGAATTGGTCGAACTGTTTTTTGAAGAAATCAGGCACGCTCTTGAAGACAACGAACAAGTCAAATTGTCCGGTTTCGGCAATTTCGACCTTCGGGACAAACGCCAGCGGCCTGGCCGCAATCCGAAAACGGGGGAAGAAATCCCGATCACGGCTCGCCGTGTGGTCACCTTTCGTCCAGGGCAGAAGTTGAAGGCCCGAGTTGAGGCTTATGCTGGAACCAAGTCATAACGACGAGCTCCCCGTCATCCCGGGCAAACGCTACTTCACCATTGGTGAAGTCAGCGAGCTGTGTGCGGTAAAACCACACGTGCTGCGCTACTGGGAGCAGGAGTTTCCTCAACTCAACCCTGTCAAACGCCGCGGAAACCGCCGGTATTATCAGCGCCAGGACGTGCTGATGATCCGGCAGATCCGCGCGCTTCTTTACGATCAGGGGTTCACCATCGGCGGAGCGCGCCTGCGTTTGTCCGGTGATGAAGCCAAAGACGACACCACCCAATACAAGCAAATGATCCGCCAGATGATCGCCGAGCTCGAAGATGTTCTGGTGGTACTCAAGAAATAAATTCCTGCTTTTAAATACTTCCAGTTTTCAAAAGCTTGCGATATATTCTTGAGCGTTCCTCGAGATGAGGGATGAGTTTCACGCCTAGTCGGGGCGTAGCGCAGTCCGGTAGCGCACTAGCATGGGGTGCTAGGGGTCGAGTGTTCGAATCACTCCGTCCCGACCATATTTTTCAATGACTTAGCCCAACTCTAGCCAGTTGGGCTTTTTCATTGGTGGGGAGTTTTTCGGGACTTCATCCAGTTTTCCTCTTCAAGATCGTCAGCACCGGTCCACGCGAATCGGTTGCTGATACCCTATTTGCAGCCTCAATCAGATGCCCGAGCTCAGCGCCCGAATAGTGACTGGTGATGCTGCCGTTCTTGTGTCCCAGCAGGGCCTTTCGATCTTCCTGTGTGACACCTGCCGCCCGAAGGCGACGGCCAAACGTGTGCTTCAAGTCATGCACCCGGATGGATGCGTACCCTGGATGAGCGGGGCGAAGGTTTTCCTCCTGCCAGAGTTTCGCCGCTCTCACCCGCGCTTTCTTCCAGGCTGAGTCGTTCATCCGGTGCATCGCGTTGCCGCTGTACGGAAAAACCCAGTCCTTGCTCAGGCCGCGTTGCTTGTCGATGATCGATTTCGCTACGCTGTTCAGCACGACCAGTCGCTCATCGCCATTTTTCACACCTGACCGCTCGTTTCGGCCGCCAAAGTCGGAAGGAATCAGGAACACGCTGGTGCCAAGTTCCGGTACCGAGATTTCCCAGTCCCACCTCAATTTGCAGACCTCCTGCTCGCGGCAACCTGTGTTCACCTTGAACAGGGCCATCGTCTGCAGGTGTGCCGGCAACTCTCCGAAAAGGATCGATTGCTCTTCCCATGTCATGGGGTAGGGCTCGCGAACCTTTTTCTTCAGGTCCAGCTTGGCCAACATTGGCACCGAATCAAGCCAGGGTCTGCGCTCTTCATCCCGCCACTTCCTCGCACAAAGCGAAAGAACCCGTATCACCCGCTCGATTGAGATGTTGATCGTGCGAGGTGCCACCGGCTTCAACTGCTTACCGCATGGCAACACCATTCCTTTCAATCGGTCCTTCACGAACGGCTCAAGTGCCTGGTCATCGATGTGCGTCAGTGGCAGGTCCTTGAGGTATGGATGGAGCTGCTTCAGATGATGCGCCGTCAACTTGATCGAGGGCTGGTCCTTGCTCTCGATCAGAAACCTTGTCGCCGCTTCCTCCCAAGTTCGGGTACGGCGCACGCCGTATACCTTTTGCTGTCGAAGTTGCTCCAGCCGGTGAATCAGGTACTGCTCGGCTTCTTGCCGGTCACCAGTTCCAGTGCTCTCTCGAAGGCGCTCGCCTCGGAATACTTTGTCGATTTGCCAGACTCCACCTTTCTGGTAGAGGCCAGAGATCGCTTTTCTCGCCATGGTTTAACTCCTTTGGCTTCACCCTGGCGCTCGCTGCGAGGCCGATTGTTGTCCTGATTGGCTGCCTTTTCAATCGACTTGCTTTCGATATAGGCGTCGGCCCACTCATCCAGCTCAATACGATCAAACGCCACGCCCTGTTTCCCGATAGGAAATTCACGAACGTTCGGCCTGACAGTTTTGTTGAATTCATCCCGGCACATGCCGAGATAGCCGGGGGCATCCATGAAGCGGATGAACCTCGGAGGGATGCTGCTGGCCTTAGCTGCTGTAGCGTTTGCCATGGGAAATACTCCATGCCGCGCGTGGCGGAAGAAGGTGATTATTCGGTTACGCCGCGGCTTTGCGCCGCTGGTTCATTTGGTGATGCAGTCAATAGGTCCTGAATCGACGACCGTCCCCTACTGCAATTTCCTGAGCCATGTTCGCCAAGTGTTCCTCGAGCATGCCGAAGTAATAGAGGTGATCGTCTCTGCCGCCCCACTCAGGTTGTGTGGTGGCCCAATTACGGACTGATCGGCAAGGCATGCAGGTCTTGAAGGAATCCATGCTGCCTTCCCATGACCCCGAAATGAGTTGGTACTTGCGGCAGGGTTGGATATCGCCCTGACATTCACAGCAGGTGTGCACTTTGCGGGCGGTGGGAAAGCTCTTTGTCTGAAAATCGGACATAGCGATTCCTCGCCCGCCGTTCACCGGCAGGCAGGTAGGTATAAGAGGAAGGTGGGTTGTGTATTGAATACAATCGACAATATATGGTTTTATGTCTGAGAGGCCGGCAGTTCGCTGGTGACTACGGCTATATAAGGATTATATGGATCTTCAGAATCTCGATAAAATTGATTTCTCAATTTCGGCGAATGTAGTTGTATTCTTTGTTTCATTTGTGGGTCCGGGTTTTTTGCTCTGGTATATCCATAGCCCAGAACTTTTCGAAAGATTGGATTTTTTAAATTGTTGTTTTTGGCTATAGCGGTTTCGACACCAACATTCCTTATTTCGTTTGGATGCACTGCATTGCAACATCGTGTCCTGTCTAGGGACAGGCCTGAACTGGTTTCGCTGTGGGGAACTCCTGTTGACTGGTATTTACGTCATGGGTTTATCAATGCATTGAATATGTATTCAATTATTTTCTTTGTGTGGCTGGCTAACTTGCATGGGCGTGGATTTATATATCTAGTTCTTGGTGTGATAATTACAAATGTTATTGGGGAGCTCATTGGATATAAGCTTTTCCTTAAGCGTCCTAGCTCTGTGTATTGGGTGTGGCTTGATAGGCATGGCAAAGCAAAGGTTGATAAGGCCTGAGTTGTTTTTCCGAAGGAAGATCGATTTCTGCGGGTTAATTATCTGTTGGCTAGCGGCGCGGAGGCGAGCGACCATTGGGTGGATGGCCGGGAAGTTCAGGCTGGGCAGATTGCTCATGGGGCCTCTGAGATAGATGCGCTTCATGCGGCCACCTGTTGTTGTTCCTAGCGCAGCGTTTGCTGAACAGCCTCGACAACGCGGCGCAGGTACGTGAATTCGTGGTTTTCTTCGACAGCCTTACCATCGAGCGAGTAATGCCATTCCTCGCCGAACAGCTCGGTCAGCAGCTTGCTGTGATGCCAGCATTCGTTTGACGTCTCGATGCTGCGAAGAACATCAATATCGTGCCAAAGCTCGCGGGCTTCGCCTTTGCTCAGTTCGCTCAGTTCGCTCAGTTCCCAGTCATGGCGCCCGGTCTGTTGCCGACGGCGCTGGACGATGCACTTTTTGGCGAAAGCATGGAGCGCATCACCGCTGAATCTCGTGCTGCTGATCCCGCGATCCAAGCAGTTCAGGACGTAGTCCCAGCCGCAGTCGGCGACGAACTCCGCGACGGTGCGCGGCCCCATGCCGCCCCAGTAAGCGTTCCAGCTCTTGTCCCAGCAGTTGATGGTGATCTTGCCTTGAGCAGTCTGGTAGTTCGGATCGGATTCGATGGGGCAGTCCCGGCGACCGAAGTCCTCGAAGAACACGGTTATCGGATCAAGCCGCGATGCGCCGGTGATCACCAGCTTCGTAACTGTCGACCGCTCAACCTGCAGTAGCTCGGCCGGTTTGTTTTCTATGGGCATGGGATTACCTCGTGTAGCTGGCGTCATGGGTTTTGATGAACTATTGCTTAATGGATCGGCAATCACGTCGATGCAAGGAGATGCCTTATGGGAGGAAGCAGTGGTGGAGATGGTGGTGGAGACGTGCCATGGCCTTTTGATTACCGGCCGGTGCCATTCCCACTATCCAATGCGCCAATGTCGCTAAAGGACCTAATCGGTAGAAAGTGTCGCGTAGTGCGTCGCGGTGAGGCTGTTACCCAGGAAATTGAGCCGGGACGAGTCACTGTTCTTCTAAGCGACAGCGGTAGAGTCGAAGAAATTTATTGCGATCCTGATTTGCCAAGCAAATAGAGCTTCATCTGTTTCACGCCCTGCTCGAGGCCGTGCCTTCGCGGGTTGCAGGGCTTTTAGGCTTTTAGTTGACGTAATAACCGCATCCCGATCCAGCGAACGACCGTGACCGCCTTGCTGTTACCGATCGCCTTGTAGCGCGGTCCGTCCGGACATTCGCTTGCAGTCTTGCCGCGCCATGGGATCTGCGTGTAATTGTCGGGAAAGCCTTGGCACCGCTCCCACTCAATCACGCTGGTTCGGCGCACGCCTCCGGGCTCCAGTACATATGCCTCTCGATCATCGAGAGAGCCCCCGCCTTGTGCCGTGAGAGTAGGGTGAAGTGCATACTCCGCAGGCCGTCCCGGCGGGCTATCCCTGCGAGTGCCTTCTCGCTCAAAAAGTACCTCGGTGGGATCGAATCCGTCTCGAGCACTTGCGACAACGAACACACGACGGCGTCGTTGGGCCAAGCCGAAATATTGGGCGTCCAGGACCCGCCACGCGATTGTTCTTTTGGGTCCATACACACAACCAGCGTCCGGCCATTTCTTCCCTGAAGGCTGCAATTCGCAGTCTTCCCCAGCAAGCGCGCCAAGAAAGCATCCGAAGGCGTTCCCTTTGTCGCTGAGAACGCCGGGGACGTTTTCCCAGACGATGACGCAGGGAGGCTTTCGCTGGTTGGCGCGAACATAGTCAGTTGCATCTGCAAGCTCCACGTATTTGATGGTGAGGGCGCCGCGCGGGTCGGCCAGGCCTTCGCGCATACCTGCGACACTGAAGGCCTGGCATGGGGTTCCGCCGACGAGGATGTCAGGCGCGGCAATCTTGCCGGCCAGCATCTGGGCGCCGAGTTTGGTCATGTCACCGAGGTTCTGTGTGTTGGGGTAGTGGTGGGTCAGCACCGCGCTGGGAAAGGCTTCGATCTCGGCGAACCAGGTGGCGCGCATGCCCAACGGGTGCCAGGCCATAGTTGCGGCCTCAATACCGCTGCAAACACTTCCGTAAGTGATGGGCATAGTGGCACCTTGCCGATATATTGGATTTTTGAATTTTCGTCAGGTGAGGCAAGGCATGACTGATTCGGGGATGATGCGGGTTTACCATTTCTGCGATGAGGTTTACGGGCTGCAGAACATTGAAAAATCTAGATTGAAGGTAGCAACGATAATGGATCTTAATGATCCATTCGAAATGGTGTGCTATTCATCTCCTGATAAAGATGTTCGGAAGAAGCTGAACGATTTTAAAAAGGCAATTGCTACAAAATTTGGATTGCTATGCTTTAGCCAGTCCTTTCGAAGCCCCGTTCAGTGGGCTCACTATTCCAATAAGCATAAGGGCCTCTGCTTAGTATTCGATGTCCCTAGTAACAATATGCATTGTGTCGAGTACAAGTTTGGAAGGATGAATTTTGACGTTGCGCAATATGCGGATTTAGATAAGCGTGAGCGATCTGAAATGATGCAGAAACAGCTTCGCATTAAACATTCTCAATGGAGGTATGAGCGAGAAGTTCGTAGGATTTTCCTGTTGAGTGAAGCAGATTCCGAAGATGGTTTGTATTTTAGATCTTTCGATAGTATCGGCATGCTCAGTCAAGTAATTGTCGGGTGCAACTCAACAATAACACCCCAGGACTTGAAAAAAAGCTTAGGCGCGCGCAAAGATATGGTTGAGTGCTTTAAAGTTCGCACCGCGTTTAAGTCCTACAAAATAGTAAAAAATAAGGACGATAGCCTCTGGCGCTGAGCCAATGAACGGCGCATTCGGCTGTTCGAATGCGCGCTTGCTGGCTGGCGTGATTCGTTGAGGTAGGGTATTTGTGTTTAGCCCGGCACGGAGCCGGATCAAGGAGGCAGAGATGGACAGTAACCTTCCAACAAGCTGCTTGCGGAGCAGAGCGGCCTGACCGAGGTAGAGGTTGGGGCGTACGTGGCGGCCCTTGAGTTGCAGTCCGATGGAAGCAGGAAGGCTTACTTCAGAGTAGAAATTGAGCAATCGCCAGATGCCAGCAAAAAGCTCGACTCATCGAGGACACTATTGATCCCAAGCTGGCTGGCCAAGCACTGGGTCGACCGAGATATTGGTTAGGGTGCCGTCCACCGTGATTGGATGCGACGATGGTGGTGGCAATTTGGTTTTTTTGGACCGTGCATTGAATTTGGATATAGATTAATCTTTACGTCCATGTCGTAAGGAGAAAGTATGTCTATATCTAAAAGTATGCACTCGTCTTTCACTGAATTTTTCGAGCGCCCTAGTAGTGAGACGTTGCGGCCATTGCTGAAATTGGGTGTCGGTGAAACTAATAATATTGACTATAAGGAACAGTGGCCAGAAAAAGCCAAGTTGGCCAAGCATGTTCTAGCACTGGCAAACTCAGGAGGCGGAATACTCATTATAGGAGTTAAAGATGGTGATGTGATGGAGTCGGTTGGAATCGATAAGGTCAAGGATAAGACTGATGTGGGAAGGCAGCTAAAGCCATATATACCTGATGTTTTAAGATATGAAGTTATGGATTTCAATTTCAGCTCTTCTGAGAATAGCGAGTTGAAAGGGAAGGTGTTTCAAGTTCTTTTTGTTGAGTCAACCCCGGCGCATCTTCCTTACTTGGCCATAAAAGCTGGTGATGATTTAAAAAATAATGCTGTCTACATCAGACGGGATTGTAGCAGTTCGGAAGCGGGGTATGCGGACCTGCAAAGGCTCTTTGACTCTAGAATCAGTACTCAAGAAGCTGTGAAGCGATTACTCGATTTGAATGAGCATTGCGATCAACTCCGTCTTCTGTTTGACCAGGTTCCATATCGATCCACTGATGTTCACTCCTGGACTAATATACTTGGATCGTTTGTCGATCCGCTCGGTATTCGTAAAGCTAGAGATTTAAGCAGTCTCATTTCAGGTGCGCCAAAGCCTGAAACATACCAATCTTTTATCAAGGCATGTATTGAGAAAAAAAAGAAGCGAATTGAACAAGAGTTGGATATTTGATTTGTCTTTAGATTATTGAAGAATAAGCATAAGTGATTTCCAGTTAGGCGCCGCCCTCCGTGATCGGTGGTGGCAATTTGGTTTTGGTTGGGGTATTACGGATGACCGGCATGGAGCCGGATCAAGGAGAGCCAACATGAATGTCGATCAATCAATAGGCCCGGCCCGCAAGCTTCAGCTCGCCAAGAACGCGGCGGCTGATGCGGCTGATGATTTCTTTGAGAACAATTGGCCGCTTGATACTGACGAAAAGTACGCTCAGTACGAAGCGCTTGAATCCGTAGCGGCTTCTGCCCTGGCCGAATTCAAAGAGTTCATCCGACCTAAAGGGCCGAAGGCTGAGTGAAAACTCGGCGCAATAGGTGAGGGTGGATCAGGCAGCCGCTGTCGATTCAGGCGAGTAGTCCATCCACGAAAGCTTGGTCGCCGACTTCCGCTTTGCATCGTTCTGCGGCAACTTAATCTTCGCCCTGATGATCACGTCGCGGCACCGCCCCAGTTTACGAATGCGCTCCGCGTACTCGGCGGCGTACTGGGGCGCATCAAACATGCTGCTGAGTTGGGCGACCCGCTTGCCGTCCATGATCTTGATCACGCGCTCTTCGACAGCCTGGAGCCATTGGCTCATTGAAAGCTCGATCCGCTTACCTTTCTCGATCTTGAAGTCCCGAACCTTGCGCTTCGCCTCTTCGCGGGCGAAGTGCTCATTCATTCCAAATACGGCAAATGTGCTCATGGAATCACTCCAGGCGGTCGAGCGCTTTCTTCAGCAACTCGGTTACTGAAAGTTGTTTTTCCTCCGGGCTCATTGCGCGCCGGATGAACTCGCAGGATTCCGCCATATAGGTGCGAAGTAGATTCGCCTCGTCCTCGGCATCATCCGCCTGACTTTCGAGCATTCGAATATCCTCGCGAAGGTCTTCCAGACCTGCGTTCGGGTCTATGTCTCCAGCGGCGATCCGGCGTGCCAGCTCGTCGGCAGCACCCGGCTCTAGGGATGCGTAATGGAAAAGCTCATCTTCCTTTAATGCGTTCGCAGGGATTCCCATTAGGTATCTCCAGGCAGACGCCTGCCTCGTCGGCTGGCGTGATTCGTTGAAGTGGGGTATTTGTGTGCGTTGTATCTGAAAATAATCGAGGGGAGTCGGTTTATGCCTGCTAGGGACTTTGATGAAAAGGGATTTCTATCTGACTATGTTTACGAACATAAGGAAGAGGTCAGAAAAAAATACGCCGGCGAATTTGCAGATTGTGAATGCATATCTACTCAAGCCCAGAAGCTACTCTTGAACGTAGACGTAAGTGATAACGATGCGCCTATGCTTTGCTCGTTCTTGTTTTTTGAAAGAACGATTCGAACAGCTCAAGCTGCAGTACGCTTATGCGAGATTGGAATGGTTCAAGAGGCTCAGATACTCGTTAGAACCGCTTATGAAACAGCTTTTCACGCATCTGCGCTTATCGCCGATCCAGCCATTTTCAAAAAGCTCGACGCTCATAATAATAGTGAAGACGTCAAACAGGCGAGGGCTATGCTCGCAGATGTTCCGTCAGATCAGCTGTCTGAAATAAATAAACAGTATCTGAAGGAAATTGTTGATACGCGAGCGGGCGAAAATTTTTCAGTATATAGCTCAGCCAAAGCTGCAGGGATGTTGAATTTATACAGTGTGGTTTATCGAGGGCTTTCATCACTAGCTGGGCACGCTACATTTCGCTCTCTTGATAGGTCATTCATCGAAGATGACAGCGGATATGCGTTGTATATGGGGCCGACTGAAAGTCAGTTAATTTTTACTTTAAGTTTGATTGCGCAATGTTTAACTATTTCGATAAAAGGTCTTGATGAAATTAAGAGCAAGGCTCAATGATTTCATCCCCCGGATCTCGCGCTAGTTCTGCCATGCTCTGATCATAAAAGGCTCTCGACACCTTTTCATCGATAACAAAAGGTGTCGTGACACACTTGAGCATCTGTGCCGCAGTTTCGAAGTCCGCGGCGATCACGTTCCGCAACAGGTTCTGATACACCTCCTGCTGGTTGTTGAAGCCATGCTCCTTCATCAGGCGCTTGAGATCCGGCATGAACACGCCAGCAATTTCAACAGTAAACCGTCCGATTCCCTTCTTCGTATCGTCGGCGGCCTTCTTCTCGCGCTTCTTGCGTTGCTTTATGGCTTCCGCCGTTGGCTCCTGCTGTTCCTCGGCCGTGGCCTGCCTCTTCAATTCCGTGGGCCGGTAGATCCAGCCATGTCTGTCGTCGGCGCTTGCGCACCCGGTTGCTGATGAGTCTCATGCTGCCCTCTGCTGATTCCAGACACCCACGGCGTCGAACACCCGGGCGGCCTGCTCTTCAGTCAGCGATATTTCGGTGGGAATGGCGATCCAGCCCGAAGCGACCCGATGATTCGGATTACTCTCTGCAACCAAGTCTTTGTAGGTTTCCTCGATCACGTCTTCGAGGTGCGCGGCCAGATAGTTGCCTTGGGGAGCAACCTCTACTGATTTAGTGTAGCGGTGCCCTCGTTGATCGCGACACTGGACGCTGAGATAGATCGTCCAGCGGTGGGCAAAGTCGCAGACCGCGTCGGCGAGGCGTTGGCCGGGCGGGATGTTCTTGCAGCTCTTCCAGTTGATCATGCCCTGGCGGCCGCTGGGATCGATGTTCACCACCGCGACATGGTTGGTGCTGAGTAGTGCCCGGCAGGACCGCTCGATCCGGGCGCGCATATTGTTGGGCTTACGCTTGCTCATAACGAGTCCGCCATTTTACGAAGCGCCTGGCGCTCTGCCCAATTCAAGCCCTTGGGTTTGCGCTTGAGGACCGTTTCAGGGTCTATTTTCTGAGAGCGGGGCGGCGGTAGTGGATTGCGCGGCGGGCTTTTCAGTTGGGCGATGTGCCCACCGGCTGCCAGGTACTGGGCGACCCGGTCGTTGATTGATTCGGCGCTCTGCCGCTGCTGTTCGATGAGGTTGAGGTGGTTGCTAATCATGCTGACTCCCTCGTTGTGTTCACATCCTTCCGGATTTTCTTTGCGGCGACCAAGCCAGACTTGAGATTGTCGAATCCGTGCATGATCAGCCTCCTAACCGATAGGCTTGCGCTCGAGCTTTGTCCGCGACCTCATCAACCATGCGATTCAGTTCCAGGTTGAACTGGACCAGCTCTTTGTGAAGGTTGGCGATGTAGTCTTCGTCGCGGTAAATCGTCTCGATGTAGAGCTGACACTCCTCATCTTGACGAGAATCGAACGACAGAAAGTCCCACCATTTCCGCCCCGTAACGAACATGCAGCCTTGGACCTGCGGCATGTGTTCCTCGGGCATGCCTTCGAGCCAAGTCTTGACGTGTATCGCCTCATTGAAGGGGCACTTTGACTCGGTTCCACCGTCATCGTTGATCAGGCCGTCTGGCGAGCAGCCGAGCCAGTCGTACTTCGGGTGGACAATGAACTCTGACGGTATGACGATGTTGCCGGTCAACATCTCGTAGGCGTCCTGAGCCTTCTGTTCTTCGGTGTGGCCCCACTTCATGGAAGCGCTGCTGACGTTGTGCTTGGACTTCTTTGCCAATCGCTCGAAGCACAGTTCGCGCATGTATGAGGTACGCGCGCCCATAGGCTCGCGCTTTCCATTTTTGTCAGGCTTCCCCCAAGCAATCACATCTTTAAACCGGCTGGCTGTCACTCGGCCAGATCGGTCTGCATGCCACTTTTCAGTGCCCTGAAGTTCCGCTCTCATTACGCCGCTTCCTCGGCCTGAGACAGGTCGTCGTTGGTGCCAGTCATATCGGTAAAGTCGCCATCAACGGTTGCCGCCATGTTCTTGAGTGCTTCGTGGCACTCCAGGCCGATCGCTGCGCGCTGCTTAGGCTTGAGACCTGCCCAGGCTGTTGCATAGGCTTCGATGTCCTGCCGCTTTGCGACGACCAAAAGGTCTGCGAATACTCCGTCGATTTCCGGCGACGGGGATTTCGGGCCGAATGACACACCAGCAGCGGCAGCGGTGTTTGAAGCCTGCTTCGCAGGGGTGATATCGATTTCGCCACCGTACGAGTCTTCGAATTCATCGGGTGTATAGACGCCAAGGATGACGTCAGGGCAGAAGAGTCGCGCCCATTTTTTAGTCACCAAGTAGGCAATCTGCTGCTTGGGATCTTCTGCCCAAAGCGTCGAGTTCCGCGTGCGGACCTGGGTGAGCAGAAGTTCCAGAATGCGTGGCTCGTCTTCGCCCTTGAAGGTCGCCCAGACCCTGATCCCGAGACCTCTCTCATCGTCAAAGCTCCAGGCCGGAACGCGGTACTTCTTGAACTCGCCAGTGTCCTCGTCCTTCTTCGTCTTGCTGGTGACTTCGCGCATCTTGCCGATGACGTTTTCCCAAGTTCCGAACCACTCGAAGTTCAAGCGGCCTTTGACTGGCGCCTTGGCGGTGATCACTGCGTTGACGAGCTGCGCCTCATAGCTCAATGCACCGCCGTTGACGATGAACGTCTTCTGCGCAACCGCGAATGGGTTCATCTGCCACTGCATTGCTTGTAGCACCACCGCCATGCAGTCAGCTTGATTGCCCTTCAGATGCTTGGGGACTGTTGTCACGCCCTTCGACATCATCAGCGCGAGGTCGCTCATCGACTTCATGGTGCCTGGATCGAGAATGAGCGCTGCCGCGTTATGCGATGGATCGTGGTACGTGGCGAGGCCGGTTGGTGTTTGGGTGTCTGAATCGGTCATTGCGCTCTCCGTGGTCGACAAGGAGTGGGTCGACCTTTAGATGGAAAGGGTGGTTAGAAGCGGATGGCACGAAGCCAAGCGCGAGCAGTGTCGAGGTCCACGTCGAAGCCCAGGGCTACAACCTCGACAATGTCGTCAACCGATGGCGCGGTCGTAGTCACATCGTCGGATTCAGCGGCGATCGCATGTGCGCTGACATGTGCGACCTCGACCTTCTCTGTAACCACGGGCACAGCTACTGAAGTGGTTGGAGCGGGTGCGGAAGCCTGGGCGCGCAGGCGGGCCAGTTCCTCCTGGTCACGCCGATACTGGGCGTCGCGCTCACGCTGTTGGCGCTGCTGTGCCTCCATGTCGCGACGCTGCTGGTCCAGCTCGTCCTGCTGTTGCTTCAAGCGCTTGCGGTCCTCCTCGGCGCGCTGCTTGCGCAACTCCTCTGCTTCCGCGTCGGCGATGCGCTGCTTTTCGCGCAGCTCGTCGAGTTCTTTCTGCTGAGCCAGCAGTTTGGCGGCGGCCTCTTCTCGTTCAACGGCAGACTTGTGTAGCGTTTCAAGCTGATCAATGGCGTTGTCGCGAGCGATGGTGCCTTCAGCTTCGAACTCGGCATATTCTTCGGGTAGGATCACCGATTCCTTCACGCCTTGCAGAATGTTTGCGACATCAGCAGCGCTACGGCTTGCATACGCGGCCGCGACAGAGCTGAAGCGGGTAATCTTTGCCCGGATCGCTTCGACACGTTCAGCCTCGACGCGCTCGCGCTCGGCCTTGGCGTCAGCTACGCGCTTTTCTTCGGCCTTGATTGCTTCGTCGATAGGCGTTTCAATCGCCAGCACACGATCCTTCAGTGCCTCGCCAAACTCCTTTACTTGGTTGACGCGAGCTTGGGCATCTTTGACTTTCTGCTGATAGGGTACGAGTGCCGTCTTGGTGGTGTTTGCCAGGGCATAGCGCACGTCGCGGATATCGACGCGAACTTCCTTCGCATTCGCCAAGCCTTCGCTGGTCGAGCAATCAACGACCAGCTTCGCGTAAGTGGTCTCCAGACGAACGATCTGTTCTTCGTGCGGCCGATATTCGGCAATGTCGGTGACGGCAACCGCAGGGACGACAGTTATTTGTGCGTCGTCGGTTTCGCTCATTTCGAGCGATTCTTGTGCGAGTGCTTGTTTAGTATTTGCGGACATGACAATTCCTTGCCGCGCGGTGCGCAGCGTTTGAAGGTGTGGGTTATTGGGTGAGCTGGCCGGAATAGGCGCTTGCCAGCATCCAGGCAGTGAAGAGCAGCAGGGCAATGGCTGAGCCGCGCCAGGTGTGGAGGCGCTTGGCACGTTGGTATGAGGTCACGGCCGAACCCTCACCGCGATACGTCCGCCCTTCATGGTCGCAGCCAGGCGCTGCGGCAAGCTGGCTACCAACTCTTCGCGCTTGCGGCCGATCACCTCATTGAAAGGCAGGCCGAAGCCGAGCAGGGCGATCTTGCGCTCGATGTCGTCAAGCTGTTCATCGATCAGGCTTTTCACGATAGGCGTACTCATGCTGCAACTCCTTGCCCGAACTGGGCGTTATACGTTGCGTAAATCTGGTCAATGTGCGCCCTGTAGTGCCGGTGCTCGTCCTCGCTGATGGCGTGGAGCATGAAGGCCAGGGTGATCGATGAGGTGGCAGCGGCGCTGGCGTTCGGCTTGCCGAGGTCCGTGATCAAGTTGCCGATCTCGGTTTCGATCCAGCCGACGGCCATGTCGTGCCTTCTTTCCTGGCTGCTCATGGCTTCACCCCGTTCAGGCCGAAGAAGTCGCCAATCTGCTCGACGGCGGCCTTGATGCGGATGGCCGAGGCCTTGCGTTCTTCAGCTTGCAGTCGCCTTCTTTCGTCCAGGCGCTGCGAGCGCTCCAGCTCGGCCGCCTCGTAGTCGTGGAACTGGTCGAGCTGCGCCTTCTTGGGCCGCCCGTAATCGTCATAGCGCCGGTCCCACTCTCGGGCCTGCGAACTGTCTGCGTAGCTGGTTGCCATGGTCGCCTCCAAGAGTGGCGGGGTGTTGATCCAACAAAACTCGGCTGCACTCATCCATTCCGCTGATTGCCGTTGGGCGCGGAGGGGAGTGCATGCGGGTGGCGTCGGAGCGGGTGTGCTGGGGGAATTACTGCGACTACACTCGCTTTGCGTGCTTCATAAATTCGGAGACTTCAATGGATTTGATCTTTCGTTTCGCTATTTGCGTCTCGTTACTGACTTTTGGAACGTGCGCACTGGCGGCAGAGAAGGACGGAGAAAGTGCTTTGACATTGATCGTCACTGCCAAATTCGCCGGAGGTTGCGGAATCATCTCGCAGATGGCTACCTTCCAACAGTCAACGAAAATGACTGGAGGGGAGGCGTTTCTTGAGCGATTTCTCAGCACTGAATCCGCTAGACTTGGCATGACGCCGAAGCAGTACCTTGAGCAATGTCGCCACTCAAATGAGATTTACCAGTCCTATTACGACGAGCTTGAAAAAACGCCAGCGCCGTAACGCAACATTCTTCAATTCAGCTAGCCCAGGCCCGCTACTGGCGACGGCCTGGGTGTGCAGCATCAAGTTGTCTTCTGCGCGAGGGTGGCCTACCGGAATCCCGGCCGATGCGCGGTGACATCGACGACCTACTGTCCGCTGCCTGCCAGGTGTTGGACGCAGCCTTCAGGCTTGCCGCGCCACGCGGGTGAATCGCTTACTGGTACATGGCTGCCAATCCTCCGTGTTGGGTGAGCTGAACAATGCAGGTGGCCGGTATAAGCCGGAGATTCGTCCGCACTGGCTGTAGGGATGTGAGGTTCATCAGCCGTGAGTAATCGATAGGTCGCTGATGATGCAGATCGAGGCGTCTTCAGGGTCGGTCGTTTCGGAGTAATCGATCTGGTTGTAAACGCCACCGTGGAAGGCGAGCGTTTTCGTGTCCCAGGTACTGTCGAGACGCATGATTGCGGAAGTGGATTTGACGCCGTTGCAACTCGCCGACACCGAAACGGCGCCGTTTGCATTCGCGTGAATATTGATATTGAACAGTGCACCCAGCGGCACGTTTTCCAGCACCGTCAAGTTAACTGGGTCGTCTTGCAGGTAGCTCGACCGGAACCCCATGGTGATTTTGCCCTTGTTCCAAAACACCTTCACCGGAGGGCGTTCGGAACCCTGTACATGAATCTGGCCAATCACCACTTTCTGCAGCGAGTTGACTTTCGTTAGTCGCATTTCTTGCCGGCTCCAGTGATCTGCGGCGCTGGAGAACAGCCAATAACCGGGTTCCTTCCACTCGCAGCGCGTGCGTTTTGTGCTCTTGCTTGAGGCGCCAAGGGTTGGCGCGGTCATCTGAAGCGAACCGTCGGGAAGCATCGATACGACGTCAGGGCATTCGATCAGTGCGCGCCACCCGATCAGTTCCAGGGCGATCGGGTTGGTCTCGGAAATAGGAAGCGGGGTGGCGATGGTGTAGTTGCTGATGTCTACAGTCATGGGTCGATCCCTTAGTTCATTTGATGTCACCTTGCTCTGTTGAGCCTTTCGTTTGATGCAGGCCTACATCCCGCTGCCCACTCAGTGAATGGGTAGAGGTGATGCATTCAGCCTTCACAAGACCATTGATGGTGGTTTGCATGCTCTTCGCTGCAGAACGGCAGGTTCTGCTGACGAACGTATTTCTTGTTGCGCACTTGGTCGTATGCCTGATCGATGATGTTGCGGTAGATCACGAGTTCGGTTGGCTTTCCGCAGCGAGTGCATTTGATTGGTGCGGCTGGCGTTTCATTCATGGCTGTAGCTCCGGTTGTTTTCCCAATGCACCCGGGTAACCAGGTGCATCAGTGAAATGTTCCGTTCGTACTGGCTCTGCTTATCGGGTCATTCACACGGTTCGAGCCTTTCGCTCTAGTCAGCCGTCGAGGTGGTCCTCGCGTTGGTAGCCTTTCGGGGCTATCTGATCTCCGGTCGCCGTAGAGGCAGTGCCGTCTTTGTTCGTATTGCGCTGATTGTTAAAGAGCGGTCAGGCCCTTTGAGGCCCTTCGCAGTGGCTTTGTGTCGCTGCGATGGGTGAAATATGAACTATTGGTTCACATATGGTCAAGTACCAAAAGTACATATTTTTTGAGAAAGTACAGATCTATAGGATTTAGCGTGATTGCCTGCCGGGGGATTTACCGCGAACCAATGGTTCGCTATCCTTCGTAATAACTGGATGTATATACAGTAATGGGGGATGTTGTGAGCATGGCGCAGAGCAAAGCGAAACCAGCAGCACGAATTGAAATGTCCGGTGTAGAGCGCTTGGGTCTGCGGGTGTCGTCAATGATCAATCACCCGGTCGCACAGATTCAGCGCTGGGTAACGATTCACCGCTTGGATACGGACGGGGAGAGGGAATGGGAGGAGGTGATGGGGCTGCTATCCGAGACGGATGGCATAGACATGACGTTCAACGACGACGAGTCGGTGACGCTGAGATGGGAAGCAAGTACGGATGAAGACCGTGTGATGGAGGTCGACAGCATGGAAGAGGTGGAGGAGGTGGCTCCTTTCTAACGGACAACAAAAAGCCCGCGCTAGGCGGGCCCTGGTTGGAGATTGGCTGTTTTTAAGTGCTGGGCTCTATCAGGTGCAGCTCTCCTGGCAGGTCGCATATAGATCTCAGGCTTTGCTGGGCACTGATGGCGTCTGATTCAGATTGAAAGGGGCCAGCGATTACGAGTTTTGGACTGCCTTTTGTTACAGGCAGGCCAAGACGCTTTACGGAGTTGGTGGTTTCCGCGTACTCCCAAGGTTCGCATTCAATTTGAACAGTCCAGCCGTGAGTCAACGGTGTATGAGCGGCATGGGACGGTTGCACATCAGCGCCGCAATGCTTGCACTTGATGGCGGCGTTTTTGATTGTCTCTGCACACATAGGGCAGAGGCGGGAGTTGCTCTCGATTGCCAATGGAATTGCCGCTGACTTTCCAGTGAGTAGGATCATCAGTAGACCAGCCAGCGCTATGATACCGCCGAGGATTGTATGGATCTGTCGATCAGCCATGAGCCCCAGGTTGTTCACTCTGCTTCCAGAGCCGGTCGATACCGAGACGTCCATGTTGAGCGCGAACACTGCCCAGCAAACCCCAACGAATAAAATGAGCCTTCCCAAACCTTTCATTGGATCCCTCCCGAAATGGATCCGAACTTTATCACTCATAGCGCACAGCCACCATCGGTGAGGTCGGCTCAGTCCTCGGGATCGATCTCTTCTTCAGGCTCACACCTGGCAATCAACTCGGCGATGGTTTCAGTGATGAAATCCGCATTTCCGGTGAGCACGGCCAAGTGGTCCTCAATACGGTTGGACACTTCCGTAGAGCCGCGCTGATCGATCCAAATACCGATTTCTTCAACGGCACAACCCAGGGCCATGATGTTCTGGTTAAGGCGGTGGAGCAGGGTGGGGGTAAGGTCGTTTGACATGGCCGGTCCTCCAGTTAAAAAGGAAGCATAGCGAGCAGGGAAGGGCCCAACAGGGCTATCGATCATTCAACAACGAGGCGACCCCACGCGTGATGAATTCTAAGTTTTCATCCAGCTTGGTCAGTGAGTTGCGGATTCTGGTCCCGTCTTCCGCAGGACCATGCAGCTGTTCAATCCAAATGGACAGATCTTCCACAGCCGCCGCTATGGCGAGTTGGTTCTCGTTCAGCTTGTAGATCAGGGAGGGGATGAGGTCGTTGGTCGGCATGGCTTGATCCTCCATTGTGTGAGGAAAAGCGTAGCAGGCAGCAAAAAGCCCGCTCAGTGGCGGGCTCTCTGTAGATGGGCCAAATCCCTTTGGCTGACTGCATTATGCTTGGCAGGTGTGACGAAGGCGTGACACGGGTAGATACGAAAAGCCCGGCGCTGGGTCGGGCTTTATTTATTTGGATCAGGCTAGTGAAAACTCAATAGATCCCGACCTACCAGAGATGACATCAGATTAAAGTATTCGGCATGCTCTGCTTTAGATTCTAGATTGAATATTTTATCACTATACTCTTCGGCCAGGTTCAAGTGAGGGAAGACTTCTTTCTCTTTGCTCGCGCTAGCTGAATAGACAAAATATCTCCCCGAATCTTCGCCAAGGAACTTCCTACCCTCCATGAAAGTCATTACTTTCATCGTGGTCTCCTTGAATTTTGCATTCGGGTCGTTAACATTGAAGTCAATTGCTTCGGTTATATGGAATTTTCCGTTTTTCAAAAGGAAGTCAGCAGTAAAGCCTGTTTTGTCGCTTAACGGGTAGTTGTATATGACTTTATGCCTGCTTAGGTCATCGGAGTCTTTCCCAAGCATATCCATGCCGCTAAATATATTCTTAACGTATGTGTGGATTCTGGAATTTCTAACCGATCTCTCTTTCGAGGCGAAAGGCTTAACAAGCTCGTTAAAGAGATTGTTAACTCTCTGTTCGTATTGGTTGATATCATCCAGAACAAATAACGCTGTCTCGCTTAAATATGTGCTAGAAGAGTCAAATGTTTTCAGGAATTGAATTGCTTGTTCAGAGTCTTTTGCCCACGCAACAATCGACTCCAGCCCTTTTTTGAGCGAGTCTAGATCCGTTACGCTTGAGCAACCATCAAGCACGCGAACTTTTGCCGACGCATGCAATACTCTGACGTCCACCTTTGCGTCGGTGAAAATAACAAGGCCGACGTTAACGACTTCGCCTCGCTTAGCGTCTGGCATATACTTAACTATCGAGTATTTAAAGGTAATCATCTATTACCTCCATTACAAAAATTTATGAAGCATTTCTATGCGATCAAGCCTTTCCTGCGAGTCCCACCAAGCAATGTACTCGTTCTTGTCGGCATTGGACATCCAGCGGGCAGGAAAAGCGGCAAAAATTGCGCGTATTTCATCGGTTTCAATGTTTCTGATGGCTTCCAGGCATGCGACAGCCTCAGAGCGGTCATAATTTTTTGACACGTTGATCATGGTGAACACGCTTTGAGTGTTTGAAAGCTTTGCAGTGGCCTGAACTCCTTTGTGTCCAGTCTCGAAGCACGCACGACTGAAATCAAAAGCCAGAGCTATTACCGAATCCCCAAAGCTTGATCGCCACAAATAGTTGCGCCAGCTTCGATCAACGTTGTTGACGAATAGGTCAAATGCATATAGTCGACTGAAAAATTTTTTCAGATTTACTACTTTTACTTCGCCGCTCAATATCTGGCTAATAAACAACTGGAAATCCAGTTTTGACTTTTTATCAATGACGCCACCCTGCCATAAAGAGCCAAATGCCAGCTCGCCTGAAGGCATCTTAATTACAGCGTGTCCAGGCGTAGGTATGAGGACCTTGCTGGCGAGTTCATGACAAAAAAGCTCGGAGGCGGGAACCTTTACCTCTCCCTCAACCGACATTTTCACACCGTAATGCTGGCCATCTCTCGCCTCTACGATATGCCGAAGATGGGCTGTATCTCCCGTTGAAGGAAATGTATTAATTACTTCAAGAGGCATGAGCGAGCGCTGGAAAGCCGATTCTATTGGCATTTTCGCCCCCCCATCCGCCGGAAGGCTGCTTGCATCGACGCCTATTTCACTGCTCTTATCCATGAGTGCCTCTGTTAACCTAGAAGTCATTATTTAATATTAGAAAATTATAGCTGTGCTGCTAATCCCCGCCGCCTCACCTACTCAACCTTACCCCGCACAATCGTTCCCGCCTTCACCTCATCAGAGTAAGCAGTCAGTCGATCAGCTTGCTCATGGAGCTTTTCGATCGTCTCCATTGCCTCCAGAAGCTCTGTATCCCCGCGCTGTTTTGCCAGCCTGAACATTTCCAGGGCAGCTTCTTCGAGGCTGAAGGCCGCGGCTTTCAGGTCTCGGCGCAGTTCTTGGTTGGGTTTGTTGAGGGCCATGTATTCACACCAGGTGAGCGTTCCACACCAGCAGCACCCGAGCCTGGATGTAGGTCTCATCCGCTCTGATCGTTTGCGGTGGGTGCATCGTATTATCAGAAATCATTTTAATCTGATCATCGCCAACCCATTGGAGCCGCTTGATGTAGAGGTGACCTTCCCAAGAGAACATGTAAATCCCGTCCCCAACGAATTCCCGAATACTGATGTCTACGAGCAGCGGGTCTCGATGCTTGATCGTGGGCGCCATCGACTGACCCCAGCCGGTCACCATCTTGAGATGGAAGTGCTCCTTGAACTCGACGCCCATCTCGCGCAGATGTTGAGGGCTTACCCTCACGTCCTGGAGCAACTCCGGGTAGTCGTGCGGTATTTGCCCGCCACCCATGGCAGCGCGGACGTCGTAATGCGCGATCCACACCTCGTCACCAACTACGCCGGGGCGGTAGTAGTCCACCTCTAAAGCGCCGCCGCCATCGTCAAATTCTGCCGCAGCCAGCAACCGTGTACGCGCGTCCTCAGAAAGCCCTTTACCTTGCTTGGTGAGCATCTCACGCACGATATCGGCGGCTGACTTCACCTCGGAACCAGTCGGATCGTCGACTATCGGCATGCGCGAGAGCGCCGGATCAATTCCCGATCCGTACTGAAGCCACTCAATCTTCACACCGAGCGCATCCGCGATTGCTTGCATCTTCGCAGGACCCGGCATCGATTCGCCGTTCAGCCATTTGCTCGAAGCCTTCGGGGTGACCTTGGCGATTTCAGCTAGGCGAGCGCCTGCGCCCCACTGGTCAATACCGTGAGCAGCCAAGGATTTCTTTAAACGAGCCACGAAGGCCGTGCGGATTTCTTCTATCTGAACCATAGGTTCAATATCGCATGCGCTTGCATGTACTTTCAGTTCCGACATAATATGTACCGTAAGTTCATATTTGGCTTGGAGGCCTTATGCGGCCACTCAAAAAATCGATCGATGACGCCGGTGGCGTTCCAGCAGTGGCTTTGGCCTGCGGAAAGACACCTCGTGCCATCTACAAATGGCTCGTCGCCGATGCGCTGCCGCGCACCGAGTACACCGGGGAAACCCAGTACGCCAAGAAGATTGCAGAGCTTGCCAGCACCAACGGTAAGCCGTTTGAGCCTGCTTGGCTGCTTGCCGAGGCTCATCCAAAAAAGTCAGCTGCTTAACCAATTTCAACAGCCAGGAGCACCCGTATGTACATGGACCCCAATCAAAAGCGCGCCATTCCGGTGAAGGTTCGATTCGAACCAGTTCTTGATCGGATTCTGCGTCGAGCCGCAACGAAAACCCGCATGCAGCATGCGACTTATCTCTACGAAATCATCGAGTGGGCCGTTGCGAACGGCGTGATTGAGGAACTCATGCAGGACAAACAAGAAGATATCGCGGGCTGAAGCCCCTTTGGAGGGCCACATGACCGTAGAGCTAGAAAGGCTGCCTCCGCAGACGCGGAAGAGGGTGGAAGCGCTGATGCATACCAACGGCTGGTGTTTTAACCAAGCCATCAACGAAATGACAGAACTCGCCATTGCTGGCGGAGCGCTTTCGGAAGTAGGGCGCAAGAAGGCCAAGGTCCTTCAACTAGTGACCCCAATGAGGGCCTCTTGCAGGGACTCTTCGGGGTAACCCAGAGGGCCTCTACCAAATCACAGACACAAAAAAGCCGGGATTGCAGCCCGGCTAATTCATTACCACTTGATGAGGCCAATTATGCAGAGCCAACCCAATTCAAGCAATACCCCTTCCAATGTCGCGACACGTTTTGATAATTCGAAAAGCGTGTCGTGTACTTCTGCGCTTTCTCACTTGGTCAGGAATACCTGACATGCAATACACCGTCACGATCAACCAGGTGAAGGCGCTAGAGTGGGGGCTGAACTCTCAGCAGGCCCTGCTGTTCGCTTTCGTCTATGAGAGTCCGAGCTGGGCCAATCCAATCAAGACGGACACCGGGATCTACTTCGCGCTTAGCAAGAGCAAGATAGTTGAAGAATTGCCGCTGCTCACTGACAAACCGGACACAGCTTACCGTCTGTTGAAAGCCCTGCGCGATGCCGACCTTATTGAGCTTTCAAGTACTTCCAGCATCACCCTGATCCGCCTGACCGAGAAGGCAAAAGAGTGGAACCGAAAATTGGATGGGTCGGAAAAATATCCGACCTCTGATGCACTCGATGGTCGGAAAAAAATCCGATCTACCTCGGATAAATCTCCGAGCAAGGTCGGAAAAAAATCCGAGCCAGGGTCGGAAAATTTTCCGACAAATCAGGGTACCAATAATCAGGGTACCAATCAGGGAACCAGTAATCAGGATTTGCAGGACGGCTCGGACAAGCCGAACCTGTCCGGCGGATTGGTTCTGGTCATTGGTCGCACCGAATCGCCACGGGTTGAGATTCCCGCCGACATGCCCGGTCCCAAAGATCAGACCTGCAAGACGTTCAAGGTCTGGGCGAATTACGCCATGGCCTACCGCAAGCGTTACAACACCTGGCCGGTGTGGAACGCCAAGGTCGGTGGCCAGCTCGGTCAACTGGTCGACCGCCTCGGCACCGATGTCGCCCACCACGTCGCCGCCCACTTCCTGAAGACCAGTGATGCCGCCGTGCTGCGCAAGTGCCATAGCCTCAACGAACTGCTGGCAAATGCTGAGAGCTACCACACCCAGTGGGTGACCGGTCAGCGCATCAATGGGGCCACGGCCCGCCAGATGGAGCGTACCGAGGCGAACGTCTCCGCTGCGGAACAGGCCGCGCAAATGGTCTTGTCCAAGCGCCAGGCAGGAGAACGCAATGAATACCTCTGAAATGAACGACGCCCAGGTAGCAGGGTTGGCGGCGGCCATCATTGCCACGGCGGAAGCCATGGGCCAGGAAATGAGCCCCGGTACCGCGGCAATCATGGCTGAGGATCTCTGCGTCTATCCCGTATCGGACATCCGCGCTGCCTTGAAAGCCTGCCGCTTCGAAGTAAAAGGCAAGCTGACCATGGCGGACATCCTGCAGCGTGTTCAGGCTGCCGATGGTCGCCCGGGCAAGGATGAAGCTTGGGCAATCGCGATGACCACAAACGATGAATTCGAGACCGTGGTGCTGACCGACGAAATCCAGCTGGCTTTCGCCGCAGCAAAACCGGTTCTCGATGCCGGCGACAAGGTCGGTGCTCGCATGGCATTCATCAGCACTTATGAGCGGTTCGTAGGCCAGGCCCGAGAGGATGCGAGACAGGTCAACTGGCACGTCTCTGTCGGGTTCGACGCCAACCGTCGTATCCAAGCCGTCACCAAGGCGGTGCAAATGCAACGTATCCCGCGGGAACACGGGCAGAAGTACTTGGCCGATCTGAGCGTTGAGCCGGTCACCGAGGACGGTCGCGCCCTGGCTGGCTTGCTCACCAGCGCAGTCACCCGGCCGGCCCCGGCGATTCGCGAAAAGCTCCAGCTGGTGAAGACGTCGATGCTGGAAATGCGGAAGGTCAGTGCCGAGAGGAAAACTGAAATGAGGATTGAAGCGGCGAACGAGTTGGCGGATCGCCGGGCACTGCTGATTCAGCAGGCTCAGGAGCTGGAAGCGAAGAGGGCGACGCAATGACTGACAAGATCAGCGTCAACAGCCAGGCCAAGCTCACCGAGGCCATCACGAAGCTGAACACCATGTTCCGGGACAAGAAGTTTGTGGTGGTGTCTTTGCGCCCGGGCAAGGATCGCACACTCGATCAGAACGCCTTGTGGTTTGCCATGTACAAGCGCATCGCAGAGATGACCCCGATCGGCGATGCAGTCGACGCCCGGCGTTACTGCAAGCTGCACTTCGGCGTCCAGATCCTGCTGAACGAGGATGCCGGGTTTCAGGCGGAGTGGTACCGGGTTATGCGCCATCTGCCGTACGAGATGAAGCTGTCGATGATGGGCGGCTGCAAGCTGTTCGGCCCTGATGGGTTTCCGGTGACCAGCCTGTTCAATCGCGCCCAAGGCATCCAATACACCGACCGAATCGCTGCCTGCTTCTCCGGGCTCGGCGTGGTTTTCACTGACCTGCTGAGCAAGGAGGCTGCATGAGGACTGCGATCAAGGACGTGAAGCAGAAGACGTGCAAAGCCTGTGGCGAGAAGTTTGCCCCGATGTTCAATACCACACAGGTGGTGTGCAGCCAGAAGTGCGCCTTGGCTCACGCTCCCGCCAATAGCGAGAAAGCCCGCAAGGCCATCGACCAGCGCGAGCGCCGCGAGATCAGAGTCCGCAAAGAGAAGCTGAAGAGCAGGGCGGAGCACATACGCGAAGCCCAGGCGGCGGTGAACGAGTACGTGCGCCTGCGTGACGCGCACCTGCCATGCATCAGCTGCGACTCGATGCCGAGCGATCACGACCTGATCACGGGTAGCCGCTGGGACGCCGGTCACTATCGGTCGGTCGGTGCCTGTCCTGAGCTTCGGTTCGAACCTATGAACATCCACCGGCAGTGCGTGAAGTGCAATCGCAATCTGTCCGGTAATGCGGTCGAGTACCGCATCCGCCTGGTGAAGCGCATCGGCGCCGACAAGGTGGATTGGCTGGAAGGGCCTCATTCGGCTCGCAAGTACACCATCGACGACCTCAAGGCCATCAAGGCCGAATACCGGGCAAAGACAAGAGAGCTCAAAAAGGAAGCAGCATGAAACTGATCAGCGCAAGGCAGGTATGGACAGAGTCGCAGCACGAATCGAACGCATCGATCAGTGCCGTAGCAATCGACAAGGCAGAGTCGGCCCCGGTGAAATCAGGTTCTCGCATGCGCCGCCATGAAGCGGTATTTGCGGCCCTGGGCGAGGACAAGGAAGAGCGCATTCAGGTTGTACGCCAGCGGATCAGCATCAGCGAGACGCGCCGCACGCCAGTCGGTCGTTCCACGGCGCGCGCTGCTCACCTGGCGACCATCGGGAAAGTGCTCCGCGCCATCGATACGTTGCCATTCCAGGTGCAGCAGTTCGGCCACTTCCTTTATCACCCGGCGATGACCATGCAGCACGTCATGAACGCAGTGCTGTTGGTGGCAGCGAAAGCGGAGCTGCCCGACCTGACATCGGCCAAGCGCGTGAAGGCCCAGTACCTGATCACCCTAGCGCTGCAGTCGTACAAGGCCCAAGTGAGCGGGGCGGCAGAGTGGGGGCCAGCGCGGGTAGCGTCCGAGATGAAAGAGTTCTTCGGTGTGACGATTGATCCGAAGAACTGGACGCGCGACTGGCTCGACCTGTGGGAATACCTGAAGAAAGTGATCACGGAAGTTGATATCCAGGCTCAGCAACCGGTATGGCAGGTAATTCACGCGGAAAAAGATGAAGAAGCGGCATAAATATATTGACATGACGGGAGTTTGTGCGTACTTTTCCCATAGTGCACAAGTAACGCGAAACGCACACGAATACCTGAACCCGGCCACCGTGCCGGGTTTTTTATTGTGCGCATGCGACATCGCGTGATAGCGTTTTGACTCTACCGAAAATCAGGAGTCATTAATGTCTGTCACCATCTCGCATAAAGTAGGCCTCGAAGTTCCTGAGGAATGGCGCACCCTCCAAATTCTAGAAATTTGGATCGTCGCTATTGATGGGGAGCCTATGGGGGTCTTCTTCAGTGGGGAAGAGGCCAATGCTTATGCACACTGGACGGAGTGGCGCATTTCTGAAGAGTTAAAGCGGAGTTCTGAACCAAGCTCAGGACCTCGATTGGGATAATGCCATCAACAAGGGGAAACTTTATTTCCCTTGGGATGAGAGAAGCCTCGCCATCATGCGGGGCTTTTTTACGCCTCGAATTCACCTGTAGCCAGGGCAGCCCTCGGGAAAGCCTGGACGTCGATAGCCGGATAGTGCGACGTACGGAATCAACACCGGCAGCCCGCGCACCCCGACCTCAGATGCTTTCGGGGTGGCGCGAGTCGGGATCAGTGAGATCGATGCTATTGGGTGTCGACGCTGGGAAGGACTTCGGCGGACAGCGCGGAAAGACGCGTGCACCTATTCGATCAATGCGATGCTTTCTACCGGTTTGCCCGTTACCGGATCCTTCATTGAAGATCGACGGAAGCGACCAGTCGCGACAATCTGGTCAAGGACCGCATCCACTGCCTGCATCGTGCTTGGTTGGCGGGCGTATCGCGTGCGCAGGATGAAGTCCAGTGAGTAGCGCTTGACCTTCGCCAAGCCTTCGCGAGTTTTTCCAATTGGCATTTCAGTCACTCCAGTCTCTTGGAACGCGTCTACTAACCGCTCGATGTACAGGCCGCCCTGGGCACCGCCATACGGAAGATCAATCCAGCCTGGCTCGGAAGGGCTCACGCGAATTGATGTTTTAAGCGCGCCGAGTGCGGCTTCCAACTGTTCCATCTTTGACGTATGTAGGAAGTCTACAAGGCGGTCGCCCTGAGCCTGGTGAACGCCAAGTGCACGGCACAGATCTGCTTTGCGCATGCCTTGCTTCATCATCTCGTTCCATAGAGCAATCTTCGCAACGGTAACAGCTGGCAAAGCAACAACGTGCTCTCCATCCTCCGGTGGGGTCGCTTCTGGAATGGCGCGACGCTCGTCGACATAGAGTGAAAGAGTAGATTCGATCGCGTCCAGGGCTTCGCTGATAGCGTGCTCTCGGTCATCGCCATAGCTGTTCAGTTGCGGCAGGTCTCGGCAGAAGACGGCAACACCTGGTCCATCATCTTCTTCAAAGCGGATTGCATAGTCGTACATGGTCACTCCTCGGAGGTGATGGTCCAGCATTCAGATGTGGTGAAGGGGCTCTCAGAGCCCCAGTTGTTTAATGATCACCTTGCGGGTCGGCTCCGGCATTTCCTTGCTGCCGTGATCCGCGAAGGTGGTCTTGTTGCCGTTTGGGGCGGTGACTTTGAAGTGGCTTCCTTTGCCTGCTTCGAAGGTCACCCCTTGGGCCTTCAACCATCGTCTGAACTCGCTGAACTTCATCACCTCGCCTCGTTGTTTGGATGAGTCCAGTCTACAACACTTTTGTTTTAATACAACATTTATGTGTTATTTGTTTTTGCCCTCTTGAGTCTTTTATCAGCTCGCCCGAAGAGGGCCTCATTCAGGCCTCTGCATTCGCGGGGCCTTTTCGTATCTGGCACCCATGCCCCCGTCTTTGCTCCGAGCGGATGAGGAAGGCGTGGATTGCCGGACCAACTCTCGCTCCCCGCAAGGGAGGAATCCGGATGCCAAACATGCCCGACAAACCAGACACCTGGCTCATCGTCATGGCCTGGCTCAGCCAACACTCCCCAATGCTCTATGCCGCGACACTGTCGTGCTGGATCGCCTTCTTGCGCGTCATCTACGGCGGAGGGGGGCGGCGACAGGCCCTGCTGGAATCCTGCCTGTGTGGCGCGATCACGGCCGGGGCATTCCCGTTGCTCGAATACTTCAACCTCCCATCGAGCCTTGCAGCCGCCGTCGGCGCCATCATTGGCACCCTCGGCGTGAAGAAGGTTGCCGCCTTGGCCGACCGATTCACCGACTTCAAATTGCCCAAGCGTCAGGAGTGACCCATGCAACTGATCGACAACTGGAAACAAGCGCTGAGCATGACCAGCGTTCAGGCGGGTGGCGCTATTGCTGTCTTGGGTATCGCTGAGCAGCTGATGCCGCAACTGCAGGCAGTGCTGCCACCGGTGGCCTATGGCGTGCTGGGCCTCCTGGTGATGGTTGCTCGGGTGATCCTGCAGCCGAAGTTGGCCAAATGAGCAGCGTCACCCGGCTACATCACGCATTGCCATTGAGCCCAGCCATCTACAAGGCCATCACTGATCTGGATAGCGCCATTGTCAAAGCGATCGATGCTGCAAAGGCTGCTGGTCTGCCTCAGGGCCTGGTCGTATCTCTCTTGCACGGGCACGCCCAGGTACAGACCAGCATCATGGTGAGCTGAACTGTTCAATGCTATGGATTGATCTGTCAGTACCAGCTACTTTGAGATTTCACGCAAGGAGTTCGGACATGGCAGATAAATATGTTGGAAAAATAGTTGGGGTTGGCACGGATAACTTGCACTACGTGATTAACATCTATCAGGACGAGACCATTGAGCGCTCGCCAAACGGCATGGTTCGACATGAAGGCCTGAAGCATTTCGAAATGCAATCTGGTGGTGACGTGAAAAAGATTTCTGAGACTGAGTACGAGATTGTGGCTACGGGAGTGAGGGTGACCGTGCATGGTGCTCAAAGCTAAGAAAGTCGGTCTGTCATGTGAGTACTTGAATGAGAGTGCCGCATGGTAGGTCGAAGCAATCTCCCGTTCGCCACCATATGAAAACAAGTGTGGCCAAGGGGGATCGGCTCTGAGGATTCGCCTAAACCTTTGCCTCAAACCACTGCGTTAATCCTTAACCTGCGGGGAGTGAATCAGTTTTCCGGCATAGCTCCGACTCCTTCCTTGAATTAATCCCCGCCAGTATCCGTAGCCACGCCGCCATTTCAAACATCTGAGTACACCCATGACAATCAAGCAACCCGACTGGGAGGCGATCGAGCGATCCCCGCCGGGTAGCGTGTCGTTACAGCCAGTCGAATAGATCTAGCGTTACCATCCCGAATAACACAATCACTCGTGTTGTGACTGAAAAAATCTTATCCCAATACCTGTAGGCGAAGATTGTCGTGCAAGCCAGAGCGAAGGTGATAACAACGTCTTCCATGGTGCAGCTCCATTTTTTAGGAGCTATCTATTATCCAGATCGGTTCCGCCTAGGTTGCAAGTTGATGACGAAAACTTGCAACTTTCAGAGTTTTTTCCAAAAAAAATCTACAGCCAGGTATCGCATGGAAAAGCCGACGCCACCGAAAGAACTGCTGGAGTCAGCGGTAGTCGTCCTGCGCCCAGCTCCAGAGGTGTGGGATTGGATCACTGAGCAGGTCCTTCGCGACACCGGCAGCATTCACAATGAAGACCACGCCCACCTGCTCGACGCTGACATCCGCGTGATGTGGGCATCGGCTGCATTCAGAAAGAAGGGACGCACGGTGGTTGGTCAGGCCGAGCAAGTGGCGTTCCGTGCGGGTGGCTGGCAGAAGGCTCGGATGGAGCAGCAGATGATGGATTGGTTCGGCGATGTGCCGACCTACATCATCACGCTGGCCGCTGACTACTGCGCCCAGTGCTCCGATGCTGACTTCTGCGCCCTGGTTGAGCACGAGCTGTATCACATCGCCCAGGCGAAGGATCAGTACGGCGCTCCCAAGTTCACCCAGGAAGGCTTGCCCAAGCTTGAGATGCGCGGCCACGACGTTGAAGAGTTCGTCGGTGTCGTTCGTCGCTACGGGGCGAGCCGTGAAGTGCAAGAGCTGGTGGACGCTGCGAACAAACCTGCCGAGGTGGGGAAACTGAACATTTCGAGGGCCTGCGGAACCTGTCTGCTCAAGTCGGCCTGAATTTCTGACAGGTTTTGACGGATGACAACCATATGGCAGTACTACGAAGCGAGGTCAAAGCCTTCATCGTTCAGGCTCTAGCCTGTTTTGATACGCCATCTCAGGTGGTCGAGTCGGTCAAGAAAGAATTCGGCATTGAAGTCAGTCGGCAGCAGTGCGAATCACACGACCCGACAAAGTTCGCCGGTCGAGCCCTGGGCGCAAAGTGGGCCGAGCTATTTCACGCTGCCCGCAAGCGATTCCGCGAAGAGACGGAAGACATCCCGATCGCCAATAGGGCGTATCGCCTCCGGGCACTTGGTCGCATGGCTGAGAAAGCCGAGAACATGAAGAACATGTCGCTGACTGCTCAGTTATTGGAGCAGGCAGCGAAGGAAGTCGGCGACATCTACGTCAATCGCAACCGGAAGGACGAGCCTGATGAGGAGCCAGCGATTCCGACCCGCATTCAAGTAGATGTGGTGGATGCGAGGAAGCCGAATGCCGAGCCTTAACGTTCCGCAGTCGCAGTTCCTCCTGTTGCCCCACAAATTTCGTGCATTCGTCGCTGGCTTCGGCTCCGGGAAGACCTGGGTGGGATGCTCGGCACTGAGCAAGCACTTCATGGAATGGCCGGGTGTAAACGCTGGCTACTTCGCGCCGACTTACCCGCAGATCCGGGACATCTTCTATCCAACGATGGAGGAGGTAGCCTACGACTGGGGGCTGAAGACCAAGATCAATCAGGCAAACCATGAGGTTCACATCTACAGCGGCCGGCAGTATCGCGGCACTGTGATCTGCCGTTCGATGGAGAAGCCGCAGACAATCGTCGGCTTCAAAATCGGCCATGCCCTGGTGGATGAGTTGGACGTGCTGACGTCGCTAAAGGCTCAGCAGGCGTGGCGCAAGATCATTGCCCGGATGCGCTACAACCTGCCCGGGTTGAAGAACGGCGTGGATGTGACCACGACGCCGGAAGGCTTCAAATTCGTCTTCCTCCAGTTCGTAAAGCAACTGCGTGACAAGCCGGCGCTGAAGGAAATGTACGGCCTGATTCAGGCCAGCACCTTCGACAACGAGCTGAACCTGCCGGACGATTACATCCCATCGCTGATGGAATCGTATCCCGAGCAACTGATCCGCGCTTACCTCAATGGCCAGTTCGTCAACCTAACCTCCGGCTCGATCTACCACGCGTACGATCGCAAGCTGAACCAGTGCTTCGACACTGTGCAGACGGGCGAGCCTCTGTTCATCGGCATGGATTTCAACGTCGGCAAGATGGCGGCGATCACCCACGTCAAACGGGACCAGGGTCTGCCGCGTGCCGTGGATGAGTTGATGGATGGCTACGACACGCCGGACATGATCCGCCGCATCAAGGAGCGCTACTGGCGCCACAACGGCAACGACTTCGAGAAGACCTGTGAAATCCGGATCTACCCGGACGCATCTGGTGATTCGCGCAAGTCGGTCAATGCCAGCGTCACGGACCTAGCCATGCTTAAGCAGGCGGGCTTCGCGGTCATAGCGCCAGCGGCCAACCCGCCGGTGAAGGATCGAATCAACGCCATGAACGCCATGTTCTGCAATGCGCAGGGCGAGCGGCGTTACTTGGTCAACCCGTTCACATGCCCGACTTACGCCGATGGTCTCGAACAGCAGATCTGGGCGCCCAACGGCGAGCCCGATAAGAGCCAGGGCAACGACCACGCCAACGACGGCGGCGGTTACTTCATCCACCGCGAGTACCCGATCGTGAAGCCGGTCACCTCAATGAAAATGGGAGTCGCCCGATGACGGACGTCACTTTTACCCGTCCCGAGTACGACGCGGCACAGTACCGCTGGCGCTTGGTGCGCGACGTCTGCAAAGGTTCGGAAACCATCAAAGCTGCTGGCGACCGATATCTGCCGCGACCGAACGCATCGGACACCAGCCGGGACAACAAGGACCGCTACGACGCGTACAAGAAGCGCGCCGTTTTCTACAACGCCACGGGTCGAACGAAGCACAGTTTGGTGGGCGCGGTGTTCCGCACCTGGCCAACGCTTACTATCCCTGGCGCACTCGACTACGTGTCGAAGGATATCGACGGGCAGGGCGTGAGCATCTATCAGCAGTCGCAATCGGTCATCGGGCATCTGCTTGAAGTTGGCCGTCACGGGCTGCTGGTGGATTACGCGGCTGTCCAGGCTGGCACCGTGAGTAAGGCGGACGAACAAGCGGGTCGAGCTCGGGCGAACGTCGGCAGCTACCCGGCCGAGGCAATCATCAACTGGAAGACGCGCCAGGTCGGCGGCCAGCACCTGCTGTGCCTCGTCGTGCTGCGCGAGACAGTCGACGTCGACACAGATGATGGCTTTGGTAGCGAGCAGGTTGTCCAATACCGCGTGTTACGTTTGGATGCCGCCGGCGTATACACGCAAGAAGTGTGGGAAGAGGGTTCTAGCCAGACAGCAATGATCATCGCACCCTTCACCCCGCTGAATGGTCTCGGCCAGCCTTGGCGCGTGATTCCGTTCCAGTTTCTGGGCAGCGAGAACAATGACACGACCATCGATGATTCGCCGCTGTACGACATGGCCGAAGTCAATATCGGCCACTACCGCAACAGTGCTGACTACGAAGAGGCGGCATATCTGGTGGGCCAGCCTCAGCCGTGGATGGCTGGGCTCGATGAGCAGTGGCGCGACCATATGGAGAAGAACGGCATCTTCCTCGGCTCCCGTGCGCCCTGGCTACTGCCGGTCAGTGGCACATGCGGCGTATGGCAAGCCCAGCCGAACACGGTAGCCAAAGAGGCCATGGACGCCAAGAAAGAGGACATGGTGTCGCTGGGCGCCCGGCTGATCGAGCGGGGTAGTGCGGTGAAGACAGCGACCCAGGCCGACAACGACAGCGCTGCTGAACACAGCGTTTTGTCATTGGTGGTGAGCAACGTCAGTGAGGCCTACAGCCAGTGCCTGATTTGGATGGCTGAGTTTGTGAATGCCGCGGGCGAAACGCTCTACAAACTCAATCAGGACTTCAGCCAGATCACTCTGGACGCGACGATCCTTTCTGCACTGTTCAATGCGGTGCAGGGCGGCAAGTTGCCGGCGGGCGACTTCTGGCAGTACCTGCGTGATCGCGGCGTGATTGATCCGGAGAAGACCGACGATCAGATCCGCGACGAACTGGAAACCGAGAACCCCGGGCCTGACCTGGATGACGACGAGGTAATCCCGGATGGCCGCAAACCAAGCGATCCTTGATGCCACGATTCGGCACGCCGTCTTCCTCGAGCAACTGAAATCGGGGGAGGTCGCTAAGTTCGGGCCTTTCCTCAAGGAAATTGACCGCTCGATCCGCGAGCGGCTGACCCGGGCCGACCTGACGGATTACAGCGTTGCGCGGCTGGAGCGCCTGCTGAGCGAAGTCGACAGCCTGCTGCTGGGCATCTTCGATCGGTACAGCGAGAAGCTGAACCTCGATCTGATCGACATCGCGAATTACGAGGCCGAGTTCGAGGCAGCCAGCCTGACCCGGGCGGCGCCGGTGGGCGTGTCATTCGACGCGGCGGTGCCGGGTGCTGCTGCGGTGCGTGCGGCGATCCTCACCAATCCGCTCAGCGTGCGCGGTGCGGATGGCGGCAAGCTGCTCAAGTCGTTCATTGATGGCTTCACCACCACCGAACGACAACGCCTCACTGGTGCAATTCGGCAGGGCTTCTTCGAAGGCCAGACGAACTTCCAGATCATCAAGAACATCCGCGGGACCAAGGCGCTCCAGTACAACGATGGCATCCTGGCCACGACTAACCGGAACGCCGGCGCCGTGGTGCGGACGGCGGTGCAGCACGTCGCCACCCAGTCGCGCATGGAGACGCTGAAAGCGAACTCCGATGTCGTGCAATCAGTGGAGTGGGTCAGCACCCTGGATTCGAAGACGACCAGCCAGTGCCGGACGCTCGACAAGCGCCGGTTCAAGTTGACTGAGGGGCCGCGTCCGCCGATCCACATCAACTGCCGCTCGACGGTGGTGGCGGTGACACGCTTCAGTGCGCTGTTCGCCAAGGACGCCACCCGGGCATCCATCGGCAATGGCGGCGCCCAGCAGGTGAGGGCGGATCTCAGCTACTACGACTGGCTCAAGCACCAGCCGGCAGCGTTTCAGGACCAGGCCATCGGCCTAGTACGCGCCAAGCTTTTTCGCGAAGGTGGCCTGAGCATCGAGCGATTCTCCGAACTGCAGCTTGACCGCAATTTCGCACCTCTGACTCTCGTTGAAATGAAAAAGTTGGAACCTTTGGCGTTCGAAAAAGCAGGAGTATAGGTGTAACTATCTGTTTTCCATAGATTTAAAATAAGTTGAATAGCCTATCTCCAGTTGCAACCATAGCGGTTCTTAATGACCCAGCTGGAGAGCGGTATGACCTATCGGATTTTCCCCCTACAGACCAATAAAAAGCGCACGTACATCAGGCTTACCAAGGTTTTAGACTGGTTGGAACCCGAGATATTTGGCGGTGATACTGATCGTGAACTGGCTACTAAGCTTGCTTTAGTGCAGTACGGCAGCCTCCCACCAATCAGTGACGATATAGCTGGTAAACACAAATTTTTCCGGCGTAGGTCACAATTTGTTGTTACGAGGTTTCTTGACGATCACGGACTTCAGCCAGGTGACATGATCAAGCTGGAGCGACTCGGCCCATACAGCTATCGCTTCACACCTGGTTAAACAGGCAATTATCAGATACCCGCTTCGGCGGGTTTTTTATGCCCGCAGGCAGGGCCTGCATCCTCGTCTCTGGGAGACAGCGCCAAGCTGTTCCGTGAGTGCGTCGTTGTTTCGTGATCGTTGACGGAGGGAGCGGATCTGCATATACAGTCCGTTCTTTCAATTTTTGTTTCGGTACGTCATGAGCGAAGAACGAGATATTCCAGAGCCCGAGCACGACCACCTGCTCGATCATGAATTCCATGATGACGAGTCATGGGTTGAAGAAGACGCTCAGGCAATTGTTGATGAAGAAGATGATGACGTTGATCTTCTTGATCAGATAGATCAAGACGACTGACACGGAAAAATTCAACACCCAAAAGGCCCGCCCATTCGCACGGACCTACATGCTTTCAATCAAGCCCTGGCAGCCGCCGGGGTTTTTTATGCCAACGATTTACACAGGCCTCGTCAATGACGGGGCCTTTTCATATCTGCGGGCTGGGTCCGCAAATCGTCTCTGGGAGACAAACAAATGGGCTTGAAGTATCAGCTGGACACTCTGGATGGTCTCGACGACTCCGTTAAATCGCTCTACACCGAGAAGGACGGCAAGTACGTCCTCGGCATTGAAGGACTGCCGCAACCCGAAGACGTTTCGGGCCTGAAGTCGAAGGTTGAAGAACTGCTCGGCGAGAAGAAAGCCGCTGAGAAAGCCCGCAAGGATGCCGAAGATCAGGCTCGCCTGGAGCGCGAAGAAGCAGCCCGCAAGTCCGGCAACGTCGAAGAGCTCGAAAAGTCCTGGTCCGAAAAGTACAACCGCCGCGAAGCCGAGCTGAACGGCATGTTGGAACAGGAGCGAGGCAGCCTGAGCGGGCAGATCCGGGATCTGACTGTTGGCCGTACCGCTACTGATATCGCGTCGGCGCTGGCAATCCCCGGCAGTGCAGAAGCACTTTTGCCCCACATTGAGCGCCGGCTGAGTGTTGAGCAGCGCGATGGAAAGCCCGTCGTGGTCGTTCTCGACAAGCAGGGCAAGCTCTCAGCATCAACGCTTGACGAGCTGAAAGCAGAATTCGCAAACAACACGGCGTTTGCGCCGTTGATCGCGGGTAGCAAAGCATCTGGCGGCGGGGCCGGGGGTGCTGGTCATGGCGGTGGGGCCGCATTGAAACGTTCTGAAATGACGCCAGTGGCCAAGCGTGAATACCTCACAGCTCATGGCCAAGACGCGTACCTGAAATTGCCCAAATAATGGAGTAACCCATGGCGACTACCGTCAACTCGGACATGATCGTTTACAACGACCTTGCCCAAACCGCCTATCTGGAGCGTATCCAGGATGTGATCGATGTCTTCAACGCATCCTCCAATGGCGCGCTGATCCTGGACAACGAACTGATCGAAGGCGATCTGCGCAAGCGTGCTTTCTACAAGCTCGGTGGCGCCATCGCTCACCGTGATGTCAACTCGGTCGCAGCTGTTACCGGCCAGAAGATTGGCTCCGGTGAAATGGTCGGCGTGAAAGTGCCGTTCAAATACGGCCCATACGAAACCACCGAGGAAGCTTTCAAGCGTCGCGCACGCTCTCCGGAAGAGTTTTCCGAGTTGGTCGGCATGGACTACGCCGACGCGGTGTTGGAAGGCTACATCCAGTACGCCATGGCAGCGTTGAAGGCGGCCATCGGCGCCAACGCAAATATGGTGGCTACGGCCAGCTTTGCCACCGACGGCAAGAAGGCGCTGACCAAGGGCATGCGCAAGTTCGGTGACCGCTTCGGTCGCATCGCGCTCTGGACCATGGACTCGGCGACCTACTTCGACATGGTCGATCAAGCCATCACCGAGAAGGTGTACGAAGAGGCTGGCGTGGTCATCTACGGCGGCCAGCCCGGCACCATGGGCAAGCCGGTCCTGGTATCGGACACCATCCCAGCGGAAACCATCTTCGGCCTGCAAGCGGGCGCGATCAAAATCACCGAGTCTCAGGCTCCGGGGTTCCGTTCGTACAACATCGACACCCAGGAAAACTTGGCGATGGGCTTCCGTGCCGAGGGCACCTTTAACCTGGACTTGCTGGGCTACAGCTGGAAGGACTCCACTGGTGGCGTGAACCCGAACCTGGCTGCAATCGGTGCTGGTGCCAACTGGACCAAATACGCAACTAGCGACAAGGTCACTGCCGGCGTCCTGATCGACCTGTCCGCGCCTTAATAGGCTTACTCGCAGCGGGCGGCCTTCAATGGTCGCCCTGGAGATATTCATGGAACTCATCTATTCCGTTCAGAAGTCGGATTTTGATCCGCAAAAGCGCTACCGCAACCCGGAGCACTTCGAACGGCCAGAAGCCGGCGTGACCAGCGTGCTGGTGGTCGGCGAGTGGCCAAACGTGGTTGATGCCTACGAGAATGTCGGCGTCGAAGTGGCGGTGAAGGACGTTGCGCGGGTTCTGTTCGTTGGTGCTGGTGATAACAAGGCTGAACTCGAAGAGCTGATCGGCAAGCTGCGCATCGAAAGCGATACGGTCCGCGCCGTCATCGACGGGCTCGACGCCGGTGAGATTGAAAAGCCGGAAGCCGGTGAGCTCGCAATCCGCCTGTTTCATGCGCTCGACGGCATCCGCCTTCAGATGATAGATCTGGCTGGTGCGCGTGATGAGCTTGCAGCGGAAAACGAGACGCTGCGCAATGAGCTCGCCGAGCTGAAGGCGGGCGAAGGCGTAGAGGTCGAAGCTCTGAAGGCTAAGCTCGATGCTGCTGGCGTGACGTACCGAGCGAACGCGTCGAAAGAATCCTTGGAAAAGCTCGTCGCTGATCTGTCCAAGGCGTGATACTGCGGGTGTCAGCATCACTGACGCCCAATCATTCAAAGCTCATTCCAGCGAGTTGATCCATGACACTCATCATCGAGGACGGCACCGGCAAGCTTGACGCCGAAAGCTACGCATCCACCGAGGATCTGGCCATGTACGCCGTGAAGTTCGGCGTGACCATTCCCGCGGAAGTGCCAACACAGGAAGCGCTGCTGCGTCGTGCCGCACTGGCGATGGATGGCATGACGTGGAAGGGGCGTAAGACCAGCAGCGAGCAGGCGCTGTCCTGGCCGCGCCGGGGTATTGAGTTGGATTACGAGTTCAAGCCCGACAACTACCTGCCAGCGCGCATCCCGTACGGCCAAATGGCCTTGGCCGCTGAGATTCATGCCGACGACATTGATCCGCCTGAGAAACGCAGGGGGGCTGTGACGCTGGAGCGTGTTGAAGGGGCGGTGACTCGCGAGTACGCGACAATTTCCAACGCCAGCGGCCGACTGTTGCCGGCGGCGCCGGATCGGCCTAGCGCCACGCAATTCGCTGACTACCTTCAGCGCAGAGGGTTGTTCGCTGTAAGGGCTTAGTCGGGATATTGCTCCTCCAGCTGAGAAAGTAGATGCCCAATGTCGGTATTGATGCCGTAGACGCAGGAGAACCATTCTTGCGTTGCTGGGTCGGCGTTAATACTCACCAGGATGTTGGCTGACGCTGTGCTTACGGCTGGCTCGAAGTAAAACTCCTCGCATTCGCTGCGGGCTCGTTTTTCGCCATCGACAGTGCCGGTTTTGGCGTACCGCTTGATTTCTTCCTTGAGCAATCTGAAACGCTGCTGCAATTCATCTTTCTCTAGGCGATTGAGTCTGGGCTTGTGCAGTTCCATTAACTCGTTGGCCTGGCTGCAGAAACTGCGCATCTTGCCTATCACTTCGCGAGCATGCTGCTCTTCTTTCGTCATTGTGACTTCCTGTTCCATTAACCGCGTTCTTGGGGTGACGATACTAACCGCCCCACTTGACCCATGCATACGGAGCCACCATGGCCTTTTACGACGAAATGGCCGTGATGGCTCTGGAGATGATCACAGAGTTCGGCCAGCCCGTGACCATCCGGGTGATCACCGTCGGCGAGTACGACCCGGACACCGGGACGGCACCGCCCGATACCATCACCGAGCAGACCGCCCAAGGCATCCTGCTCGACTTCACCGGCCAAGAATTCCAGAGCAACAGTCTCATCAAGCAGGGCGACAAGAAGCTGAAGATCGCCGCGCAGGGGCTTGAGTGGGCGCCTAATCTGCTGAACAAAATCATCGTTCAAGGCCGCACCTGGTCAATCGTCCCGCCGTTGAAAGAGATCAACCCAGCCGGTACGCCGATTCTGTATGAGCTGCAGGTGAGGTCATGAGCCGCGCGGGTTCCGGGCAGTCGGGCAGCTTTGCCTTGAGTCTGGCTGAATTCGCGGCTCAGGCCACGGAAGCTATCGACGCCAGTCTGCGCGAGATCATCATCGAGGTCGGCAGCAGCGTGATCCGCATGTCACCCGTGGGCAATCCCGAGATATGGGCGCAGAACACTGTGGCCCGTCAGTACAACAAGGCCGTAGACGATCACAACAGTGACCTGCGCAATGATCCAGCCAACCTGACGAAAGCGGGCCGCCTCAAGCCAGGCCGTAAGCTGAACGACGGCATGGATATCGTTGCTCCTGAAGGCTACGTTGGCGGGCGGTTCCGGGCGAACTGGCACCTCTCAATCGATGTCGTCGAAAACGTCACCTTCGACGAGGTGGACCCGAGTGGAAGCGAAACCATCGCCGCGCTGGTCTCGGCAGTCAGCGACTTCAACGCCGGCCAGACTGCCTACCTCATAAACAACCTGCCGTACGCGATCCCTCTCGAGTTCGGGCATTCGACCCAGGCACCCAGCGGCATGGTCCGCATAACAGTGGCCCGCTTCCAGCAGATCGTGCAGGAGGCCATTAGGAACAACCAGGTATGAGCCACAACATCATCGCCTCGATCTACGAGGCCAAGCTGATCGCCTGGGCAAAGGCGTTACCGACACCGCTGAAGGTGGTAGTCGAGAACGAGACCTACACGCCCATTGATGGTGCCATCTACCTGAAAGCGTTCACGCTACCCGCCGACACCGCAAGCAACACGCTCGGCGGCGACCACAAACTGTACACCGGCGTGTTTCAGGTCAGCATCGTAACGCCGTCCGGTACGTATCGCGGCGCGGCCGGTGCATTGGCTGACCAGATCGCCGCGCTGTTCCCGCTGTACGAGCGAAACACGAAGGGGGCATTAACGGTGGTGACAATGACGCCGGTAGACCCCGGCCCGGGCGTTTCAGATGACACGACCTTCAGTGTGCCTGTCTCATTTCTGTACCGTGCAGATGCGACTCAGTGAAAAGTTTTATTCATTGACTATCGAGACGCTCCTGTTGCTCAACATGCAAAACCTCTATCGCGTTTTCGATTAGATCTGCATCGGCTATATGGCCATTTTCTCCCCGACCATAATTATCCGCTAAGTTTCTGATGGCTGAGATAGTGAGGCGAGTTAATTGCCAATGATAGGTTTTCAGGAAAGACAGTGCCTCATCAAAAGCCTGCTCTTGGAACTCTACTGAATGCCCGGTTTGAAGCTGGAGAGCTCGGAAAATCGTCTGAGCATGTTCGTAAAGATCTTTCCCAATCAGCCCTTGTGCGTACATGGCGGACGCCGCTGCACGGCGCGCATAACCGTATGCCATTCGCAGCGATAGCTCGTTTTTCATGATCTCTTCAGCGGCATCACCGAGATCGTTATTAATGTCTACGAAAATGTAACCCGTTTTGTGGCGGCGGGGCACCAGATCGACGAGATGTACACGAGGTGTTTTTGGCGTTTTTTTCTTAAAAAACATTGTCCCATGTCCCTTATAGATTTGTTGCCGGCATTGTGCCATCCGCCATGTAGGTATGGATATCTGCGGATCCGAAGTCTAGTTGCTTTGTGCGACAACCACTGTTTTAAACATTTTTTGGTAATCCGCCCGCCATTGAGCGGGTTTTGTCATTTCTGAAAAGAGGAAACCCCATGAGCGTCAAGATTCCCAACGGCACCACCTTCGAGATCGCGGCCACCCTGAGCACTCCGAAAGCGTTCACCGCCATCAGCAATGCTAACCCCGCAGTGTTCACCGCTGCTGCCCATGGCTTGGCCAACGGCGACATGATCGTGATCGATTCCGCCTGGGCTAAGCTGAACGGTCGGCCGGCTCGAGTTATCGATTCGGATATTGGCGATTTCGCCGCGGAAGGGATCGACACCACTAGCGTGAAGAACTATCCGGCCGGATCCGGAGCGGGCACCGTCCGAGCTGCCTCCGCCTGGACGCAGATCGCGCAAATTACTGAACCGACCGCGAACGGTGGTGAGCAACAGTTTCTCACCTACGGGTTCCTCGAAGACGACGATGACCGTCAACTGCCAACCAACAAATCGGCCAGCAGCATGACGCTGCCGGTCGCGGATGACCCAGCCAAGGCGTATGTCGCGCTGGTTGAGGCTGCGGACGAAGACAAAGAGCCACGCCTGGTGCGCGCGAACCTCCCGGGTGGTGCGACCATTTACTACTTCGCGTATGTGTCGATCACTGCCACTCCAACGCTGAGCCGCAACAACATCATGACGCGGACTATCACTCTGTCGTTTGCCTCCCGCCCAACTCGCTACAACGCCTAAGGGGTTTGCATGGCAAAGTTTTCCATCGCGCCAAAGCCGACATTCACAGTCGACGTGGCCATCCCTCAAGTGGGCGGCAAGCCAGCCTTGGTGCCGTTTACTTTCAAGTATCGAGACCGCACTGCCCTGGCGGAACTGTTCGATTCCTGGAAGGAAAAAGCAGAAGCCATCAGGGAACGCTTCAAGGGCGCTGAACCGACACTCACGGAAATTACCGCGGCGGAGATTGAGCAAGGCGTCGACCAGATCAAGGACCTGGTGGTGTCCTGGGGTTTCAACGACAAGCTCAATGATGAGTCGATCACCGCGCTAGTGAAGAGTTGTATCGGCGTTTCTGATGCTGTCGTGAAGGCCTACAGCGAAGCCTTTGGCAAGGCTCGCTTGGGAAACTGATCGCCGCTGCCCGTGCGCTATATGAGTCCGAAGGATCTGCCGAACAAATGGCTATGTTCGGCTTCTCGCCAGAGGACTACGACGAAACCGTTGAGGTCTGGCCTGACAACTGGCCGTCATTCCTCGTCATGGACTCGATGGGAACTCAGTGGCGCACAGGCACATGCGGCGCAACCGGCCTCGACTACGGCGTTTTACCTGGTGTGATGAAACTCGTCGGCATCCCGGCGAAGGATCGCCCCGGTGTGTTCCAGGACATCCGCGTTATGGAGTCGGAAGCCATCGTGGTTATGGCTGAAGCGCGCGACAACAGCCCGTGAGAGCGGGCAATTATTCAAGGTGAGTCGATGAACATTGCAGAGCTCGGAATTCGCGTCGATTCGGCTGATGCCGCCAACGCTGCGACCGATCTCGACAAGCTGACCAAGGCTGGTGATCGCGCTGAGCAGTCCGCCGTCGGCCTGATGAAAGAGATGGAGGCGCTGGAGAAATCGCTGTCGAAAGGTGCGACCTCCACGCAGGAACTGGCCAAACAACGTGACAGCCTGGCGAAGCTGACCAAGACCGGCGCCTATGGCGAGACCGAGTTCACCAAGATCACCGCGCAGCTCGACAAGCAGCAGGCGGCGCTGGCGAAGTCGACGCTGGATGAACAGAAGGCCCTGAACAGCCTACTGGGAGCAATAGATCCGGCCCGGGCGGCCATGGCCAAGCTGGACACCCAGGTCGAGCAACTGGGTAAGCATCTGGATGCTGGTCGCATCAGCCAGGACCAGTACAACTCGGCCCTGAGCAAGATCGATAAGGATTACGCCAAGCTCGAAAAGACTGCCACCGGTTTCGACAAACTTCGCCTCGGTACCCGCCAGGCACAAGAGAACGTCGTGCAGTTGGGGAATGCGCTGTCCTCGGGTGATTGGGGTAGCGGTGTTCGTGCGGTCGCTCAGTTGGGTGCCGGTGCAGGCGAGGGGGCTGCTGGGCTGCTCGCCATCCTTGGGCCGCTCGCGCTGGCCACCGCGGCAGTGGGCGGGCTCGCCTACGCCTTTTACAAAGGCAACGAAGAGCAGAACAGCTACAACAAATCGCTGATCCTGACCGGCAATTACGCCGGTGTAAGTGCTGGGCAACTGGGGGAGATGGCGCGGCAAGTGAGCGCCACTGTCGGCACGACCGGGCAGGCTGCTGAGGTTCTGGCTCTTCTGGCTGGCAACGGCAAGATCGCCGGCGAGAGCTTCACCAGTATCACCCAGGCTGCTGTGTCGATGCAGGAAGCGACCGGTAAGGCTGTCAGCGAAACCGTCGCCGAGTTTTCGAAGCTCGCGGACGATCCCGTCAAGGCATCTGCTGCCCTCAACGAGCAGTACCATTATCTCACTGCATCTGTTTACTCGCAGATCGCAGCACTGGAAGAGCAGGGCGATCATGCGGGCGCGGTGAGACTGGCGACAGAGCAATATGCCGATGCCATCAACGAGCGCACGCCACGAATTCTCGAAAACCTGAGCTTCTGGGAGAAAGGCTACAACGCTGTGGCGCGTGCGGCGGATAGCCTGAAGAACATCGGTCGCCCCGATGTCGACGCGGATATCGAGCAGGCCAGGCGCAACCTTGCGTCCGCCCAGTCAGGCAATGTCGGGCTGTTTCAAAATCAGAAGGAGATGATTGAGCTCTACTCCAATCAACTCAATATGTTAGAGGACAAGAAGGCTGCGGATGCCGATATTGCCAAGTGGGAAGGTGAGCAGGCGAAAGCCCAGGGTGATGCAGTTATCGCCATGGGTAAGATCGACGCACTGACCAAATCCGCGCTGACCAATGAGCAGAAGCGCGCCGAAGCGCTCAAGGACTACAAAAAGCAGCTCGACGACATTCGCAAGGTCGACCCGAAAGACTCCCGGCTTGACCCGGCAGCGGTCGCCAAGAACATCGCGAACATCAACGACAAGTTCAAGGACCCGAAGGTCGCCACCGGTAGTGTCGACACCACCGGTTTCAACAACGCAAAGAACGCCTTGGCCGAAACGCTGGCCTACTACAAGAACGCCGACAAGGAACTGGAGGCATCCCAGCGCGCCGGCGTGATCAGCCAGGCCAGTTACACCGAGCAGCGGGTCAGCTTGCTGAAGCAGCAGGCCGGCGAAGTTGCCCAGGGTTATCAGGCGGAAATCGATGCGCTCGAGGCTGCGAAGGCCAAGAAGGGCACCACCGGCGCCCAGATCATCCAGATTGACCAGAAGATCGCCGATGCCCGCACCGCCATGGTCAAGGCCCAGCAGGACAGCGACAGCGAACTGGCGATCATCGCTACCAACGAGGAAGGACGTCTGCGCAAGCAGGCCCTCGCGGTCGACACGTACACCAATGCCCTGCAGCAACAGGTCGACACGCTTCGGCAGCAGGGATGGCGGGCGGCATCTGGCCTTGGCCAGGGTGACCGGCAGCGCGGGCTGACGGATCAGCAAAACGGAATCGACGACCGCTTCAATCAGCAGCGTCTGGAACTAGCCAACCAGTATGGAGATGGCTCGCGCGGCATGAGCCTCGACGAGTACACCCAAAAGCTGGCGGCGTTGAAAGCCACGCAGCAGGACCTGCACGACACCGTGCAATCGAACTATGACGATATGACCGCCGCCCAGGGGGATTGGAGCGCCGGCGCATCGTCGGCGTGGCAGAACTACCTGGAATCGGCGCGTGACGTGGCCGGGCAGACGAAAAGCTTGTTCACCAACGCTTTCAGCGGAATGGAGGACGCAGTCGCGAACTTCGCCATATCAGGCAAGTTCGCGTTTTCCGACTTCACCAAGTCGATCTTGGCCGATATGGCGCGGATCGCAACTCGGCAGGCGGCCTCCGGGTTGCTGTCGAGCGTTGCCAGCACTGCCGCCAGTGCGTACTTCAGCAGTGGCAGCAGCGCAGCAGCGTCGGCCGGTTCGACCCAAGCCGGCTATACGGGGAGCGATTTCTCGAGTTGGGTTTCTGGGCAAAGAGCCACTGGTGGACCGGTAGCGGCCAACTCGTTGTATGAGGTCAACGAGCTGGGGCCTGAGCTTTACAACGAGGGTGGCCGGTCGTTCCTCATGACCGGGGCGAACGGCGGCAGCGTTACTCCGCTTACATCAGGGGCCAACGTTGCCGCGATAAACAGCGGGGGTGGTCAGGGGGGAATCACCATCAATGCGCCGGTCAGCGTCGTCACCCAGGATCGAACTTCTGAAGGGATGCAACTCGATCAGCAGGCGCTGACGCAGAACCTTCAAACGCAGATGAAGGCCGCAGCCGAAAAAGCCGTAGCCGAATCGTGGCGCGCGGGCGGTATCAGCTTTCGTAACGCAAATGGGAGGGCCTGATGGCAATCGAAACATTTACCTGGCCAACAGAGCGCGGTAGTTCGCCCGAGATTACGTATCGGGTACGGACCTCAAAGTTTGGCAACGGCTACATGCAGATTTCTGGCGATGGGCCAAACAACAAAGAGGACTCCTACCCGATTGCCTTCACCGGGCAGAAAGCCAAAGCGCTGGAGATCATGGACTTCCTCGACCGGCATGCGGGTGCGAAAGCATTTCTCTGGACAACCCCACTCGGCCAACTCGGCCTGTTCACCTGCAAAAATCCCGCCCCCACACCGATGGGGGGCGGCGTCTTCAAACTCACCGCCACGTTTGAACGGGCTTTCCAACCTTAAGGGGTAATCATGCCGCTAATCAGTGACATCCAGGTGCTTGAGCCTGGCAGCGAAGTGCTGCTCTTCGAATTGGATGGCAGCGACTTCGGCGCTGACGTTCTGCGCTTTCACGGGCATTCGATTCCACACACGCCAGTCGAGCTGATCGCCGCCGGCACCGATGCCGACCAGCTTCCCGCGAAAGCAATCTGGTGGCAGGGCAACGAATACGGTGCATGGCCGATGCAAATCGACGGTATCGAGTCGAATGGCGACGGCACAGCAGTGCGGCCGACGTTGTCCGTCGGCAACGTTAATGGGCGAATCACCGCGCTCTGTCTGGCGTTCGCCGACCTGCTGGAGTTCAAGCTGACGATACGCCACACGCTGGGCACGTACCTGGATGCCCAGAACTTCCCAGCCGGCAATCCGACCGCAGATCCAACCCAAGAAACGATCGAGGTCTGGTATATCGACCAGAAGACGAACGAGGACGGTGAGACGGTCAGTTGGGAGTTGGCGAGCCCAGGTGATGTCGGCGGCGAGTCCATAGGTAGGCAGGCCACGACGCTGTGCCACTGGTGTCTCACCGGCGGCTACCGGGGGCCGAATTGCGGATACACCGGACCATATCGTGACAAGGACGGAAACCTCACGGACAACCCTGAACTCGATGCTTGTGGCGCCACGCTGGGCCGGGGTTGTATCCCGCGCTTCGGCGAAGGCAATCCGCTGCCATTCGGTGGCTTCCCCGCCGTTTCCCTGATCGCCCGGAGTTAACCATGCGCAAGCACATCTTGAGCGCGATTCAAGCCCATGCCGCTGCCGAGTACCCGAAAGAGTGCTGCGGGCTGCTGCTAGCGGTCGGACGCAAACAGCAGTACTACCCGTGCCGCAATATCGCCACGGAGCCGAACGAGGAGTTCCGGATTGATTCGGAGCAATACGCCGCGGGCGAGGATATCGGCGAGGTGATCGGCGTGGTTCATTCACACCCAGACGCAACCAGTCGGCCATCACCGCGCGACCTGGCTATGTGCGAGGCGACTGCGCTGCCATGGCACATCCTGAGCTGGCCGGAAGGTGATCTGCGCACCATCACGCCGAGCGGCGAGGTGCCGCTGCTCAAACGCCCTTTCGTGCATGGCGCCTGGGACTGTTGGCAGGTCTGCGCCGACTGGTACAAGCGCAAGTGGGGGGTGGAGTTCGAGGCCTTCAAGCGCGCCGATGGCTGGTGGGAGAGCAAGGACAACGCCAGCCTGTACGAAGCCAACTATGAGGCCGCCGGCTTCTACAAGGTCGACCAACCACAGCACGGCGACATGATCGTGATGGAAGTGGGGCGGACGGTTCACCCGAACCATGCCGGGATTTTCCTCGGCAGCAATCCGGTACTACTCGACGAGGACGCAGCGACCTTCGGCCCAGGGCCGTTCCTGCTACACCATCTATACGGCAGGCCGTCGGAGGTCATCGTATTCGGCGGGCCGTGGCTTGACCGTACACGCCTGATTCTCAGGCACAAAGATGCAGTTTCGAATGCAGCTTAAGCCGGTTCAGGAGCTCGCTCTACCTGTCTCAAAATGTCCGCGCCATGATCAATCTCGGCTCGACGCAAATCATAGGCAGCTTGAAGATTTGTCCAGAACTGCGCGCTGGTATTGAAGCAGGCAGCCAAGCGAAGTGCGACATCAGCGGTGATGCCGCGCTTTTCACGAACAATTTCATTCACCGTGGGCGGGGATACATGCAGCATCCTGGCGAGAGCCGTCGGCGTTAAATCCATTGGGAGAAGGAATTCTTCCCTGAGAATTTCGCCCGGATGTACAGGGCGCATGCCGTTATTAAACACAAGTCACCTCAGTGGTAGTCTACAATTTCAACGTTCTCTGGCCCCTGAGCATCCCAGGTGAAGCAGACTCGGTACTTCTCATTAATTCGGATGCTGTATTGGCCTTGCCGGTTCCCTTGTAGTGCTTCCAGCCGATTGCCGGGCGGTGACAGCAAATCCTGTAATGCTATCGCCTGGTCAAGCATGGTCAGTTTTCGTTGTGCCACGGACAGGATGGCCGCCCATTTTCGGGAGGATCCAGTGGTGAACAGGGTTTCGGTATCGCCACAGCGAAAACTGATAATCATCATTAACGCTTAACGTTATTCGTTAATGAGGATTGTAGGTCTACCAAAAATCATAATTTATCTTTTCGACGAACGGCTTTGTTTGAGTTTTTTGGCTGCGCAAGGGTACATTCCGCACATTTCAGGACGAGGAATAACCATGCGGATTTTTGCAGGAGCAATGGCAGTAGCACTATTGGCCGGGTGTTCTACTTCATCAACGCCGTCTGGTGAGGCTCAGCAGGCACCACCAAGCCAGCTATCGGCCTATCAAAGCAAGCCAGCCGGAGCTTATGGCACTCTTCAGGTAATCCGCGACTCTGGGCACACCGGCAGCCTTTGTTCGATGGCAGTTTTCATTGATGGCAAGCAGGCGGCGAAGCTTGATCCTGGTCAAAAAGTATCGTTCTATCTACCACCTGATTCCCTGTCAGTGGGAGCGGCTTATACCGGTTCTGGCATCTGCTCTATGGGGGCGGATCGCGTAGAGCGCGAGGCGATAGTAAAGGACGGCGCAGTAAAAAAATATCGAGTGTTTACCGGCGGTGATGGACAGATAGACATACTCCCCACAACGCTTTGAAACTGACCGCCTATGGGCGGTTTTTTATTGGCCGGAGGAAATCATGGCTTCAGCTGCTCACTACACTCCCTCGACGAAAGTCATGCTGTCCGGATCGTTGGCCAAGAAGTTTTTCCGCAGTAAGCCATTTTTACTTGATGGTGGATCGGGAGCAGAGGTCCTTCGCGCGCTGAATGCCACAGTTGAAGGTTTTGCTGAAGAAATAAAAAGGCTTGAGCGGCTCGGGATGACCTTCGCGATTTTTCGAAATCGTAAAAATATTGGGGCGAATGGTCTGGACCTAGGCGGGACACGAGAGGTCCGAATCGTACCCGTGGTTTCAGGTGGCAAGCGCGCAGGCGGTCTGCAAACAATCATCGGATCAGTTCTTATTGCAGCAGCTTTCGTGCTTTCCTTCACGCCATTCGCAGCAGCTTCGCCCTACCTTTACCAGGTCGGGGCTGCGATGGTGATAGGCGGCGTTATCCAGATGCTCAGCCCTCAGGCCTCCGGTTTGAAGCAAAGCTCATCTCCCGAAAACGCCCCGTCCTATGCCTTCGGCAGCGCCAAGAACACCACGGCCAGCGGCAACCCGGTGCCGATCTGCATCGGCGAGCGCCGGTGGGGCGGCATGATCATTTCCGCGTCGATCTACGCAGAAGACAAAACGTAATCAGCACGCAGTAAGCAGGCCGCCCGAGAGGCGGTTTTTTTATGTCTGGAGGAAAATATGGGCGCAGCACGGAAGATCGAGATTCACGGCGAGAAAGGCGGCAGCAGTAAGCCGAAGTCGCCGACCGAAGCCAATGACAGTCTGCGCTCGACCAACCTGGCCAAACTGTTGATCGCCGTGGGCGAGGGCGAGTTCGACGGCATTCCGACCGATTACGACATCTACCTCGACAACACGCCGATCCGCGATGCCAGCGGCAACTACAACTTCCCCAACGTGAAGTGGGATTGGCGCCCGGGCTCCGTGGATCAGTCCTACATCCCGGGGATTCCGGCAGTCGAGAACGAAACCTCGCTGAACGTCGAGCTGCGCAGCGACACCCCATGGGTACGCTCGATCACCAACACCCAACTGTCGGCCGTGCGCATGCGCTTCGCCTGGCCGGCACTGCAGCGTCAGGACGATTCTGGCAACGTTGTCGGCTACCGCATAGACTACGCGATCGACGTGGCCACCGACGGCGGCGCCTATCAGCAGGTGCTGATGGATGCTGTGGACGGCAAGACCACCACTCGATACGAGCGCTCGCGCCGTATCGACTTGCCCGCGGCCGCCGCGGGCTGGCAGATCCGCGTGCGCCGCCTGACGCAGAATCAGAACAGCAACAAGATTGCCGACACCATGCTGGTGGCCGGTTACACCGAGGTGATCGACGCGAAGCTGCGTTACCCGAACACCGCGCTGCTCTATATCGAGTTCGACGCCGAGCAGTTCACCAACATTCCGGCGGTGACGGTGCGGTGCAAGGCTCGGCGCTGGATGGTGCCGAGCAACTACGACCCGGTGGCTCGTACCTACGCCGGCACTTGGGACGGCAGCATGAAGTCGGCCTGGACCAACAACCCGGCTTGGATCACCTACGGCATATGCACCGAGGACCGCTTCGGCTTGGGCAAACGCGTCAAGCCGTGGATGGTCGACAAGTGGGAGCTGTACCGGATTTCACAATACTGCGATCAGCTGGTGCCGAACGGCCTAGGCGGCGAAGAGCCGCGCTTTCTGTGCGACATGAACTTGCAGGGCAAGGCCGATGCCTGGTCACTGCTGCGCGATATCTCGGCGATTTATCGCGGCATGACGTATTGGGCGCAGGGCCAACTGGTGATGCAGGCCGATATGCCGCGCGCTCAGGACTTCGACTACGTGTTCACCCGGGCCAACGTCATCGACGGCAAGTTTTCCTATGGCAGCGCGTCGGCGAAGACCCGCTACACCCGGGCGCTGGTCAGCTACGACAACCCGGCGAACAACTACGACACCGACGTCATTCCATTCGCCGACCTGGATTTGCAGCGTCGGTATGGCGACCGGCCGACTGAACTGAGCGCCATCGGTTGCACCCGAGCCTCTGAAGCCCAGCGCCGCGGCAAGTGGGCCATCCTCAGCAACAACCAGGACCGCACCGTGTCGTTCAAGACCGGCATGGAGGGCGTGATCCCACTGCCTGGCCACATCATCCCGGTGGCTGACTCGCTGCTCGCCGGTCGCGAAGTGGGCGGGCGTATTTCTGCTGCTGCCGGTCGCGTGGTGACGTTGGACCGTGACACCCAAGTCAAGGCCGGTGATCGGCTGATCATTAACCTGCCAGGCGGGCGCGCCGAAGGTCGGACCGTTCAGAGCGTTAGTGGCAGGGCTGTGACCGTGACCCTGACCTACAGCGAAACGCCGCTGTCGCAACTGCAATGGGCGCTCGACGCCGATGATCTGGCAATTCCGCTCTATCGTGTGCTGCGGACCAAGCGCACGGCCGAGGGCGACTACGAAATCAGCGCGCTACAGTACGATCCGAGCAAGTTCGCCTTCATCGACACCGGTGCCCGACTGGAAGAACGGCCGATCAGCGTGATTCCGATCACCGTGGTACCGGTGCCGGCCAGCGTCACCCTGTCGGCAAGTTCAGTTGTCTCCCAGGGCATCGCCGTCGCTACCATGACGATCACCTGGCCAGCGGTAAATGGCGCGGTCGGGTATGACGTGGAGTGGCGCAAGGACAGCGGCAACTGGATCAAAGTGCAGCGCACCGGGATGACCAGCGTCGACGTTACTGGCATCTACGCTGGCGCCTATGTGGCCCGCGTCCGTGCGGTGAGTGCCTTCGACATCTCGTCGATCTGGCGCAACTCGATCCTGACCAATTTCAAGGGCAAGGAAGGCTTGCCGCCGGCGGTGTCATCCCTGACAGCCACACCACTGCTGTTTGGCATCTACCTCAAGTGGGGATTCCCGGCCGGCGCCGAGGACAGCCAGCGGACGGAAATCTGGTACGGGCCGACAACCAGTCTGGAGGCTGCGACCAAGCTGGCGGATCTGGCTTACCCGCAAAACGATTATTCGCTGCAGCACCTGCAGGCGGGGGCGCGCCTGTTCTTTTGGGTACGCCTGATCGACCGTACCGGCAACGTGGGGCCTTTTTATCCGACAGGCCTTGGCGTCATGGGGCAGGCCAGTTCCGACGCGGGACCGATTCTTGATCAGATCGCGGGTCAGATCTCTGAGTCTGAGTTGGGCGGTAGCTTGCTCGGCAGGATCGATTTGATTGATGGCCCGGCAACCCTGCCAGGGTCGGTGAGCAATCGCTTGAATGAGCTGGATGAGCGGGTGGGCGAAGGGCAGACCGCGCTGCAACAGCAAATCGATCAGGTCAACACCATTGCCAAGTCGGGGGAGTATCAGAAAGAAAAAGCCTACGATGTTGGCGCCTCGACTCGTCTGGATGACCGCCTGTACCAAGCCAAAATCGCGGTGCCGGCGGATGTCAGCGGAGCGAAGTCGCCCCCGAATGCGACCTATTGGATGGACGTTGGCCAAGTGGTATCGGATTCGAACGGCCTGGCCGCACGGGTCAATGTCACTGAAAGCAAAATCACCAGCATCGAGGGGGTTAATACCAGCCAAGGCACGGCGATCACCGGCCTAAACAACAGCCTGACCACCACCAACACCAACGTGACCGCCGCGCAAAACGCGGCGAACGCGGCGAACACCTTGGCCGGCGGCAAGGGCAAGGTGCTGGTGCAGACGGCGGCGCCGGCGGCGGCCGATCAGCTGGCGCAGAACCTGTGGATCGACATCACCGGAGGAGCGAACACCCCGAAGCGCTGGACTGGCTCGGCGTGGGCGGCGGTCACTGACAAGGTGGCCACCGATGCGGCGGCAGCGGCGGCCAATGCGCTGACCCAAGTGGCGACCAAGGCCGAGGCGGCGACCGTTACAGCCCTGAGCAACACCGTGACGCAGCAGGGTGATGCCATCACGGCACAAGGGCAGTCGCTGACCGGTATCCAAGCCAGCATTGGTGGACTTGGGGCCGCCGGCACCAACCTGCTGGTGGACAAATACAGCTGGCTCACGTCTCCGACTTTGCCGGCCACCGTCAGCGGCTCAAGTCTGGCGCGTATCGGCGTGGCCGTGGCCGAGGCGTCATCGGGGTTCGGCATCAAATTGACCACGGTTAGCACGTCCACCAGTCAGTTCCTGATGCTTTCGCCGACCAACAACCTGGCCGGCTGGAACATCGATATGGAAGCCGGGACGTATCTGGTATCGATGTACGTGCAATCCTCGGCCGTGGGCGCGATGCGCGTTTCGATGTACAACGGCAGTCACCGTTATTCGGTGAACGCCACGTACAACACGACGCGTCAGCGGCTGGTGTTTGCCTGCACCGCTACCGCCTTCGCGCGGGCCGCGATCACGATCTACCCGAACATGTCTGCCCTGGCAGCCGGTACGGAAATCACGATTGACAGCGTGATGATCGAGAAAATGGCCGGGGCGAATACCAGCGTCACGCCTTCGCCCTTTGTCGCCGGCAATTCCGCCGCGTCCGTTTCTGGGCAGGCGGCGGCGACGTCGGCGCTGGATGCCCGGGTAAGCCAGACCGAAACCGGCCTGACCAGTCAAGGCAGTCAGCTGACGTCGCTGAGCAACACAGTGGCGGGCAAGGCGGACAACAGCGCGCTGCAGTTGCTGGCGTCCACCGTCTCGCAACAAGGTGACACGCTGACCAGCCAAGGCTCGGCAGTCACTCAGCTGCAGAGTACGGTGGGGGCTATTGGCGGCAACGGGGTCAACCTGCTGCCGGGTGAGTACACGGCGTTTTCGGCCGCACCGCCGACCATGCAAAAGGTATCCACCACTGTCGTCACGACCGAGGCGGACGCCACGGCCTACACCGGGTATCTGCTGAAAGTCTCGGCCACCGCCGCCACGGTGGGCTATGTGTACTTGGCCGGCGCGTCGACCGATTACAACCTCAAGCTCAAGCCCGGCAAGAAATACATTTTCTCGCTCAAGGCCAAAGGCAGCGTTACGCATAACGTCGGTGTGCGTATTCGTTATCTGAACGCCGCCGGTGGCGTGGTTGAAACCAGCGTGGGGACCATCGCTGTCGGGACGGATCTGGCCAGTTACAGCGCCGTGATCACCGCGCCGGCGGCCCTGGTCGAGCGGGCGCAGGTGGTGTTGTTCACGCAGAACACGGCGGCAATCGGCGATACCTGGCTGGACGCGGTCATGTTGGAAGCCCAGGTGGGCACGGCCACCACGCCGAGCGAGTTCACCCCGGGCGCCTCGGTTCGCCAAGCCTATGGCCAAGCCACCGCGATCAGCTCGCTGGATACCCGCGTAACCGACACCGAAGGCCAGATTACCGCCCAGGCGACCAAGCTGGACGGCATTTTTGCTCAGGTCAATCCGCCGCTGGCGGGTGACAGCAGCGACTTTGCCGGTTCGACCGCCAGTTTTGTCGGCGTTTGGTCAGAACAATCGGCGCGGATTGAGGACGGTGTTGCGCTGGGTCAGCGGATTGATGTCGTCACCGCTTCTGTCGGTGCTAACAGCGCTGCGATTCAGACCGAAACCACCACGCGAGCAACAGCCGATAGCGCTCTGGCAAGCCAGATCACTACGGTGCAGGCCGTGGCTAATAGCGCGTCGGCTGCCGTTCAGACGGTGTCTCAGGCTCAGGCCTCCACGGATGGCAAGCTGGGCACCATGTGGTCGGTGAAGATGCAAGTCAACGCTCAAGGCCAATATGTGGCGGCGGGCATTGGGCTCGGTATCGAGAATACGGGTGCCGGACTGCAAAGCACTTTCCTGGTCAGTGCGGACACGTTCGCCGTGGTCAACGGCATCAATGGCACGCTGTCTTCGCCGTTTGCCGTTACCGGGGGGCAGGTGTTCATCCGGGATGCATTCATTGCAAACGGCAGTATCACGATGTTGAAGATCGGTGACAGCTTGCAGTCTGACGATTACGTCGCTGGCACATCGGGATGGAAGCTCACAAAAGCGGGCATCTTTGAAATCAATGGGACTATTGCTGGACAAGGAAAAATGACGATGACTAACAGAGCACTCAAGGTTTATGACGGAAGTAACGTACTGCGAGTGCAACTTGGAGATTTAACAGCGTGAGTTATGGGTTAAAGACATGGAGTGTCAACGGCACTCCAGAGCTTGATACAGACAAGTTTACGTATCAGGTGATTCACAATCAGGTGTATCAGTTGACTGGTGCTAATACTATCAGCGTGCCAATCACTGGCTTTAGCCCATCAAACTGTGCTGCTGTAATTCTACCAATACAACCACCTGCTAGTGGTGCATACAGTACGAATGCAATGCCGTATGAATCAGTTGCTGAAGGGGTTGTAACCATTAGATCAAAAAACCCCTCAGAACCGGGCACTATCGGTTCGTCTATCCAATTTAGACTATTAGTAATGAGGTACGGCTAATTGAGCTACGGACTTAAAGTAATAAACAATTCTAACTACGTACAGATTGACTCTGACACGCCAAGATTGTGTGCATTGTATAACGGAGCGTATGCGGCAACCAGCAGCTACATTGTCAGCACGAGTTTTCCAGTACCTATCACAACGACGGAACCACCTTGTGTTTTTATCAGAAATGATCCAGCAAGGCCGAACGAAGTGTATTACCGGATGGACATTGACGGAAGTGCTGGTAACTGGACAGGATTTACAATTACTGCCGGTAACAACACCTTCCGTCCTGCTGGTAAGTGGTTCGCTGCTGTATTCGCGTCGTTAGCAAAAGCAACTTACGGCCTTCGAATTTGGGGAGCATCAGGTGCTATCTGTTATGACTCAGGTGCAACGCCCGTAATTGTAACTAGAGCCAATCACTCTTGGACATATCAGGGAAGCGTCTCACTTGCGACAATTGGTAGCGCTTACTATTTCAGAAACGAACAACAAGCGGCATTAGCAACCGATGAATACTTTATGATCAACCCTTTCTCAAGGGGTGTACTCAAGCCACAAAGTATCAACTGGCAAGATTGCGGTGTCCGTTTCAACTATTCAGAAAACAGATTGCAGTTGTACATAGTTGACACAGGCGCTGGACCTTGGACAGACCAAGGGGCACCCGCCGCTGTATTCGCACGTCTTCCCGGTACTTAATTACGGAAATTCAACATGGCTAAACAAACTATCGCCTTGGGTACAGCACCTACAGGCGTGGGTGGCGATACACCCCGTTCCGCATTTACAAAGTCTCAAGCGAACTTTGATGAACTTTACAATAAGTTTATCAACTATGGATTTGATGCCCCTATTCCACTCAACAACCCATCGTTAAACAGCGTAGAAACCTTCGGATTCTACTATGTCTCGGCTGCTACCAACACACCAGCATCAGACACTTACGGTTTTTTGCTGGTACAACCTTTGACCACTTTGTATTTTACTCAGACCTTCACCGGTGCTAACACGGGCTTCGTCTGGTCCCGTACTAAAATCAACGGTAGCTGGACAGCTTGGGGTAGGGTTGTAACTTCCACAAACATGCTCGGCACTGTATCCACAGCGGGAGGATTGCCGACTGGTTCAATCTTCCAATCAGGTACTAACGCTAATGGTTGGTATATCCGTTACGCAGACGGCACGCAGATGTGTTGGACAGCGACTGCATCACTCGTACCACCTATTGGTGTTGGTTCAATTAGCTGGACATACCCTATCGCATTCATCACACCACCACCTTACCTGTCCCTCACTGCGTCAGTTGGGAACGGTGCCGACCCTCGGAACTACGTTGGGCAACCAATGTATAACAACGTATATGTTGGTTCTGCTTATTTTACGACATATACAATTGGCAGCGTTGGTTGCTATGCACTCGCTATCGGGAGATGGTACTAAATGAAGATCAACCTGAGTCCACAATGCCGAGATGATGAGCTCTCGGTAATTGTATCTGGTGACATTCTTGTCCTCAATGGAGAAGTCCTAGACTTCACCCCGCTCCCAGAGGGTGGCACCCTACCGCGCAATGCTGTAGAGAATCCGTGGCTAATCGGAGATGTAACAAGGAAAGATGGCCAGATTGAGCTTACGTTACTCTTACCTCATGGGTTCGACGCATCTGAAGCAGTCCGATTTCCAAAACCTATTATTGTAACAACTAATGGAAAAGTGGAGCTGCCAACATGAGTATCGACTGGTCCCAGCTGATCACCAAAGCCATGAAGAACGCCACTGCACAGGCTGCGCAACTGGCCGAAGCCAATACAGAGCTGGCCGCAAAGAATTCCAGAGCGGTGCTGCAGATCACCCGCATTCAAGACCGTGTCGAAACGATCGGTTACGGCATCGACGCCGGCGATGCGACCGAAGAAGATGAAGCCGAGCACTCGGCGTTGTTGCTTAATCTGAAAGCCTGGAAGGCCTACAAGTTTTCCCTGGGCAAGGTCACGGTTCAGCCGACGTGGTACGCCGCGCCTGTCTGGCCGAGCGAGCCAGCGGTTCCGGTGATCGTCGCTGATCCCGAAGCGATAGCCATCGGCGTGATGTAACGCGCAGCCACCGAACAACGCACCCGCCATCGAGCGGGATTTTTTTTGCCCGGAGAAAAGTGATGACCGTATCCGAGAGAGACCGCGACATCCTCGCCCGCACGCTATGGGGCGAGGCCCGCGGCGAGTCCTTGGCCGGCCAGATTGCCGTGGCCTGTACCATCCGCAACCGCGTAAACGACGGCAAGGACAAGTCGTGGTGGGGGGAGGGCTATGCCGGTGTGTGCCAGAAGTCGTACCAGTTCAGTTGCTGGAACAGGAACGACCCGAACTTCGCCTACCTGAGTGGCGCCAAGCAGATCCCGTTCCGCGAGCTCGCGCTCGCGCGGATTGCCGCTGACCAGGTAATCGATGGAAAGGTGCCGGACCCCACCGACGGTGCCACCCATTACTACGCGACCACCATCAAGGCGCCGGCCTGGGCGGCGAAAGCGAAACAGACCCTAAAGCTGGGCGGTCACGTTTTCTTCAGGGACGTGCGATGAATCTGATCTGGCTGCGGGTCCTTCCTTGTATCGCTGCACTGACTCTGGTGGACGGGTTGCTGTTTGGTGCCTACCACCACGGTGTGACGGTCACAGATGAAAAGTGGCAGGCGGAATGGAATGCCCGCGACACCCAGGACGCCGAGGCGAGAGCGCTCAATGAGGCTGCTGAGCGCACTAGGGAGCAGGCCTATCAACAGTCAATCAACAAGGCGGTTCAAGATGGCCAACGCATCATCGATCAAGCGACGGCTGATGCTGTTACCGCTCGCGCTTCTGCTGACGGCGTGCAGTTCGCCGCCGACAACCTTGCCCGTCGACTCGCTGCCAGTGAAGCCAGCGGTCATTCCTGTACTGCCGCCGCAAGCCAGGCAGCTGCCCGCGCCGCGGCTGTGCTTGCCGACGTGTTCAAGCGCGCTGATCAGCGAGCGGGCGACCTGGCTGCAGCTGCTGACCAAGCCAGAATCCGGGGACTAACCTGTGAACAAGCGTATGACGGATTGGGTCGGTAGCCTTTCGGAGTCACTTGCCCCATGGTCCGCATCTCTGCTGAGGACGTAGGAGCTACGATGAGTAGAAGGCTTCAGTCATTTGGATGGCGTTTCATTAGTAAGCGCAAGGTGGGGGTATGATCACAATCGTCAGCGTCATCTTCATCATAATTGTTGGATTGCTATTCATTGCGGCAGGCGTAACAGGTATCTGGACCCGCAATAGCGCTCTAGGGAAATGGGGCTTTCTGACGATACCCTTGATGCCGAAATCCTGGCACAAACCTTGGCGAAGGTGGTTCAGTTGGATACATGGCCTTGTGTGTATAGCCATGGGGCTTTTTATTATCGTGCTGACTCTTGCGAAGCTTGGAGGCTTTTGAGCAAAGAAAATACGTCATGCGAATGATTGTGTTCGGTCGGCAGGACGCCTTACGATGAAACCACCTATTTGAATGCTTTGAGGAGGCGTGCGTCACCGCTCCTCAATAATCTTGATTTAGGTTGACTGACTTCCTCAGGGCGAGACGCGACCTGTGAACAGACTCAGGATCGAAATGAATCTGGCGCTATAAAGAAGGCGTAACTCAGAGTAGACAGAAGATTATACGACAGCTGAGATGTAAATTTATCTGCAGAGGCCTTCGAAAGAGGACGTTCTATCCAGGCTAGCCGGCTTGCAAGCTAGTTGACTGGCGACGTTCGAAAATCTAAGTCGCTCAGCAAAAGCTCTGAGATAGTGTCTGCAAAGAGCTTTGTATTAATATGACAGCTAGTATGTCCTGTACCCGCGAAATGCCCTAATTCAAAAAATTTTGAGGCAGGATGACCTCCGCCGCAGACACGAAAATAAGCACAGGTTTTCCGACAGAGATCGACTCCGCTTTCTATTTCTTGAGTGAAGCTTATTAGCTTTTTGTTATTTAAAACAACTTTCCTATCTAGAGCACCAATTGAGAAACTGCCAAGGTTTTCATGAGCAAAGCCAAGCAGCTCAGGTGAAAAAGTAAATAACTCTCCATGGGTAGAGACTGTCAGTATGGAAAGAGGAATGTTTTCGCAAAGCGTCATGGATTCTTGATTGCCGAGCAGTAGTTTTCGCATACGCTCAATCTGCGTGATCCTAACACTTAGTGGGATGTTTCTTCTGGCGTAAAAGAATTGGATAAAGGATTTAATCAAGTCTTCTACAGGTCGAGTGGATCGCAATCCAATTTTGTTCTCACCTTCTTTCTCTGGAATATTGATTGAGACGTTTCGGATGTTCAAAGAGGAAAAGAAATCAAACAATTTTTCTGGGTTTTTTAGGCTTTCTTCATCTGCAACCGAGATGATACCAAAGTCTACACCTGTATCCTGAACAAGCTTCAATCCACGCATCGTGGCTTCAAAGGTTCCCTGGCCATTGCGACGCACTCGGTTCTTGTCATGAATTTCTTTAGGGCCATCAAGACTTATCCCAATATGCAAATCACCATTAGAAATAAAACGTTGCCATTTGTCGTCAATCAATGTGGCGTTCGTTTGCAACTGAAAATATATGTTGGATTTTAGTTCGGATTTAATGAAATTTACGGCTTCCTCATAATATTCAACGGGGAGTGCCAGAGGTTCACCTGCATGCCAGCTGATGTTGACATTGTCAGCGAGCATTCCGGAAGAATTGAGTGCGCGTATATTATTTTTGAGGGACTCTAAGCTCATTTTGGTTTTGTTGTCTTTGTCCCCTAAATAACAATATGAACATGCAATGTTGCAAAAAGGAGTGGATTGAAGTATCAGAGTTGTCGTTGTTTTTGAGTAATCAGGGAAGGGTGTCTCTCCAGTATTTTCCAAACTGAGTGGATTGGGATATAACATGCGCATGTTGCACCTTTCTCTTTGGCTTTAGTTCTAGGTCTCTGGCGATACTTTCTTTTTCATCCAGCCCTCTGGTTTTGGACCTGTTTGTTTTTTTAGCCATCCCTCTGTAGTTTTTTGCTCTTCATCGTCATCTTGAGGTGTTTGAGAGTTTTCTGACACATATTGCTGTAATTGTTCATAGGCCGTCGAACTTTCAGGTGGGGCTGATTGATTATTCATCTTATATCCTGCGAGAAAAAAGTTAGGGGTTGTATGACCTCCCAGCTAACGCTAGCTTAGCTTGAAGAAAAAGCAAGGATGAAACTGAGTAATGTTAGACGCATTATTTTTGATGCTACAGCTTGATGATTGTTTAGTTTTTTATGCCAAGCAGCCCCGTTTTACAGTTTGATATTAGTTTTCGCTATTAAGACCCCGGTTCAATGAACCATCAGAGTTCGGAGTGGTGAGAGTCTGCTTTGGCCGATAGCCGTCACTCCGGCGCCATCATCACCGCGAGCGTCATCTTGATGAACTCTTCGTTCTTGTCGATGGCTTCCAGGGCGCAGCGCACATTGTCGGCGACATCAGCCGATCCGCGCTGCTCGACCCAATTCGAAAGCTCCAGGATGGCGGCTTCGAGGGCGAGTTGGTTTTCGTTGAGCTTGAACAGCAGGGAAGGGAGCAAGTCAGAATTTGGCATCGCGAATCCTCCGTGGAGATTTCAGCGTAGCATTGGGAGATAGTGAATGAAGGGATTGGTGTTCGGTCGGCAGGACGCCGGGGAGGGCCGAAAAGGTGTGGGGACTTTTTCGGGGATTCGCTATTTTCGGTTGAGCTCTGTAGGGCACCGTTTGCAGCGAGCGCCAGTAGAAGACTCAACAAATGCTGGGGATTGCGCCCATTTTCAAGCATGGGGTGCTAGGGGTCGAGTGTTCGAATCACTCCGTCCCGACCATATAATTCAAGGGGTTGCGAGATTTTATCTCGCGACCCCTTTTTATTTTTCTTCGTTTTTACCCCTACGAAACGACTGGCTCTTGGTGGAATCCTCACCGCTTTCGTGTGAGTAGACGTCCGTTGTTGTAACGCCTGGGTGATCTTCGATTCACCTGTTTCTGATAAGCGTCAGACTGGCGTCCCATCCGTTGCCAACCCCGAAAACTCCTCCATTGCATCCAGCAACGCCGCGTTGAAGTAAGCCTTCGATGTCCGGTCACACAGGATGAATAAGCTCGGCTGTTGCAGGGTACTGGCGTTGATCACGATCACGTTGATACGCGCGGCCGAGGTTTGCGCGACCGTGCCCGTGCCAAAAACCTGCGGACTCAAATCGACACCACAGAGTTTGGCCATGACCTCTGTGAGGTGATCGCCACTGAGTTGAAACCAGGCATGGCTATCCTGGCGCGGCAGCAGGTAATTGGCCTTGTGGTCCAGCTCCCAACGGGCCTCTTCGTCTGCAACACGCTCACCTTGATCCTGGGGGCTGCCCAGCAACAGGTACTCGGTCTGGGACAGGCGCGCCACTTGACTGCCGTCATCCTGTACGACCGCGCGGTTGGGAGCGTCCGGTAGCAAAAAGTGGCGGCTCAGCAAATATTCCGCACTGTGTGCACCGCGAAAACCCACCCGTGGCAGGTCGGTGAGGTCGGTTAGCGTGCAACTGGACAAGAGGGCCAGGGCAGGATGGCCGGTGCCAGGTTGTTGTCTCAGGCTGGTCATGGGTCAAAGCTCCTGGCGCGAGTTAGTGGGATCAAGGAAGGGTAACGGCACGACGTCGGCCTGGACCACGATTCCACCTTCGACGCGGATCGGAATTCGTTGTCCCGGCGAGCTTTGGTCGATGCCGGCATAGGCCAGGCCGATGATCTTGCCCAGGCTTGCGGAATATTCGCAGGAGGTGACGTTGCCACTGATGTCCGGGCCATTGAGCACCAGATGGCCTTCCAGCGGTTGCAGGCTGCCCTTGGGCAAAGTGAACCCAACGAGTTTGCGTTTTTGTGGCTGGGCTTCGAGGATATCCACCGAGCGCCGGCCAACGAAGAATGGCTTGTTGCGACTGACCGCCCAGCCCATGTCGATTTCCGCCGGATGGGTCATGCCATCGGTATCCTGGCTGATGATCACATGGCCTTTTTCCAGGCGCAGCAGACGCTGGGTTTCGACGCCGAAGGGACGTATGTCGTGTGCTTTGCCAGCCTCGATCAGCGCGTCCCAAAGTTTCAGCCCGTGACGCGCGGGTACGTGGATTTCATAACCCAGTTCGCCGACGAAACCGACTCGCAACAACCTGGCCTTGATACCGGTAACCGTACCTTGGCGGACGCCCAGATAAGGGAACGCTTCGGCGCTCAGATCCAGATCGGTGCAAACTTTCTCCAGCACCTGGCGTGAATCCGGACCGGCAACGTTGACCGCGCAGACAGCGGCGGTGACGTTGGCGACGTCCACGTCCAGGCGCCATTGTGCGTTCCACTTGAGCATTTGCTGATAGATGCGGTCGACGCCGCTGGTGGTGGCGGTGACGTAGAAATGGTTCTCGGCGAAACGAGCGCACACACCGTCATCGATCACGACGCCGTGCTCATTGGTCATCAATGCATAACGAGAGCGACCGATCGGTTGCTTGAGAAAGGCAAAGGTGTACATGCGGTTGAGCAGTTCGGCGGCGTCAGGGCCACGTACGTCGAGACCGCCCAGAGTCGATACATCGATAATCCCGACCTTGTTGCGCACGTGCAGTGCTTCGGCCTGCATACAGGCGTCGCGATCCTTGGCACTGCCATAGTAGGCCGGCCGCTGCCAAATCCCGGCGGGCATCATCTTTGCCCCCGCTTGTACATGCCGGGCGTGCATAGGTGTCTGGCGGTAAGGGTCGAAAGCCCTGCCGGCAACATGCGCCAGCTTTTCCGCCACAAAGGGTGGGCGTGCCGTGGTGACCCCGGTTTCGCTGATGTTGCGCTGGGTAGCCCAGGCGACCAACCGTGCGGTGGGCAACGCTGAGTGACGTCCCTGGGAAGGGCCCATGCCCACGGTGGAGTAGCGCTTGACCAGTTGCACGTCGCGATAGCCGATTTTGGTCGCGTTGACGATATCGGCCACTTGCAGATCCTCGTCGAAGTCGACGAAGTCCTTGCCTTTGGGGTGGGGGAAGATCGGCCAGTTGAAGTTGACCCGGGCTTCACCGCTGAACGGCGCGCGTTGCGTGCCGACCGTCAGGCTCAGCGCGAGGGCGGCTTCGGCACCGGCATTCACGCCGTCGGCAATCACGTTATCCAGCTGGTGACGACCGTTGACCGAACCGGCGACATTCAGATTCTTTGGCAGGCCGCTTAGAGTGAACTCGGCACGCAGATCGTCGTAGGCCAGTTTGCCGCCGGCTTGGCACAGCAGTTGATAGACCGGCATGTAACCGGCGGACATGCACAGCAAGTCGCAATCCAGTTGTAGGCCACTCTCGGCGACCTGACCTTGTGCGGTGATCTTGCGTACGTCGACGCCGGTGACATGCCGCATACCCTTTTCGTGCAGGGCTTCGTACACCGTGCTGTTGCTCAAACAACGGATTTTGCGTTGCGCCAAGGCCGCCAGCAGGGCGACGTTCCCCGGTGCATTGCGCAAGTCCACCACTGCGGCGACTTCCACGCCCTGATCGTGCAGATCCAAAGCCGCGAGGTAACCGTCATCATTACCCGTCAGCACCACCGCGCGTTTGCCCGGCTTGACTGCATACAACTTCATCAAGCGTTGCGCAGCGCTGGTCAGCATCACGCCCGGCAAATCGTTGTTGCGAAACACCACCGGTTGGTCGAAAGCGCCGCTGCACACCAGGCATTGGCGGGCACGCACCTTGTACATGCGCTTGCCTTGGATGACCGGCAGGTAGTTGTTGGTGAACCAGGCGTTGCAGGTCGCCTCGGTGAGGATCCGGATATTGGCGTGTTGTTCCACCGCAGCGAGCAGCTCGCGGCGCAGGGATTCGGCTCTCTTGCCTTCGATATCGAAACGGGCATAGGTCAACGAACCACCGAGAATCGGTTGTTGTTCGATGAGCAACACCTTCGCCCCGGCATTGGCCGCCGTCAGCGCCGCATGCAGTCCGGCGGGCCCGGCACCGATCACGGCAACGTCGGTGAACAGGTAAGCCTTGTCGTAATACTCGGGCTGGAGGGTCAGGTCGAGCACGCCGAGGCCGGCCTTCTTGCGAATGATCGGTTCCCAGACTTTCCACATGCCCTTGGGTTTGTAGAAGGAACGGTAGTAAAAGCCCACTGGCATGAATTTGGAGAACTTGCCCAGGTAGGCATCGCGATCGTTGTCCAGTGAGCCGTTGACGTTCTGCGCCGTGACCTGCAAACCGGCCGACAGCGCGTGAGCATCGGCCAACACATTGGGCTCCTGGGGCAGTTGCACCAGGCTGTTGGCGTCCTGTCCGGCCATGGTCAGCGGGCCGCGCGGGCGGTGGTATTTGAACGAGCGCGAGATCAGGAAGCGTCCATTGGCCAACAGGGCGCTGGCGATGCTGTCGCCTTGCAGGCCTTGATAGCGATGACCGTCGAAACTGAAATCCAGCGGCTGATCACGGTCGATCAGCAGGCCCATCGGGGCGGGTAGGCGGTTCATCCTGCGATCTCCTGGGCGGCGCTGAAGTCGACGCGGGCGGTGAAGAGTTCCTTGGGGTCGAAGGTGCGAAGAATTTCATCGCTGACGGTGTGACGCTCTGCCAGAAACCAGTAGCTGGAAGGGGTGTGCATCCACCATTCGCGCACCACGCCGGCGAGGTTGTCGGTGTTGAACACGTAGTCGGCCCATTCGGCATCGCTGCAGCGAACGGGATCGGGCATTGGCTTGAACTCGCCGCCATAAGTGAATTCGCTGATATTGCGTGGCCCGTTGAGCGGGCAATTGATGATTTTCATGGTCCGCTCTCCGTCAGTGGCTGGCCGCCGTAGCGCCCATTTCGTTGACTTGCTGGAAGGTCGAAAAGCGCTCGAGGCCGAAAGGCTTGATCAGATCCGGCACCTTGCCGCCGCTGGCCACCAGTTCTGCCATGGTCTTGCCGCAGATCGGTGTCGCCTTGAAACCCCAGGTGCCCCAACCGGCGTCGAGGTAGTAATTTTTCACCGGCGAAAGCCCCATGATCGGGCTGTAATCCGGGGTCATGTCGGTGATCCCGGCCCATTGGCGCATCAGCTTGGCGTTGGCCAGAAACGGGAACATTTCGATGGCGTGGGCCAGCAGGCTTTCCTTCAGATCGAGCGTGGAACGGGTGTTGAACAGCGGATAAGGATCGGAGCCGCCGCCGAACACCACCTCACCACGGCTGGTCTGTTGCACGTAGCAATGCAGCGCCGAGGAGCTCACCAGCGGATCGAGAAAAGGTTTGAATGGTTGCGTGACCATGGCTTGCAGCGGAAAGGTCTGGATCGGCGAACGAATCCCTGCCTTGGCCATCAGCAGCGAACTGTGCCCGGCAATCGCCTGCACCGCGCAGCCGCACTTGATGGTGCCGCGATTGGTCTTCACGGCGGTGATTGCCCCATTCTCGATGATCAGGTCTTGCACTTCAGTGAGCTGGTGGATTTCCACGCCGCGCTTGGCCGCCTGCTTGGCGTAGCCCCAGGCGACGGCGTCGTGGCGCGCGGTGGCGCCGTCGATGTGCCAGAGGCCCGCGATGACCGGCAGGTGACCGGGGTCGAGGTTGAGGCTGGGCACCAGTTCGCGAATCTGCTGGCGGTCGATCATTTCGGTGCGACCACCGAAGTGCTTGTTGACCTCGGCCCGCTGGCGGAACGAACGCACGGTGGCATCCGTATGGGCCAGGGTCAGTTGGCCGCGCTCGGAGTACATGATGTTGAAATCGAATTCGTTGGACAGCCCCTGGAACATCCGCACCGACTCGGCGTAAAAGCGCACGCCTTCGCTGGTCAGGTAATTGGAGCGGATCACCGCGGTGTTGCGCGCGGTATTGCCACCACCCAGATAGGACTTTTCCAGTACCGCGATGTTGGTAATGCCGTGGTACCTGGCCAGGTAATAAGCGGTTGCCAGGCCGTGGCCGCCGGCACCGATGATCACCACGTCATAGCTCGATTTGAGTTCCCGGGGCGGCGGTAGATCGACTTCCACCGGATACTCCGAACTCAACCCGTACTTCAATAGATTGAACGGCATAGGGCCTCCGATTGGCTGCGTTGAGCCTGATGTTGCACCAGGGCTGCGGTCACGGTGTTTTTCATCAAAAAGGCAATGGTCATCGGGCCGACGCCACCGGGAACCGGGGTGATCGCCGCGACGTGGGGCAGGGCGCTGTCGAAATCGACGTCGCCCACCAGACGGCTGCGGCCCTGGTCGTCGATGCGGTTGATGCCGACATCAATCACCACCGCGCCGGGCTTCAGCCAGCTGGCGTCGATCAGCCGTGGGCGCCCTACGGCGGCGATGACGATGTCGGCCTGACGGCACAACGCCTGCGGATCCGGGCTGCGCGAATGCAGCACGGTCACTGAGCAATCAGCCTTGAGCAGCAGGGCGGCCATGGGTTTGCCGACGATGTTCGAGCGGCCGATCACCACCGCGTGTTTACCGCGCAGATCGCCGCAGGTTTGTTCCAACAGGTACAGGCAACCGCTGGGCGTGCAGGGGGCCAGCACCGTGCGGCCCTGGCTGAGGCCACCGACGTTTTCACTGTGAAAACCATCGACGTCCTTGACCGGGGCGATGGCCTCCAGGGCGCGCAATTCGTCGATGTGAGCCAGCAACGGCAATTGCAGCAGAATGCCGTTGATCGAAGGGTCGGCATTCAGCCTGCCAATCAGGTTCAGCAGTTGTTCGGTGCTGGTGTCGCTGGACAGTCGATGCTCCACGGAGCGAATGCCCACCTCTTCGGCGCGCAGGATCTTGTTGCGCACGTAAACCTGGCTGGCCGGGTCGCTGCCCACCAGAATCACAGCCAGGGCCGGTTGAATGTCTTGCTCGCGAAGATCATCCACGTCCTTGCGAACCTGGATCAGCACACGCGCGGCGGCGGCTTTTCCGTCAATCAGTCTGGGCGTGTTCATCGAAAGATCACCGTTCTGTCCTGGTTGAGGAAAACCCGGTGCTCCAGGTGGTACTTGACTGCCTTGGACAGGGCCACGGTTTCTGTGTCACGGCCGGTGGCGACCAGATCGTCCGGCAGATAAACGTGATCGACGCGCTGCACTTCCTGTTCAATGATTGGCCCTTCGTCGAGGTCACTGGTGACGTAGTGCGCCGTAGCGCCGATCAGTTTCACCCCGCGTTGGTAAGCCTGGTGATAAGGCTTGGCACCTTTGAATCCCGGCAGAAACGAGTGATGGATGTTGATCGCGCGGCCCGAGAGTTGCTTGCACAGGTCATCGGAAAGGATCTGCATGTAGCGCGCCAACACCACCAGTTCGGTGCCAGTGTCGTCGACAACTTTCATCAACTCGGCTTCCTGCCGGGCCTTGGTGTCTTTCGTCACAGGCAAATAGATGAAGCGTATACCCTCGCGCTCGGCCATGGGCCGCAGGTCCAGATGGTTGGAAACGATGGCGGTGATGGTCATGTCCATCTCGCCCTTGTGGTAGCGGTAGAGCAGATCGGTCAGGCAATGGTCGAACTTGCTGACCATCAGCAGTACGCGCATCGGTTCGCGGGTGTCGTGCAGTTCCCAGGTCATGTCGAATGCGTTGGCGACGTCGCTGAAGCCTTCTTTGATCTGCTGGATATCACCCAAGTGTCCGTCGTTGAAACGGAACACCGCGCGCATGAAAAATCGGCCGCTGAAGTCGTCGTCGAATTGCGCCATCTCCCCGATGTAGCAACCGTTGTCAGCCAGGTATGTGGTGACCGCCGCGACGATGCCGGACACCGCGGGACAGGTGATCTTGATGATGAAATGGTTTTTTTCGTGTTGCATGACACGTCCTCGGGAAGATGGCGGCAGCTCATCGCATAGCGAAAAAAACATGGGTAAACAGCAATCTCGTCCGTGAGTGAATTTTCTTATGGGGAATAAAATATTCCTGAAGTTGGCTTTATAGGGGAATGCCCGCGCCGCGTCCAGAATTTTTGTGAAAGTTTTTTAACTGGCAGGAAAACGCCTGAGGCCGACACAGGTCGGCCTCAGGGTTGGAATCGAACGGGGAGTGGGGCGGGGATTATTCTTTGTCGTTGCCGTAATTCATGATCGACAGCAGGCGGATCGGCACTTGCACCAGCTGTTCCGGGCCATGGGGGATTTCTCCTTCGAAGGTCAGGCTATCACCGGCTTCCATGCGATACAGCTGATTGCCGTGGCGATAAATCAATTCGCCTTCGAGCAGGTGGAGAAACTCGGTGCCCGGATGGGAGAAGGTCGGAAACTCCTCGCTGGCGTCATCCATGCTCACCATGTAGGCCTCGAAACTCTTCTTCGGCCCGCGTGTGTGATTGAGCAGATGGTAGGTATGGCCTTTCTCGGTTCCGCGACGAACCACTTCCATACCTTGATCGGCCTTGACCAACTGCGCGCTGCCATCTTGCTGATCGTACTCACTGAACAACTTCGACAAGGGTAGACCGAGCACGTCGCACAGACGGCTCAGGGTATCGAGGCTGGTGGAGACCTGGGCGTTTTCAATTTTGCTCAACATGCCTTGGCTGATGTCGGCAATTTTCGCCACATCGGACAATTTCAGGTCCTGCGCCTGGCGCTGGCGTTTGATTTGCAAACCCAGGTATTGCTCGAGCTTGAGGCGCGGGGCGGTTTCGGTCGGCATAGTCTTTAGATCCTGCACACTTTCTGTTCAGTAATATTAGTTTCGCACTGAGAAAGTGCAAATCTCGGCGTTCCTCTCCAGCCCATTGGGCGGTATTCCCACCGGGAAAAGAATATTCCCATATATACAGCACAAAAGCGCTGGTTACGGCACTTCAGCTTTTCATTCGCGATTCTGGCAAGGGCCTTGCATTCCTATTGGGAAACTAACTTTCTTTTCAGGAATATAAAAAGGAAGTGACGGCCTTTCCACAATGATTTGCCCTTTTTCGCGAGGAGTGACGAGCAATGTTGCCAGCAGAAACCCAGCGCATCATCGACAAGCACGGGATCAAGTATGTGCTTGCGCAGTTTGTCGATATCCATGGTTCGGCCAAGACCAAATCGGTGCCGATCTGTGGACTCAAGGCCGTGGCCGAGGACGGCGCGGGTTTTGCCGGGTTCGCCATCAGCGGCATGGGCATGGAACCCCACGGTCCGGACTTCATGGCCCGTGGCGATTTGTCCACGCTGATGCCTGTGCCCTGGCAACCGGGTTATGGCCGGATCGTGTGCATCGGTCATGTCGACGGCAAGCCGCATCCTTATGACAGCCGTTACGTTCTGCAGCAGCAGGTTCGTCGCCTGGAAGACAAGGGCTGGACGCTCAACACCGGCCTGGAACCTGAATTCAACCTGATGCGCCGCGACGAGCTGGGCAAACTGCAGTTGGTCGACGCCAGCGACAACCTGGACAAGCCTTGCTACGACTACAAAGGCCTGTCGCGCTCCCGGGTGTTCCTCGAGCGCCTGACCGAAGCGTTGCAGGCGGTGGATTTCGAGGTCTATCAAATCGACCACGAAGACGCCAACGGCCAATTCGAGATCAATTACACCTACAGCGACGCCATGACCTCGGCGGATCGATTCACCTTCTTTCGTATGGCCGCCGGCGAGATTGCCAATGACCTGGGCATGATCTGCTCGTTCATGCCCAAGCCCGACCCGAAACGCGCCGGCAACGGCATGCACTTTCACCTGTCGATCAGCAGCGCCGAGAACAAGAACCTGTTCTTTGATGCCAGCGACCCGAGCGGCATGGGCCTGTCAAAAATGGCCTATCACTTCGCCGCTGGGCTGCTGGCCCACGGCCCGGCGCTCTGTGCTTTTGCCGCGCCGACGGTCAACTCCTACAAGCGGCTGGTGGTGGGCAACTCGTTGTCCGGCGCGACCTGGGCGCCAGCCTTTATTGCCTTCGGCGCCAACAACCGCTCAGCGATGGTGCGGGTGCCCTACGGTCGCCTGGAGTTCCGCCTGCCGGACGCCGGTTGCAATCCCTATCTGGTCAGCGCGGCGATTATCGCGGCGGGCCTCGACGGTATCGACCGTCAGCTGGAAATCGACCACGTCTGCAACGAAAACCTCTACAGCCTGAGCCTGGAGCAGATTGCCGCGCGCGGCATCAAGACCCTGCCGCAATCGCTCAAGGAAGCCTGCGATGCGCTGGAAGCCGACCCGCTGTTCGCCGAGGTCATGGGCCCGCAGATCGTTGGCGAGTTCATCAAGCTCAAGCGCATGGAGTGGGTGGAATACAGCCGCCATGTTTCCGACTGGGAAGTGCAGCGCTACACCGAATTTTTCTAGGCGCCACCGGCGCGCTCAAGCGAACCATCTCGCAGCTTGAAACTTGCGGCTGCCGAACGTAGTGAGGACTGTTGTCATGTGTGGAATCGTAGGCCTTTACCTGAAAAATCCGCAGCTGGAATCCCGGCTCGGTCAGCTCTTCGAACCGATGCTACAGGCCATGACCGATCGTGGCCCGGACAGTGCCGGCTTCGCCATCTATGGCGATGAAGTGCCCGATGGCTGGGTCAAGCTGACCCTGCAGGCGACCACCGAAGCCTTCGACTGGAAAACCCTGATGGGCGAACTGGAAGGCCGTCTCGGCTGTTCGCTGGACTGGTTCCAGAACGCCAGCGCCGCCGTCTTGAAGATCCATGCCGAAGAAACGCCAGTCCGTCTGGCCCTCGCCGAACTGGCCCCGAGCATCCGCATCATGAGCGCCGGGCAGAGCATCGAAATCCTCAAGGGCATGGGCTTGCCCCAGGAAATTTCCCAACGCTTCGGCCTGGCCAGCATGAAGGGCAGCCACATCATTGGCCACACCCGCATGGCCACCGAAAGCGCGGTGACCATGGAGGGCAGCCACCCGTTTTCCACCGGCGCCGACCTGTGCCTGGTGCATAACGGCTCGCTGTCCAATCACTTTCGTCTGCGCCAGGAACTCAAGCGCGAAGGCATCCACTTCGAAACCGACAACGATACGGAAGTGGCCGCCGGCTACCTGACCTGGCGCCTGCAACAAGGCGACTCGCTGAAAGAGGCGCTGGATCATTCGCTGGAGGACCTGGATGGCTTCTTCACTTTCGCCATCGGTACCCGCAATGGCTTTGCGGTGATCCGCGACCCGATTGCCTGCAAACCGGCGATTCTCGCCGAGACCGACGATTACGTTGCCATGGCCTCCGAATATCAGGCGCTGTCGAGCCTGCCAGGTATCGAACACGCCAGGATCTGGGAGCCGGCACCGGCCACCCTGTACATCTGGGAACGCGAGTCAGCTTAAGGAGCGCACACATGAAAACCATCGATCTTTCCACCGCCACCGTGCGTGATCTCAATCAGGCGCTGCATGACCAGGTCCATAACGTAGAAGACCGCGAGTGGGTGGTGACTCATTCCAACGGCAAGCACAACCTCGCGGTCGGGGTGAACCAGGCCGTGTCCATCGATATCCAGGGGCACGCCGGCTACTACTGCGCGGGCATGAACCAGAAAGCGTGCATCACCGTACATGGCAATGCTGGTGTCGGTGTCGCGGAAAACATGATGTCGGGCATGGTGCGGATCAAGGGCAGTGCGTCCCAGGCCGCAGGCGCCACCGCTCATGGCGGGTTATTGGTGATCGAAGGCGATGCCGGTGCCCGTTGTGGAATTTCCATGAAAGGCATCGACATCGTGGTCGGCGGCAGCATCGGCCACATGAGCTGCTTCATGGGCCAGGCCGGGCGCCTGGTGGTGTGTGGCGATGCGGGCGATGCCCTGGGTGATTCGCTGTACGAAACCCACATCTATGTGCGGGGTACCGTCGCTTCCCTGGGTTCGGACTGCGTCGAAAAAGAGATGCGCGCCGAACACCTGGAGGAACTGCAAGTTCTGCTCAACCGCGCCGGTTTCGAGCACAAGGCGGCTGACTTCAAGCGCTACGGCTCGGCCCGTCAGTTGTACAACTTCAAAGTCGATAACGCCTCCGCGTACTGATCCAGGAGCAAGAATATGAGCGACTCCACTAATCCAAAATCCCCTCCAGTCCTGCGCGAATCGGCCACCTTCGATCGCCTGACCATCCAGGAAATCCAGCGTGCCGCCGAGACCGGTATCTATGACATCCGCGGTGGTGGCACCAAACGCAAGGTGCCGCATTTCGACGACTTGCTGCTGCTCGGCGCCAGCGTGTCGCGCTACCCGCTCGAAGGCTATCGGGAGAAGTGCGGCACTGACGTGATCCTCGGCAACCGCTTCGCCAAGAAGCCGATCCACCTGAAGATTCCGGTGACCATCGCCGGCATGAGCTTCGGTGCGTTGTCGGCCAATGCCAAGGAAGCGTTGGGCCGAGGCGCGACAATCGCCGGTACCAGCACCACGACCGGTGACGGCGGCATGACCCCGGAGGAGCGCGGGCAGTCGCAGCATCTGGTCTATCAGTACCTGCCGTCGCGCTACGGCATGAATCCGGACGACCTGCGCAAGGCGGACGCCATCGAAATCGTCCTGGGGCAGGGCGCCAAACCCGGTGGCGGCGGCATGTTGCTGGGCATGAAAGTCACCGAACGGGTGGCCGGCATGCGCACCTTGCCGATCGGCGTCGACCAGCGCAGTGCCTGCCGTCACCCGGACTGGACCGGGCCGGATGACCTGGCGATCAAGATTGCCGAGATCCGCGAGATCACTGATTGGGAAAAGCCGATCTACGTAAAGATCGGGGCGAGCCGGCCTTACTACGACGTCAAGCTGGCGGTGAAGGCCGGGGCCGATGTGATTGTGCTCGACGGCATGCAAGGCGGCACCGCGGCGACCCAGGAAGTGTTTATCGAACACGTGGGCATTCCGATTTTGCCGGCGATCCCGCAAGCGGTACAGGCTTTGCAAGAGATGGGCATGCATCGCAAGGTTCAGTTGATCGTTTCGGGGGGGATTCGCAACGGTGCCGACGTGGCCAAGGCCATGGCGTTGGGCGCCGATGCCGTGGCGATCGGCACGGCGGCGCTTATCGCACTGGGTGACAACCACCCGCGACTGGATGAAGAACTGCACAAGATTGGTTCGGCGGCAGGTTTCTACGACGACTGGCAGAACGGCCGCGACCCGGCCGGTATTACCACCCAGGACCCGGAACTGTCCAAACGTCTGGACCCGGTGGAAGGTGGTCGCCGTCTGGCCAACTACCTGCGCGTACTGGTGCTGGAGGCACAGACCATGGCACGGGCCTGCGGCAAGTCGCACCTGCACAATCTGGATCCTGAAGACCTGGTGGCCTTGACTGTGGAGTCGGCCGCCATGGCCCGGGTGCCATTGGCGGGGACCAGTTGGGTTCCGGGTTCCGGTACCGGTTACTGACAAAAAGCTGTGGCGAGGGAGCTTGCTCCCGTTCGAGTGCGCAGCACTCGCAAAATCCGTAATGGTTACCGGAATTTTGGGGCTGCTACGCAGCCCGGCGTCGGATCGCCGCCCGGAGCAAGCTCGCTCGCCACAGATATCGGAGGGGCTGAAATACCGCGGCATGTAAATTCAATGATCAAGAGGTCTCCCAAGAGGCCCGTACACACTCATTTTGCTCGCTGCCAGACACCTACCATTCTTTTGCAGGAGCTTTGAACATGATCAATCGTCTTCTCGGCAAATCCCTTTTCGGCTTATTGGCGGCCGGCGCGCTCGTGCCGCTGGCGCAGGCGGCCGATGCACCCACCTTGAACACCGGCAGCACCGCCTGGATGGTCACCGCCGCGGTGCTGGTGTTGTTCATGTGTCTGCCGGGGCTCGCGTTGTTTTACGGTGGTCTGGTGCGGGCGAAAAACATGTTGTCGCTGTTCACCCAATGCTTCGGCATCGCCGGTCTGGTGGGCGTTTTGTGGGTGATCTACGGTTACAGCATGGTGGTCGACACCACAGGTATGGTTGAAGGGGAGGTGACCTTCAACAGTGTTGTCGGCGGGCTGAGTCGGGCCTTTCTCGCCGGAATGACCCCGGAAAGTCTGGTCGGCGAGATACCGGAAGGGGTGTTCGTGACCTTCCAGATGACCTTCGCCATCATCACCCCGGCGCTGATCGCCGGCGCGTTTGCCGAACGCATGAAGTTCTCAGCGGCGCTGCTGTTCATGGCCCTGTGGTTCACCCTGGTTTATGCCCCGGTGGCGCATATGGTCTGGGGCGGTGCGGGGGCCTTGATGCATAACTGGGGCGTGCTCGATTTTGCTGGCGGTACAGCGGTGCACATCAATGCCGGTGTCGCCGCGCTGGCTGCCTGCCTGATCCTCGGCAAGCGCAAGGGCTACGAGAATACGCCGATGCCGGCGCACAACTTGAGCCTGACCATGGCCGGCGCGGCCATGCTTTGGGTCGGCTGGTTCGGTTTCAACATCGGTTCCGGCGGCGGTCTCAATGGCACTTCGGGCATTGTCATGCTCAACACCCAACTGGGTGCTTGCGCGGGGATTCTCGGCTGGATGTTCACCGAGTGGTTCAAGGTCGGCAAGCCGAGTGCTTTGGGCCTGGCCAGCGGTGCTTTGGCCGGTTTGGTCGGCATTACTCCGGCGTGCGCCTATGTGGGCGTAGGCGGCGCGTTGGCCATCGGTCTGCTGTGCGGGGTGTTCTGCTACCTGAGCGTCACTGTGCTGAAACGCCGCTTCGGTTATGACGACAGCCTCGACGTGTTTGGCTTGCACGGCATCGGCGGAATGATTGGCGCGGTATTGACCGGCGTGTTCTGCGTGCCGTCCCTGGGCGGGTTGGTGGAAGGCGTGAGCATGGGGGCTCAGGTCGTGGCGCAGATCAAGGGCGTGTTGCTGACGACGGTGTACTGCTTCGCCATCAGCTGGATCATTCTCAAAGTGGTCAATGCCCTGGTCGGCTTGCGCGCCGATGAATCGGTAGAGGAAATGGGCCTGGATCTGGCCGAGCACAACGAGCGTGCCTACAACCACTGATCGTTACTGTTGAACGACACGGCCCACCTTCGAGTGGGCCGTTTTCGTGGTGCTCAGGTCAACGCTGCATCACTGATCGACTTTCGCTCGCGCGCTGCGGCGGCACGCTGCAATTGACTGGCGATCAGGGTGTTCTTCAGCAGATAGGCAATGGTCATCGGTCCGACACCACCGGGCACCGGCGTGATCGCGCTGGCCACGGTGCGTGCACTCTCGTAATCGACATCGCCGACCAAGCGGTTGCCCGATTCGCCGGCAATGCGATTGATGCCGACGTCGATCACCACCGACCCGGGTTTGAGCCAACTGGCATCGATCAGATTGGGGCGACCCACCGCAGCGACGACGATGTCCGCCAGCCTGCACAATGCTGGAGCATCGACGCTGCGCGAGTGCACCACGCTGACCGAGCAGTCGGCCTGCAACAGCAGCGTCGCCATCGGTTTGCCGACAATGTTCGAACGGCCGATGACGACCGCGTGCAAGCCACTCAGGTCACCGCAGGTTTCGTGCAGCAGACGCATGCAGCCGCTGGGTGTACAGGGCGTCAGGACCTCGATGCCCTGGACCAGTCCACCGACGTTTTCCCGATGAAAGCCGTCCACGTCCTTGATCGGATCTATCGCATGAATCACCGCCGCCTCGTCGATATGGGTCGGCAATGGCAATTGCACCAGGATGCCGTTCACCGTGACGTCGGCGTTCAGTTGTGCGATCAGCTCCAGCACATCGTGCTGGCTGGCGTTTTCTGCCAGACGGTACTCCAGGGAATGGATGCCGACCTCTTTGGCCCGCAGCAGCTTGTTGCGCACATAGACCTCGCTGGCCGGGTCTTCACCGACGAGCAGCACCGCCAGGGCAGGGTAGATCTGTTGTCGCGCCAGTACTTGAACCTCTTCTCGAACTTCCTCGAGAACCTGGGCAGCGATGGCTTTGCCGTCGATATCGCGGGCAAGTGCGGGGATGGTGCTGATCAAAAGAGTCACCGTTGTCTTGATTGTATGGGGACGATGCGATCATCGAGGCGCCGTTGCACCCCGATGATTCATCACAGACCTGCGGGCAAGGACGCTCAGGCTACCAGTTGATGGCAGCCGTATACCACCAGCACGCCCGCAATCAGCGTGGCATAGGGCAACCAGCCCGCGCGTTTCAGGCCGGCATCGGCTTGAACGTACAGGTCGTCGAGCATCGCTTGCGGGAAGCGCCCCTTGTCCTGCACATAGTGGCGGAAGCAGAACACCGGCAGGATCAGTAACGCCAGCAGCAAGCCCGTCATCAGCGTTCCCGCGCCCCAGATATCGGCACCCAACCCCATGCACGCCAGGTTGACGAAACTCAGTACGCCACCGGCTGCCAACAGCACGGTAGGGGCTTTGTACGGACGCGCCCAGTCAGGTCTGTCCAGACGATGGATCCAGCCGGCGTTGAGGTTGAGGAAGTTGAAGATGATGTAGCTGACGTTGGACGCCGCGAGCACGAATACATAATCGGACATCAGCAACAGCAGCAGATTGAATGACAGATCCGTCCACATTGCCGCAGTGGGGGCGCCGTGTTCATTGGTGCGCCCCAGGTATTTTGGCAGCCAGCCGTCCACCGATGCCTGATACAGGGTGCGCGAGGAACCGGACATCGAGGTCATGATCGCCAGCAAGGTGGCCAGGACCAGCATGATCAGCACGATGTTGGCGACCACCTTGCCGCCGCCAATGCTGTCCGCCATGACCTGGCCAACCCCCATGCCGCTGTAGATCGCCGGCGCTAACAGACCGCTGTAGACCGCAGGCGTGATGACCGCGCCGCTGGCATCGAGCACTGCCGGTGTGACTAGCTGACCAAGGCCGAGACTGCCTTGAAACGCCAGGGGTACCAGGGTGAACACCAGAATGCACAGCAAGCCGGCATAGAAGATCGCCTTGAAGGTGTCGCGCTTGGGGTCCTTGAATTCCCGGGTGTAGCACACCGCCGTTTCGAACCCGTAGGTCGACCACGCAGCCATGAACAACCCGCCGGCCATCAGCGACCAGCCGGAAATGTCCCAGGGTCCGTCGATGACTTGTCCGGCCGCATCATGTGCCAGCGGGTACAACGGCAGGAAATTGGCCTGGGCCGCATCCCCGGTGAACAAAGGCACCACACCCACCAGCAGCAATGGAATCAGTGACGTTACACCGAGCACCAGGGTCAGGCGTGCCGAGCGCAGGATGCCACCATGTTGCACGGCAAAGACCGTCAGCAGGATCAACAGGCCGATGGCAAAAGTTGCGTTGATCCGTAGCGACAGGCCGCTCTTGATCCAGCCCAGATCGACCAGGGTCAGTTGCCAGGTGTTGATCAGCGCATCGGCGGGAAACAAGGCGGTGAGGATGTAACCCGCCGCCAGCCCTGAGCCAATGGACAGCACCGGCGACCAGGCCAGCCAGTTGCACCACACCGAGACCGGTGCGATCAGCTTGCTGTAACGCACCCAGGCCACCGCGCCGTAAACCGAGGCACCGCCAGACTTGTGCGGGAACAGTCCAGCGATTTCGGCATAGGTGAAGGCCTGTATGAACCCGAACAGGATCGACACGATCCAGACGATCCAGGCCGGTTTGCCGACCGTGGCGGCAATCGCGCCGATAGAGAACAGCACCAGGGCGGGCACGCCACTGGCGACCCAGAACGCCCCGCGCCAATCGATCTTGCGGTGCAGGCTGCCCACTGAACCGGCGGCCTGCGGTACGGCCTCGAACGTAGTCGCTTCCATCTTCGTATTCCCATGTCTGAGTAGTGGTAGTGGGGCAGTCAAAGTCAGGTGGCGCACAAGCTCGTTTAATCGATCAACTGCGTACCCGGCTCTTGTCCGGGTCGTAGAAAATCGCCGCGGTGACCGTGGCGCTGATGCGCTTCTGCAGGCCATCGACTTTGCCGATCTCAAGCGTTGTGCCGACGTCGGCGCAGGCCACGTCGACCCGGCACAGCGCGATATTGCTGGCCAGCAGCGGCGAGCGGCAGGCACTGGTGATGACCCCGACCTGGGCCCGACCGTGGTACACCGGGTCACCGTGGTGGGCGCCTTCGTTACCGCTCAGTTGCAGACCCACCAGTTTGTGAGCGGGATGGGTGCTGCGCCGCAACAGGGCGTCGCGGCCGATGAAGTCATCGGTTTTGCTTTTCAGCGGTACGCAAAAGCCGATACCGGCCTCGAACGGATCGGTCTGGTCGCTGAATTCGTAGCCGGCAAAAATCAGCCCGGCTTCGATGCGCAGCATGTCCAGCGCTTCCAGGCCCAACGGCACCAGGCCCAAGGGTTGGCCCAGCGCCCAGATTCGGTCCCAGACCCGCTCGGCATCCTCAGGCTGGCACCAGACTTCGTAGCCCAGTTCACCGGTGTAGCCGGTGCGCGAGATCATCAGCGGGCAGCCGTCGTAACCGTCCAGGCGTCCCACCAGAAAACGGAACCAGCCCAGGGTTTCCAGACTCGGCTGGTTGGGCGCGGTCCAGACCATTTGCTTGAGCAGCTCGCGGCTCATCGGGCCTTGCACCGCCAGGTTATGGATCTGCTCGCTGGCGGACTTGATCCAGACCTTCATGCCGAGTTTTTGCGCCTGCTCGCGCAGCCACACCCCGGCGTAGTCTTCGCCGCAGATCCAGCGGAAATTGTCCGGGCCCAGGCGCAGCAAGGTGCCGTCGTCGAGCATGCCGCCGTGTTCGTGGCACATGGCCGAATACACCACTTGACCCACCGCCAGGCGACGCACGTCGCGGGTCAGGCAGTACTGCAACAAGGCTTCGGCGTCGGGGCCGATGATTTCGAATTTGCGCAGGGCGGTCAGGTCCATCACCGCCGCTCGCTCGCGGCAACCGAGGTATTCCTCGATCGCGCCATAGCCGTCATAGCGCAGCGGCAGCCACCAGTTGCGGTAGTCGACGAAGCTGCCGGTCAAGGCGCTGGTGCGTGAGTGGAACGCGGACTCACGGGTAAGAATCGGGTCGGCATCGGCCGTGGTTCGAGTGCTCATGGCGATGGAAAAACGCTCCTTTCCGCTGTAGATGCGGACATGGATATCGGTTGGGCTCCAGCCATTGGCCGGGTCGATGTCATCCGGGCACGAAGTACTGCCGCACACCAGGTCGGTCATGGCGCGCAGCAGCACGTAGTCGCCGGGACGCGACCAGGGTTCATCCAGGGTCATCTGCTGGTGTGCGTCGATCCCGGTATTGAAGAAAAAATTGATCGCCGGCCAGCCGCCCCGGGTCTTGACCCCATGGGGTGCCAGCACCTGGCTGAGGTTGTCGCTGCAGTTGTCGTGCCCGAAGTAGCCGTGGCTCTCGTAATAGCGCGCGGCGCAGGCCAGGGCGAAGGAGTCGTGGCGGCCGACGGTGTCGCGCACCACCTCCAGCATCGGCTGCATCTGCCGGTCGAAAAATTTCGAAAACAGTCCCGGTGCCGGATAGGCGCTGCCGTTCAGGGTGCGGGTCACGGTCTGGTCCAGGTCCAGTTCCAGGCCGCGATCCAGTGCCCGTCGATCCAGGGCGACGAAGTCCGAGCACTGGCGACCGGCGACATCCAGCACCTGCACATACTGACCTTTGCCGACGGTGTAACTGCGGGCGGTGCCGGCGCTAATGGTGAATTCGTCAATTAACTCGCCCAGGGGTTCAGGCAATGTCGGGAGCAGCAGCGGCGAGGGATTGGCCCGTGTCACCCACAACCTCAGTTCGCTGGGCCGATACTGCCGATCGACAGCCGTTGGCCCGGCGGGCGCAGCGACAATCACCAGCAGTTCATCGCTGGCGATAAAGTGGCGGCTGAAGTTGGCGGGGCGGTCCTCGTCCCAGAGTGAGATGGCGCTGGGCAGATGGTGCGGGTCAATCCCGCGCCGGCTCAAGGCCTGGTTGATGCGACGCGACTGCAAGGTCGGTTCGGCGAGCCGTGCGCCGATGAAGCCGCAGGCAGTCGAACCGCTCAGCGCCCAAGCTGCCAGGGTGTTGCGACCGAGCGTATCCATGGCCAGCAATTCGCAGGGTTGCCGGCCTTCGAGGTCGATCACTTGCAGGCTGTCGCCGGGCTGCAACGCGACAAGGGTCAGGCCGCCGGCGGCCACCCGATAGCGCTCCAGGGCCGGGGCTCGGGCAAACAGTCCGGGCTCCCGCGGGCGGGAAACACGAGGTGCGTTCATGGTGAGGCTCCCGGGTCAACCGATCGACTTGACGGACATCGGCGGTTCAGCGAGGTACGCCGCCATGGAATCGTCAAGGGCATGCAGCCAAGGCGTGTGGTGGGGTGGCGACTGGGTGCCGGTCATCAGCGATCGGTAGGACTTGTCGCGGTACCCCATGATGTTGTGGGCCTTGTCGTGCTTCCAGTGCAGGAAGGTGTCGTTGACCGCGGCGATATCGAAGTTCGGGTAGTCGGTGGCGTCCACCAGTTGCTGGATATAGGCGCCCTGGTATTCGAACATCTGCTGGTTGGTTTCAAGCTGCTGTTCACGGGCATGCCATTGCTGATTATCGGCGGCCCTTTGTGTCTGGTCGGGTAGAGTGATGCGTTGCAGGATCACGTCGCGGGCGTACCAGGCCTGGGCGTCGAACATGTTGAACGAGTACCACTGGTCCTGCATGCCGAGGTAGATCAGTTGCGGGTTGGGCTCCCAGAAAATGCCCTTGTACAGGTTCATCGGCCATAGCCGGTTGTCGGTCTTCAGGCACAGTTCGTCCGGCAGGAAGGGGAAGTGATGTTTGTAGCCGGTGCAGAGGATCACCGCATCGATGTGCTTGTGGGTGCCGTCGATAAAGTACGCGCGGTTTTTTTCCAGGCGCTGCAACAGCGGTTTTTCTTCCCAGTTGGCGGGCCAGTCATAGCCCATGGGCGCGGTGCGATAGCAGCTGGTGATGCTGCGGGCGCCGTACTTGTAGCACTGTGAACCGATGTCTTCGGCGGAATAGCTGCTGCCGACGATCAACAGATCCTTGCCCTTGAACTCCAGCGCCTCGCGGAAATCATGGGCGTGCAGGATGCGCCCGCCGAACTGCTCGAATCCTGGGAAGTACGGCATCTTCGGCGTCGAAAAGTGCCCGCAGGCGTTGATCACATAATCGAACTGTTCCGAGGTCTGGGTATCGCTGCCGTGGTCGTGGGCGACCACCGTGAAGCGGCGAGTCTCTTCGTCAAAGGTGACCTGGCGCACCACATTGTTGAAACGGATGTAGTCGCGAACCCCGGCTTTTTCGACGCGGCCCTTGATGTAGTCCCACAGCACTTCCCGTGGTGGGTAGGAGCCGATGGGGCGGCCAAAATGTTCTTCGAAGGTGTAGTCGGCGAACTCCAGGCATTCCTTCGGGCCGTTCGACCACAGGTAGCGATACATGCTGCCATGCACCGGTTCGCCGTTCTCGTCCAGGCCGGTGCGCCAGGTGTAATTCCACATGCCACCCCAGTCTTGCTGTTTTTCATAGCAGACCAGTTCCGGGATGGGTGTTCCCTGGTCCCTGGCCGATTGAAATGCCCGCAGTTGAGCCATGCCGCAAGGGCCGGCGCCGATGATTGCTATGCGTGTGGTCATGGTCGTTTCTCGTGGCTATGTCTCGTGTCTGAGGATCGGAAAAGGGCTCGCTCAGCGAAAAATCACCGTCTTGTCCTGGTTGATGAACACCCGGTGTTCCAGGTGGTATTTCAGGGCTTTGGAAAGCGCTACGGTTTCGGTGTCGCGGCCGATGGCAACCAGCGAGTCGGGCAGGTGGGTATGGTCGACCCGCTGGATTTCCTGCTCGATGATTGGCCCCTCGTCGAGGTCGCTGGTGACGTAGTGGGCGGTGGCGCCGATCAGCTTTACGCCACGGTCATAGGCCTGGTGATAGGGCTTGGCGCCCTTGAAACCGGGCAGGAACGAGTGATGGATGTTGATGGCCCGGCCGGACAGCTGCTGGCACAGTCCGTCGGACAGAATCTGCATGTAGCGCGCGAGCACCACCAGATCGGTCCGGGTGTCCTCGACGATGCGCATCAACTCGGCTTCCTGGCTGGCCTTGCTGTCCTTGGTGATCGGCAGGTAGATGAAACGAATGCCTTCGCGTTCGGCCATGGCTCGCAGGTCCAGGTGGTTGGAGACCACTGCGGTGATGTGCATGTCCATCTCGCCTTTGCGGTGGCGGTACAGCAGGTCAGTCAGGCAGTGGTCGAACTTGCTGACCATCAGCAGCACCCGGGTCGGCTGACTGCTGCAGAACAGTTGCCACTGCATGTCGAAGCCGCCGGCCAGGTCACCCAGATCCTCGCGCAGGGCACCGATATCGCCCGTCACGCCGGTGTTGAAGCGGAACACCGCGCGCATGAAAAACTGCCCGGTGAACTCGTCGTCGAATTGCGCCAGCTCGCTGATGTAGCACTGCTGTCCGGCCAGGCAGGTGGTGATCGCGGCCACGATGCCGGACGCTGCCGGGCAATTGATCTTGAGAATGTAATGTTCGTTGGAAGTGTCCATCGAAGGCCCCTTGGATAAAGTGGTTGGAGGCTCAGCCCTTGGCCGTGCGCTTGTTTTTTTCCGGGTCGTCGAAGGGCAGGGCGTGGGTCACTGCGGCGCTTTCCTGGCTACCGCGCACCTGCAGGGCAATGCCTGGATTCGAGCAGGCGACGCTCATGCGGGCGATGGCCATTGAGCGTTTGCTCAGGCGCGAATACATGCCGCAGGTGACCACCCCGACTTGCTGGTTGCCTTGCCACAGAGTGTCGCCGGCCTGGGCGGCGCGGACGCCTTCGAGCAACACGCCGGTGATCTTGAAGCGCTCCCGGCCGCGCAACCGAAAGTGCTCTTCGGCGCCACGGAATTCGCGTTTGTCCGGGGAGACGGTGAAATCCAGGCCCATTTCCCACAGAGTGTCGCCAGCCTTCTGATCGGCGAAGGGGTACATCTGCGAGTTGTCGTAGGGGAAAAACATCAGCGAGCTTTCCACCCGCAACCAGTCCAGGGCGGTAAAGGCGCAAGGGATGATGCCCAGGCCCGCGCCCTGTTCGAGGATCGTGTCCCACAACGCCGGGGCATCGGCGGCCTTGCAGAAAATCTCGTAGCCGCGTTCGCCGGTATAGCCGGTGCGCGAGATCATCACCGGGCGATCGAACAGGCGGGTTTGCAGGTGATGGAAGTAAGGCAGCTGACGGATCCCGGGAACGTGCTCGGCGAGAAAGTCCACCGCCAGCGGCCCTTGCAGCGACAGGTCGTGCAGGTCGTCATCGAACAGCACCGCCACCTGCCGGCCCTGGGATGAGCGCACGAGCATTTCGTAGCCGGTGCCCGCGCCGTGGACCACCATGAAGGCGTTGGGTCCGGTGCGGTAGACGATACAGTCATCGACGAACTTGCCTTCCTCGTCGAGCATCGAGGCATACACCGACTTGCCGGGGTACAGCTTGGCGATGTCGCGGGTGGTCGCCCATTGCAGCAGGCTCTCGGCGTGGGGGCCGACGTAATGGACTTTTTTCAGCCCGGACACATCCATCAGTCCGGCCCGGGTGCGGATCGCCTGATGGTGATCGGCAAGATCGCTGTCGTAGGTCCAGGCAGTGCCCATGCCGTTCCAGTCTTCGAGGTTCGAGCCGAGTGCGCGGTGCCGTTCGGCCAGTGCAGAAATACGCCATGAATGCGTCATGTGAAGGTCCTTGTCGGAAAAAAGTGGGTCAGGGTTCAGGCTTGCGGGTCGAAGCGGCTCAGCCACTCGACCAAGGTCTGTCGGTAGCGGCTCATGCCCTTGTAGTCGGCGATCGGCTCAGGCAGGTCGCGCAGCACACGGTGCAGGCGGCAGCTCCAGCCGGGCTGGGTGACCAGCTCCTGCATGCTGATCAGGTAGGTGCGGATGCTGAACATCACCGCGTTGCTGCGCGGCAGGCGGGCCATCACTTGCAGCTCGACCCGCAGGTGAACCTGTTGCCCGACGTTTTCGGCGGTGATGCGGCCGCGGTCGGCGCCCCATTCATGGAAAGTCTCGGGGGAGGAGTCCAGGCGCGGGTTGATGGTCAGCGTCCAGTTCAGACGCCGCACCGGCTGCCCCACTTGCAGGTTGAGCAGGTATTTCAGCGCGCGGTCGAAGATGCCCATCTGGTGGGCCATGGGCACCGGCGAGTGCCACTGCTTGAAACTCATGCCGGCGTCGAAGGCCAGGGACCAGTCGGCCGGGCTGGTGACCAGGCCGGCGTCCATGTACAGATCGCCGTCGCGTTGATCGAGCAGGGCGAAATCCCCTTGCACCTGTCGGCCGATGAACTCCAGCGGCTCGCAGGGCAGGCTGGTGGCATCACCGAACACAAAGTGCTGATCGATGTTCAGCAGCGTGTTGCGCCAATGCCAGTGATCACCTTCACGCACCAGCGAGAACCACTGCGGATAATCCGCGGCCAGGTGCTCCATGAGCATCTGCAGCGCATCCCAGGCGGCCACTTGCATGTGCGGCATCACCAGGTAACGCCGTGGGTCCTTGTCCAGTACCAGGGCGCGTTCGGCCATTTCCGAGCGGTAGTGTTCGTCGATGTCGAACCCGTGCTGGTAAATCGAGCCGGGATCCCGGGAGGTCGCCGGTTCGATGTTCACCGAATACAGGTAGCTGTCCTCGGTGAAGGGGAAGGGAAAACGGCGGATGGCGGCGGGGCTGTTGCGAAAGCTGAAATCGTCTCGATAGCTCTGCACGGGGCTTGATTGAATGGTCATGGTCGACTCCTAAAGATCCAGCGAAACGCAAGGGCCGCAGCCGCGAGAGACACAGGGCATGAGAAAGTCGGCCTGCTCGGCGGGGCTCAGAAAACTGTCGCGGTGTTCGATGTCGCCGCCCACGTAGCGGGTCATGCACTGGCCGCAGACCCCGCCGCGGCACAGGTTGGGGATCTGCAGCCCGACGGATTCCAGGGCTTCGAGCAGGCTTTGTTCGGCGCCGACTCGCAAGCGCCGACCGCTGCGCAGCAGTTCCAGATCGAAGGGTTGGCCCGGTTGTGCGGCATTGAAGGCTTCCCAGTGCACCCGGCCGGGCGGCCAGCCGAGTGCCCTGGCCTGTTGCCGAACCGCGTCGAGCAACGGTTGCGGGCCGCAGGTGTATAGGTGGCTGCCCAGCGGTCGATCACGCAGGATCCGGCTCAGGTCCGGGCGGCTGGCGTAGGTGTGCAGGCGCGATCCCAGTCGCTGTTGCAACGCTTCGACATAGGCATCGCTCAGGCCCGGACGACAGAGGTAGTGCAATTCGAAGTGGGCCTTGCGTTGTTCCAGGGCCGCGATGTAGGCCATGAACGGCGTGATGCCGATGCCTCCGGCGATCAGGATGTGCAGGCTGGCGGTCGAGTGCAGGGCGAACAGATTGGCCGGCGGCGAAATCTGCAGCGTGTCCCCGATCTGGACCTGCCGATGCAGGTAGTGCGAGCCGCCGCGGGAGGCCTCCTGCAGGCGTACGGCGATGCGRTAATGCTGGCTGTCCGCCGGGTCGCTGGTGAGTGAATAGGCATTGCGCAGCTTGCCCTCGGCCAGTGGCAGGTGAACCTGCACATGACTGCCGGGGGAGAACGCCGGCAGGGGCCCGGCGCACGCCTGCAGGGTGAATTCGCGCACCACTGGGGTAAGCATTCTCGCCGCGCTGACCCGTACTTCGATTGCGGCGCTCATGACCGGACCCCGGCATAAGGCTGGTCGGGGTTGGTGCAGACGCCGAGGTACGCCCCCAGGCGGCGGGAAAAGTGTTCGCGGACTTCCAGCCCTAGGTCGCAACCGATGCAGGTCAGCAGCGCCTCTGGCCCGGCGGCCTGAGTCAGGCCGCAGTGCACGCAATACACCAGGCGCGCACCCGCAATCGTGCGGGTGATGTCGATCTCGTCATTTTCCAATCCGGCGCTGCGGGCCTCGCCGTGGATGCGCCAGATAAAGGCCTCGTCGCCCATGATGTAGAGATGGCTGCCGACGGTGGCGCTGACCAGCACCTGATGCAGGCGCCGGGAAAAGTCGGCGCTCTCGCCATTCAGCACCAAGGGCTGTTCCAGTTCCCCGACAACGGGCGAGCAGGCGGCCGCCGATTGCATGACCACGATGTGCCGGGTGACGCTTTCACGAGGCAGCGGCTGGCGATAGCGCGGGAGGCTGTGAAGTCGGTCCGGGGCGGCGCTGTGTCTATCCGTCATGTGGGCTTTCCTGGCTGATCCGCGCCTGTCGAAGGGCGAGAAAGGTGGTGTTGGACTGGGAGTCTGTTTCCTGTTGGGGAAGATACTTTCCTGTGGGGAAAATCTTCTCAATCCGGAAAAAGGGCTATGTCTTTGGAGATAAGTCCTGTGCAACGCCTGTTCGGGGCATGGAAGTTGCTGGTCTTTGCTCAGGGCTGAGCAACCGGACGGGGAGTTATCGATAGTGCGAACACGACCACAGTGGTGGCCGCTCTGGTTGGGGCGTATTCGCCCCGAACAGGCACGCAGCGTGCGCAAACTGCTGGCCGGATTGCCCTTGTGTCAGGTGCACGCTGACGGTGCCTTGTCGGGTTTTCTGGATCGTTTCGAAGCATTGTTGCCGACCTGCAAACTGAATCTGATCCTGGGCGGCGAAGACCTGGGGCCGGCACGGCGCGGATTGCTCGAGGGCTGTCAGGGTGTTGCGCGTTGCCCTTGGCGTGACTCGACACTGCCTGATGCTGCTCAGGCCTGTGGCCCTTGCCGGCAACGGGGCGTACATCGCCTGCTGTGTGCCTTGCCGCACAGCGACGATTCGAGCAAAGGGGTGTTGTTGCTCGATACCCCACAACAGGTCCACGCAAGCTGGCGCCAGTTGCTGGAAGAGGCGGCGCAGGCGGTCGGCGTCACCGTGCGCTTGCGCTGCTACAACCGTGAGCAACAGCGCAAACAGGCCACGTCCCGGCACGGCGCCCTGGCCCGAGAACTGCACGATTCGGTGGCTCAGCAGTTGGGTTATCTGTCGTTCCAGGCGCGTTTACTGCAGTCGCAGTTGGGCGAGCCTGCGCAGGCCAGTGCCGCGCTGCAGGAACTGTGCGGCGGCTTGAGCCAGCTGCAGCGCCAGGTGCGCGAGCTGATCACCAGTGCTCGTCTGACCATGGACGGGCGCTCGCTGCGCCAGGCCCTGGCCGACTCTGTCGCCGAGTTCTCGCGGCGCTGCATCATCGTTTTTGAACTGGACAATCGCCTGGCTGATGACGCTTTGAGCCCGGAAACCGAATTGCAGATTCTGCAGATCATTCGCGAGGCACTGGCCAACGCGGTACGCCATTCCCATGCACGGCATGTGCGCATCGAGTTGCGGCAAAACCAGGACGGTGATGTCTCGGTGACGGTGGAGGATGACGGCATCGGCCTGAGCCCGGCATCGGGGGAGGACAACCATTTCGGCCTGGCGATTATCCGCGAGCGCGCCGCGAGCATTGGCGCCCGATTGACCATTGAGGCGATCCGCCCGCACGGGGTCCGCGTACACCTTGGCCTTCGCCGCCACCAAGACCTGCCACAGGGGAGTTTCGATGGACTGCACGACCTTATTACTGATCGATGATCACCCGTTGTTTCGCAAAGGACTGGCACAGCTGTTCGGCGCCAGCGACGACTTCGAAGTGGTGGGGCAGGCCGCCAGTGGCCGCGAAGGCATCAACCTGGCCGTGAGCCTGGCGCCGCAGCAGGTCTTGCTGGACTTGCACATGCCCGGCTTGAGCGGTTTGCAGGTGCTCGACGAACTGCGTCAGTTGCGCCTCGACTGCCAGGTGGTGGTGCTCACTGCATCGATGGATCGCGCCGAGCTGTTGACCGCCCTGCGCTTGGGGGCCAGTGGTTATGTGCTCAAGGAAACCGAGCCTGATGCGTTGTTGGACTACATGCGCAATTGCCACAAGGGCGCGATCGTTCTGGATTCGACCCTGATTGCCCTGCTTGCCGATCAGGGCGAGTCGGTGCACCGACCTGCGCACGATTCGAATCCGCTCGACACCGGCAACCTGACTGAGCGCGAGGGGCAGACCCTGGCCCTGATCGCCGCCGGCATGAGCAATAAACAGATCGGCCGGGAACTGGGGATCAGCGATGGCACGGTCAAAATCTATGTGAGGAATCTGTTGCAGAAACTCAGCCTGCACTCGCGCCTGGAGCTGGCGGCGTGGGTGCACAACGCCGCGTCGGTGAGACACGAGGAGCGTCATTAGATGATGGAACGGCCAGAGGCATTCGTGCAGACACTGCCCTTGCACCTGATGGATCGCTTTCCTGCGGCGCTGCTCGAACTGCGCGATAACGGTCAGATCGCCCACTTCAACCTGGCCTGGGTCGAGCTGATGGATCTGCCGGGTACGGAGCGTAATCTCATCGATTATGTGCACCATGAAGACCGTTCGTTGTGGCGCCAGGCCCTGCATGAACTGCGTCGGCGCCCCGAAACCTCCTTCAACCAGCGGCTGCGTTTTGTTCACCCTTCGGGGGAACTGCGCTGGTTCGACGTCAGCCTTAAGCGCGGGCTGCAGGGTTTCTATCTGGTGGCCGGCGACATCACTGCACACAAGCGGCGCGAGATTGCCTTGCAGGCCAGCCAGCGCAGTAGCATGAGCTTGCTCGACAGCATGCCGGGGCTGATCTATCGCGGTCGCAACAACCGCGACTGGACCATGGAATTCGTCAGTGCCGGTTGCCTGCAACTGACCGGGTATCCACCGGAGCGGCTGGTGGACAACCATGAATTCACCTACAACAGCCTGATCCTGGCGCAGGATGCCGATTACGTCTGGCGCGAGGTGCAATATGCCTTGTCGCAGCAAAAGCCGTTCGAACTCAATTACCGGATTCGCTGCGCCGATCAGTCGATCAAGCACGTCTGGGAAAAGGGCGTGGGGATCTATGCCGACACGCGTGAAGTGCTGGGTATCGAGGGGGCGATTTTCGAGCGCAATACCGGCCAGGACCTGGAGCGTTGAACGCAGGTTTGCGGGGAAGGCACAACGCCGGGCATTTCCCCGGTGTTGTGGTTTTTTCAGAGGTTGATCAGGAGAGTTCGCCGACTCCGTGGGTGCGCTTGCCGAGTTTCATCGTCCATTGAGATTCGACCGGCCAGATTGCCACCCTACCTGAGGATCCGGCCGACATCGGTTGCGGTCAGCGACTCGAGTTCTTTGATGGTGATTTTGGCCATGAAATGGGTTCCCCCCTACTTTTACCCCCACAAAAACGTCGGCTCTTGATGGACGTTCCTGGACTCTCGTGGCGCAGAACACCGCTGGAGCTCTAGTAAATACTGGCTTGGAAAAATCCAGAGTAAAATTTTGGGATCTTTCAAGAAGTATGAAAAAGGAGATGGGGTGCTAGGGGTCGAGTGTTCGAATCACTCCGTCCCGACCATATAATTCAAGGGGTTGCGAGATTTTATCTCGCGACCCTTTTTTATTTTTGGTCGTTTTTCCCCCTACAAAACGACTGGCTCTGGGTGGATCTTCAGCTGATACCAAGACCGGAATTTGCCCCGTGGGCTTTGGTCCCAGCTTGATAAGTGAGTTGACGACGGTTTGGGTTCATTCCTGTCGCACGTTACCGGCGCTATTGGYCGATAGCTGCCGGTCGCGATAGGCTGCTAATGACCCAAGCGGACATTCGATATCGGCATCATGACGCTGCTGATTCGATATTTGTCGTCAAATCTTGATCTCTCGCTGCTGGGCCGCTCTATACGACTTTGCCGGACGTGTCTGACCTCGATGGCATCAGAACCGCGATCAACGCTGGCATCAGGATCAGCGCTCCGATCATGTTCCAGATGAACAGCAGCACTAGCAGAAGCCCCATATCAGCCTGGAACTTCAATTCAGAGAAGGCCCAGGTGGAGACCCCGATTGCCAGGGTTACGCCGGTAAATGCCACCGAAGTCCCGGTGGTCTTCAGCGTTTCGAAATAAGCAGCGCGCATGCTCAGCCCCTGGTGCAGAAAACCTTCCATGCGGCTGTACAGGTAGATGCCGTAGTCGACGCCGATTCCGACGCCAAGGGCGATCACTGGCAAGGTAGCGATTTTCACGCCCAGGCCCATGTGCGCCATCACCGCTTCGCACAGCACGGTCGACAGGTACAGCGGCGCCATCAGCGCGATGGTCACTTTCAGCGACTTGAACTCGTAAAACACCACCAGCGAGATGATCACGAACACCAGCAGCAACATCAGCTTTTCCGAGTGTTTGATCACCTGATTGGTGGCTACTTCGATCCCAGCGTTCCCGGCTGCCTGGAGGATCTTGAACTCGCCGGTGTCGTACTCGTTGTTGAACCGTTCGACTGCTTCACTGACACGACTCAGGGTTTGCGCCTTGTGGTCGGCCAGGTACAGGCTGATGGGCGCGATGTTGCAGTTCGGGTCCACCAGTTCTGCGGCTACCCCGGAGCGGGCATTGTTCATCACGTACTGGTCACGGGAGAACTCGGCCCATTTCGGATTGCCTTCATTACGCGCAACGATGTTGAAGCGCATGGTGCCGTACAACGACTGCACAGACTCGACCCCTTTCACTTCGAGCAAACGCCGTTCCAACTGGTTGGCCAGGTCGGCCGCGGCGAAGCGCGAACATTGCTCAGGTGGTGTCTTGAAGATCAGTACGTAGACATCGGTGCTGGTGCTGTAGTGGGAGAGCAGGTAGGCGTTGTCCTGATTGTATCGAGCTTGCGGGCGGAATTCCGGTGCGCCGGCATCCAGGTCACCGATTTGCAGGCCCTGGCGCGCATGGTAACCAAGGCCCAGTAACACCAGGCTCGCAAGAATCAGAGCGATAGCAACCGGTTTACGCGTTACGCCCGAGAGTCTGCGGAAGATCGGCCAGCTGGAGTCGCGGCGTTCATGCTGTTGACGCAGGCCACGAGGGCTTATGCCGACATAGGACATCAGCACCGGTAGCAGGAACATCTTGGTGAAGATTGCCACGAACACGCCAATGCTGGCGGTCACGGCCAACTGTTGAATTACGCCGATGTCGATCACCAGCAGGGTGATGAACCCGACTGCATCGGCCAGCAGCGCTGTACTGCCCGGAATGAACAGAGCACGAAATGTACGCCTCGACGCCTGTAGCGCATCGCAACCATTGCCCATTTCGCTCATCATCAGATTGATGTTCTGCACGGCATGGCTGATGCCAATGGCAAAGATCAAGAAGGGCACCAGGATTGAGTAGGGGTCCAGTCCGTAGCCCAGCAGCTTGAGCAGACCCAACTGGCAGATCACCGTGAGCAGGCAGGTCAGTACCGTGACGGTGGTACTGCGCCAGCAGCGGCAATAGAAGTACAGCAGTACGCTGATCAACCCGACGGTGATGGCGAAAAACAGCGCAATATCGCTGGCTGCGGCCAGCAGGTCACCGACAATCTGGGCAAACCCGATCACCCGAATGGTCACGCCTTGCGCGCTGAAGTGTTCACGCACCTGCTTGTCCAACGCCTCGCTGAAAGCCCCGTAATCCAGGGGCTTTCCGGTTTGCGGGTCGTTGTCGAGCAGGGGCACGCGGATGATCGTCGAGCGCCAGTCGTTCGCCACAAAGCTACCCAGCATGTTGGCACGCAGGATGTTCTGCCGTACCTGGAACAACGACTCGGTACTCGCGTTGTAGGTGTCGGGGATCACTCGGCCAGTGCGTACCCCCTCAGTGTTCACCTCACTCCACAACGCGTTGGGGGTCCACAACGACTTGAGCTTTCCACGGTCGACGCCAGGCAGGTAGAAAATCCTGTCATTGACTTCGCGCAGCGTTTCCATGAACGCCGGGTCGAGGATCTCGCCCTTGGGATTTTCTACCAGCACGCGCAATACGTTGCTCTGTGGTCGCAATACGTCCTCGTACAGCAGATAGTTCTGGATAAAAGGATGACTGCTCGGAATCATCCGGGAGAAGCTGGCGTCCGGGTGCAGCGCCAGGGCTTTGTAACCCAGGAACAAGGAAGCAACGAGGAAGAACACCAGGACTGCCAGACGATTATGGAATAGCGTTCGTTCGATGAAATCCAGCATTCGTGGTTCGGCGTTTTCCAGCTGATGAGGAGGTGGGTCGAGGTTCAAGCGGGAATTCATCAACGCAGTTCCTTCAGTTCGTCTGTGGCAAGCACGCGCAGGCCATTGTTGCCGACCAGGGCCAACTGTTTGCTGCCCAAGGGGACAGCGCCAAGCCAGGCGCCTTTGACAGCACTCTGGCGGACGCTGAATTGCCGCAGATCGGTACTGTGCAGCAGAAGGCCGGCTTGCCCGGTCAGCCACAGGCTGCCGTCGGCTAGTTGTTCGCCGCCATAGAGACTGGCCTTGATGGGCAACGGGATGGCCTGCCAGTGCTGACCCTGGTCGCGGCTGGAGAACAGGCTGGCGCCAAAGCCCATCGCCAGGATTTGCCCATCACGCAGTTGCATGAGTTTGTAGAGCGAAGCGGGTGTCAGTTGTTGGGCCGGCAACCATTGACTATTGACTTGCCGGTACAGGCGTCCACCTTCGCCTGCAATCAGCAGATCACCGTTGACCAGTCCCAGAACAGCGTTGAGGTGCAGGCGCTCCGGGTTGTCCAGGTCCGGCAGATAATCCCAGCGCTGACCGCCATCTCGGGTGTGCAAAACCATGCCATAGGCGCCGACGACCCAGCCTTCCTGAGCGTTGCGAAACCAGACATCCAGCAGCGGCCGTGAAGGGCCGGCGGCGGCACCGGCATTGATGTCGTCGAGGGCGAAACGGGCGTTATCCAGGGCCAGTAGCTGTGCCTCGTTGTCGGTGTTATCGGTGCCGACAGCGTTTTCCAGGCGGGCCACCTCGGCCTCGGCCCACTTGAGCATCAAGGCATTGATGGTCCTGCCATCGAGTTGTTTGTCCCAGGACTTTCCGCCATCGCTGCTGTGCAACACCACACCGTCATGACCCACGGCCCAGCCTTGGAGATCGTCGACAAAATGTACAGCGGTGAGCAATACGTCCACCGGCACCTTGGCCTGTTGCAGTTGGCCGTCTGGCTCACGCAGGAGAATGTGGCCGTCTGCTCCCACCATCACCAGTCGTTCGCCCAGGCGCTGGATATCGGTGAGTGGTGCCTGGCTGGCGCTCGCTGATACCCGGGAGGCGCGCTCCAGGCGATCGGCCATTGGCGCGGCAAAGGGGGAGGTCGATAGCGCGGCGGTAGTCAACCCAACGAGCAGACCCAACGTCGAGCGGGTGGGGATTTTCATGGCAGATGTCTCGGGAGGAATAACTGGGGTGGTACATGACCACCCCGGTGTCATGGGGCAGGCAACTCAGTGACCTGACCGTCGCAATGCCGCCGGGCTGAAATCGGCAATCTTGGCGCTGATGCCGAACTGGGTGTTGCGCTCTTCGTTCTCCAGTCCGTACACCACATAGCGGCGAGCCTGCAGGTCGTAGGCAACGTCGCTCAGTTGAAGGCTCGAGAGCACGTCATAACGCTGCAACGTATGGGCTTCCTGCATGCGCCACAGATCACCGCGACCGTCGTACAGGTCGGCAGCAAGAATGCTCCAGCTGTCCTCGTCGACGTAAAACACGCGCTTGGCGTAGATGTGTCGCTCTCCAGGCTTGAGGGTCGCTTCTACCACCCAGACGCGATGCATCTCGTAGCGCAGCAGGTCCTGATTGAGGTGATTGGGCTGGATGATCTGGTTGTACTTGAGTGAGCGATCGGCCAGCTTGTAGGTGTTGTAAGGCACCAACATTTCTTTCTTTCCGATCAGCTTCCACTCGTATTTATTCGGTGCACCGTTGTACATGTCGATGGCGTCGTAAGTGCGCAAACCTTCCGAGGTACCGACCGGGGAGTCATAGGCTGCTTCGGGCGCGCGCAACACGCGGCGCTGGCCCGGGTTGTAACTCCATGCCAGGCGTGGTTCCTGGGTCTGGTCAATGGGTTCGTGGATCAGCGTCTGTCCACCCGCAACGCTCTCGGGCGAGATGACCTTGCCCAGGTAGTAGTACAAACGGTTCGGCTCGGGATTGCCCATGGCCGAGGCCATCATCACTTTTACGTCACGACGGATCGGGGTGAAGTTGCCATTGCTCTGCACCACCATTTCCGTGGGGAAGTATTCGTAGCCACCGGTGCGGTACCGAACGAAGTGATTGAACAATACCTCGATACCCGAGTGAGGAATGGGGAAAGGCACGCTGCTCTTCTCATAGCCGATCAGACCATTACCACCGTCAGCCAGTGAGATCTTCGGGGCTTCTCGGACTATCTCTGCGTACTCGGTTTGCGGCAAGGCAGCGGTGCGGTGGGTGGGGTAAACGAGCATTTTGAAGTCAGGGTACTTCTCCAGCATGGCCTGGTAGCCGGGAGTGAGCACTTGAGCGTACTGCGCCTTGTTGGTCTGGGTGATGCTGTACAACGGTTTTTCACTAGCGTAAGGGTCGACATAACCCTGGCCGGCCTGGAACCCCGGCGGTGGCTGGGTCAGCCCACCGGTCCAGGCCGGAATGCTACCGTTGGCGTTTGCAGCTTTTTGTCCGCCGGTGGGCGTCAGATCCTGGCCCAGGCGGGCGACTTCGCTGGCGTCTACGTTGGCCAGGACACAACCATTTCCCAAACTCAGGAGAGTGCCCAGTACGGTGGCGTGAAACAAAGTGGTGTTCATGGAGTACCTCATCAATCAGAAGCCCATTCGCAGGCTGAGAGAAACAAAATCCCTGTCGGTGCTGGCGAAGGGCGTGTTGCCACTGGCCGACCAGGAGAGCTCGGCCGAGTAGTCCTGCAGGTAGTCGAATTTTGTCCCGACCGACCCGAGCAGGCGGCCTTCGGAAAAGACGCCGTCGTAGGACCAGCCCTTGACGTCCTGACCGAAGGCCATGAACGGCGAGACGTTGATCCCGGCCAGCAGCGCCGGATAGCTGAGTTGAGCGCGCAGGCGATAGCCCCAGGAGAATTTGCTGGTGTACCCGTCTGTGGAACAGCCTCGATTCTGGTATTGACTTGGAGACCCGAGGGCGCAGCCGATCGTGTTGCCATTGGCCAGGTCGGAGCCATACAGGTCCCCCTTGGCATATCGGCGGTCATTCAGGTCGGGCAGGTCGTGCATGTACTTCATACCCGCCTCGCCAATCAGGTTGAGGTTATCGGCGCCCAGCACCTGGGGCAGCGACTTGAGGAACCCCAGCGAAAGCTGCGAGATCTTGCGCCGGTCGTAGCCGTTGTAGACCGATCCAGGTGCGGCGTTGATGGCATCCTCACCAAGGGTGATGTTCTGGCCGATCGCTTGGCCTAATTGCACCGGGTTGCCGGCAAAGGCTGGGATCAGATCGCCGTTGGCCAGTTGCACCGGCTGGTTGGGTCGGAAGCTGTATTCGCCAAAGACTGACGTCCCCCACAGGTTGCTGGAGAAGCTCAAGCCGAAGATACGGATGTCTTCCGGGAAGTCGGCGAAGTAGGTGCCGTTGGTGTCTTGCCGGCCTGCGATCCAGCCAGCTCCTGGACCAGGGCGCAGGTCCGTGGTGATGCTGGTGTAGGGAGTGCGTGAATGGATGTTCATCGCGTAGGCGCCGAATTCGGTGTCGAGCTGATCAGCGAAGTAACGCAATGCGAAACCGAACTGACCGTTGTCGGAGGGTTCGTTGTCACCGGTACGGCGGATGATCTGGTCGTTGGCAAAACTCGCTGGATCGTTCGCTCCGCCACGAGGTACACCGAAACAACCATCTGGAAGAAAGTCGTTGCTTGAAAAGTAGGTGCCGCAACCTTCCAGCACCGTGCGCCGCCATTGCAGTTGATAGAACGCTTCGAGGCTCAGGCTGTCCGTCAGGCCGAAGTTGCCATACAGCATCGGCACCGGCAGCAACGCTTCCTTGACCTGCGATCCGGGTCGACGCAAGGCAGCGACGTCGACGGGATTGATCGCGTTGATGCCGTTCTGGAAGTACAGGCCTTCGCCCCAGTTGATCACCTGGTTGCCCACCCGGGCATTCAAGGGATGCTCGGCAATGGTGAAATCACCGAACACGTAAGCATCCAGCAACGCCACCCCCTGAAACTTGGCGAGTTCGTCAAAGTGACTGTCATCGAGCTTGCTGTTGGGTTGGTAACCGTTGGAAGAGTGCCCGAAGTCGACTTCACGGTTGTTCAGGGTGTAGTCGTACCAGGCCTTGCCGCGAATGAAGGCGCCATAGTTTTGCCAGTTAAGTTCCATTTCACCCAGCAGGGTGACGGGTGAGGACACCAGGTTGCGCTTGCGAAAGTTCAGCCGCCCGTCATCGCCCGTACGACCGCCGCTGGGGTTGAACTCACCGGGTTTACCGTAACCGATGGCGTTGGCGTTACCCTGGAATATGTTATCGGCATTGGGTTTCTCGGCGCTCCACACACCACCCAGGCTGAGGCTGCCATTGTAACGGCCACTGACTTCACCCCAGGTGAAGTCGGCAGCGCTGGCGTAATTGCACAGGGCACAGGCCAGAGGTGTCAGGAACAGGCCGGTGAGTTGCCGGCGATGGAGCCGCGCAATGCCGCCGCTTGATGGAGAGCCCATGAGGTCTGCCTCTTAATTATTGTTATAGGAAGCCCGTCGGCACACCTGGCGCGGGGACGCCAGGTACCGTTGAGTTGTAAAACCGGGAGTCAGGCCAGCCCGAGAGGGCCGGCATGGATCGTTACTTGAGGGCTGGGAGCAGGGCGCTCACCATGCTGTTGAAGGCCGTGACGCTATCAACTTTTGGCGCTGCGATATGTGCGGTGGTGTTCGCACTGGTAGCCCTGGGCGCCATGTCCGGTGCGGAGGACATCTTGACGATCACCAGTTCTCGTTTGGGGTTGATATAGATCCGCTGGCCAAAGCGACCGGCCGCCTCGACGGAGCCGTCACCGTCGTTTTTCTGATACCAGTAATTCCTGTAGGAATAGCCCGCTCGCTCCTTGGCGTTCGGATTGCCTTCGATTAGGGCCTGGTTGGCATTGGGCTTCAACGCCAGTTGAACGGCCTGCGCAAACGGGTCGTCGGCCTGTCGTGCAGCGGCGGCTTGACGGACGGCTTCGGCAAATCGAGCGACGTCATGCAGGGTGCTGCTCATGCCTCCACTGGCCATTTCGGTACCCAATTGATCCACCTGAGCGTAGGCATCGTCCTCTGCAATACGGGACCAGATGCGTTCCGAAACCAGCGTCGACCAACTTTTCCCGGTGATTCTGCGCATGGCCCAGGCGACCGCTTCAGGCGAACCGTTCTGATAGAACCAGATGTCCGTGTCGGTAGATTCTTGTGGGCGTGTCGCCACTTTCAGAAAGTCATAGATATTGTCGGGCATGCCCTCTCGGCGAGGCAGGATGCCGGCCGCCGCAAACAGCCCCAGATCGGGTGGCAGATTGACCGGGTAGATGGCGCGAACCTGCATGTCGAGATTCTGTTGCACGGTGGCTTCGCCGAACGGCGTGCCGGTCAGCTCCGGGACATAGCTCGCCAGTCGGGCCGTCGGGTCCATCTTGCCTTCTGCGATGAGGCTCGCGGCAAGCAACCCCGTCACTGACTTGGTCATTGATGCCCAGATGTGCGACTGCCGAGGGCTGAATGAATCCAGGTAGCGCTCGTACACCACCTTGCCGCGTTGCAGGACAATGAAACCATCGGTGTAAGTCTGCTGTAGATATTCCGGCAAGGTCAGCAATGCGTCTCCCACCTTGAAATTCAGCTCATCCAGGGCGAGCCGATTGCCAGGGATCAGCGGCAGGGCGGTTGGACCCCGGTCGATGCCGGTGGTGGGCGACATTGATCGCGCATTACGCAGCGCCCAGCGCAAATTGGGCATTTCAAAAGCGTTGAGTTTGTTCACGCGCTTATCCATCGCCGGTGGAAAACCCTGCATCACGCCCAACTGAATTGGATCGGTGGTGGTTACAGCGGCAACGGCCTGCCCGCTGATCGCAGCCAACAACAGGACGGGAAGTAACCTAAAGGACTTTGCTGCCAGTTTTGCTGCAACGTTTTTTTCATTTTTCGTGACGCACATTTTTTTTGTTATCTCCTGATGGCGTGGGTTGCCAAGGTGTTGCCAGCGTCGACTGGATCAAACGGGCTGGACATTGATTCCAGTCTGAGAGCGGGATATACATAAGCGCAATGCATCACTAGCTATCGATACATAACCAACAGGAATGCCATGGACGTACGTGACCTTGAGTATGTGATCGCTGTCGAGCAATGCGGCACCATCGGTAAGGCCGCCGATATGCTGGGCCTCACCCAACCTTCGCTAACCAAAGCCGTGCGCCGGGTTGAAACCTTGTTGGGGGTCATGCTTTTCGAACGAACCTCCACAGGCATGCGGGTGACCCAGGCGGGTGTGCAATTTCTGACACGAGCCAAACGTCTGCGCCGCGACTACGACGATGCACTGGCAGAGATGCGCAGCATTCGAACGGGCGAACAGGGCGCCGTGCGATTGGGGTACTCGCCATCGCTTCCCGATGGTCTGCTGGTCGCCAGTTGCCGCCGTCTGTTGCGCGAACGCCCGGCCGCCCGCTTGCGTCTGCGTCGCCGCCTGGCCCAGGAGTTGCTGGACGCATTGCGCAGCGGCGAGATCGATGTGGTGGTGATGCCGTTACCCGGCGTCACGCCCGAGTTCGCCACAGAATATTTGTACGAAGATCGTCTCGCTGTCGTGGCTGATACAGGCCACCCATTGCTGGCAAGGCCTCGCCTGGATTTGAGCGACTTACAGGGTGAGGAGTGGCTGCTGCCGGAAGGCCATATCGTTATCCGGCAATCGCTGGAAGATGCCTTTCACCGACATGGACTGGCGCCGCCGTTGCTGCGCATAGAGGCTGACTTCAGCAGTGAGGCCCTGTTTCAGTTGATCAACGGTACCAACATTCTGACGATATCGCGGTGTGGGCAGATGACCCGTTCGGCCGGGTTGGAACCGCTGAATCTGGTGGTCGATGGCCTTGAGTTCAATCGTCGGATAGGGCTGGTTACCCGCACCGGAGGCTATCTGTCCCCGGTCTGCTGCCGGTTGATCGACCTGTTCAGGGAGGAGGCGACGCCAAGCAATATGGCGAAGTGGCTGTAGCGACTTTTGCACGTGGCTGCACGGAATTTTGCGCTCAGCCCTATCCCGTTTTGTTATGGGTGCTCATCAAACAGTGGTATTGGCGAGCATTTTTTCTCCGCTTGTAAGATCGGTCGCCCTCGATCTACTTCGGAGAATAATTAAAAGTGAACCTCGCAAAGATACTGAGCCGAAGTGCGCGTTATTGGCCCGATAATCTGGCCGTTATCGATACACGGCAACGGCTGACTTATGCGCAACTGGAGGCACGCACCAATCGCCTGGCATCGGGATTATTGAAGCTGGGCCTCAAGCAGGGCGCGCATGTTGCGATATTGGCAATGAACCGTGCTGAACTGGTCGAAGCGGAAGTTGCTTTCTATAAAAACGCAATGGTCAAAGTGCCGATCAACGCTCGGTTGTCCCCTGAGGAAATCATCAGCGTTCTCAATGACTCGCACAGTGAGGCGGTCGTTACCACAAGCCATTTCGCCAGTGCGCTGGCTTCGTACCGGCAAGCGCTACCGCATTTGAAATGGGTGATCGCGTTGGCCGAGACCGGTGGCGATGTTTCCTATGATGCCGTGCTGGAGATGGGCGCAGAGACCCCGGTACACACTGATCCGGACGACGATCAGCTGGCCGTGCTGCATTACACCTCCGGTAGTTCGGGCGTGCTGAAGGCCGCGATGCTGACGTTTGGCAACCGCAAGGCGCTGGTGCGCAAGAGCCTGGCCAGCCCGGTTCGCGGTGCGGGTTCTGATGACGTCATGGCCCACGTCGGGCCGATTACCCATGCCAGCGGAATGCAGATCATGCCGTTGCTGGCGGTCGGTGCCTGTAACTTGTTGATCGAACGTTACGACGACGAGTTGTTGCTGCGCACCATTGAGCAAGAGCGGGTGACGCGCTTGTTCCTGGTGCCAGCGATGGTCAACCGCTTGGTGAATTTCGCGAATGTGGAGCGCTTCGACCTCAGCAGCCTGCGCCTGGTGATGTACGGCGCTGCGCCGATGGCTCCGGCGCTGGTTCAGCGAGCCATCGAGGTGTTCGGGCCGATTCTGGCGCAAGGCTATGGCGCGGGGGAAACCTGCTCGTTGGTGACCGTGTTGACCGAGCAAGATCATCTCGTCAAGGACGGCGATGTTCGGCGGCTTGCTTCTTGCGGACGCTGTTATTTCGAAACCGATCTGCGGGTAGTCGACGCGCAATTCGAAGACATCAAACCCGGTGAGATCGGCGAGATCGTGGTCAAGGGCGCGGACATCATGAAGGGCTATTGGCAGGCGCCGGAGTTGACGGCAGAAGTCATGCGCGACGGCTTCTACCTGACTGGCGATTTGGCCACGGTCGATGAACTGGGTTACGTGTTTATCGTCGACCGCAAAAAGGAAATGATCATTTCCGGCGGTTTCAACGTTTACCCCACCGAAGTCGAGCAAGTGCTGTACAGCCTTCCACAGATTTTCGAAGCCGCTGTCGTCGGTGTACCAGACCCACAGTGGGGCGAGGCGATAAAGGCCGTTGTGGTGCTCAAGCCCGGAGCAAGTCTGGACCAGGAGCAGATCATTGAGTACTGCGCCCAACACCTTGCCGGATTCAAGAAACCACGCAGTGTCGATTTCATCGACGAGTTGCCGAAGAACCCCAACGGCAAGGTAGTACGCCGCCTGGTTCGTGACGAGTACTGGAAGAACAGCGATCGCAAGATCTGAAACCACCGAAGAGAATTAGACATGATCGAACCAAGCGAAAAAGCCAAACGCATCATCAGTGACATGGGTGCCTTCATCCGTGACGAAATCATCCCGCTGGAAAAGAAAGAGCAATTGCAATGGGGTGAAGCCCATCCCAAGGCCATCCTCGCCGATGTCTGGAAACGCTCCTGCGAACTCGGTTTTTACAATGTCATGTTGCCCGAGCCTCTTGGCGGAGCGGGATTGAGTGTGGTCGACCTGTGCGCGGTCAAGGAGTCGGCCATCCTGACCGGCTCAATGCTCGCCCCTCATGTGCTGGGCGAGTTGAGCGGGCCGCCGCGTATCGGCCATCTGTTTCGTGTGGCCAGCGATGTGCAGGTTGAGAAGTTCTTGCAGCCTGTGTGTCGTGCGGAAAAAGCCGTGTGCTTCGCCCTTACTGAAGCCGAGGCCGGTTCGGACGCCAGCGCCATCAAAACCAGCGCTCGGCTCAATGGTGATCACTACGTACTCAACGGCGCCAAACGCTACATCTCCGGTGCTCCTTACGCCGATATTGCCGTGTTGCTGGCGGTCACCGGGCCGGGGCAGGGCGCGGCAGGTATTTCTGCCTTCTTCGTTGACCTCAAGGCGCCTGGCGTGAAAATCGATTCGGACTATCAGGTCATGTCTGGCGCAGGCAGCCACGGCAACATTGAGCTTTGCGACGTCAAGGTGCCGGTGGAAAACCGCATCGGTGAAGAAGGGGCCGGTTTCAAGCTGGCGATGGGGCGCATTACCCTCAACCGTCTGTTGCATTGCCCGACCATGTTGGGGATGGCGGGGTTGGCGTTGAATCTGTCAATCGACTATGCGCGTACGCGGACTCAGTTCGGCAAGCCGATAGCCATGTTTCAGGCGGTCAACCATATGATCGCCGACATGGCCACCGAGTTGCTGGCCGCACGCAGCATGATGTACGCCACTGCGGCGTTGAACGATGCGGGCGGTGATATCAAGGTTCAAGCGCCGATGTGTAAAGTGTTCGCCTCGGAAACCGCGTTTCGCATCGTCGACCGTGCCGTTCAGGTTCATGGCGGTGCCGGTTTGATCCGGGGCAACCCGGTGGAATGGTTGTTCCGCGCCACCCGGATGATGCGAATTCTCACCGGTACCAGCGAGATCCAGCGCAACACCATCGCCAAGGGTATTTTGATGCCCGACTAAGCATAATCCGCAACGCCTGCCTCCGGGCAGGCGACTCACTTATAACAATAATCAGGGGTACTCCATGCTTAGTGTTGAATCAGCCTACCGGCCAAGGGCTGCCTGGACGATTGCAGTTCTGCTCGCCGTGATGATGTTGGTTAATTTTCTCGACAAGGTAGTTATCGGCCTGGTCGCGGTGCCGATGATGCAGGAACTGGAGCTGTCCCCGACGCAGTTCGGTTTTGTCGCAGGCGCGTTGCACTGGCTGTTTTCGATTTCAGCCGTGGTCGGTGGCTTTGTTGCCAACCGCAAGCCAACGCGTATCTTGCTGCTGGGCATGGGTTTGTTTTGGGCACTGATTCAACTGCCTATGCTGTTTGCCACCTCACTGTGGGCGATCGTTGCTTGCCGGGTGTTGCTCGGAATTGGGGAAGGCCCGGCATCACCGGTGGCCACTCATGCGTTGTACAAGTGGTTCCCTGATAACAAACGCAGTCTGCCGGTGGCTTTGCTGCATTCAGGCAGCGCCATGGGTTTGCTGGTGGCCGGTCTGCTGATTCCCTGGATCAGTTTGCATTACGGCTGGCGCACTAACTTTGCGGTGCTGGCCCTGGTCGGTCTGATCTGGTGCATCGTCTGGTTTCGGTTTGGTCGCGAAGGACAAATGGACAGGGTCCATGTGAATGCTGCGCAGCCGGATACAGGCCACATACCGTATCGTCGGTTGCTGAGGGATCCGACAGTGTTGGGCAACTACGTCGGCCACTTCGCGGCCAACTGGTCGCTGGCGCTGACCTTGACCTGGGTTCCGGCCTATTTGGAGAAAGGGTTGGGCATGGCCTCGTTGAGCGCGGGGAAGATGTTCGGCGCTTTCGTGCTGGTGACCACGCCCCTGAGTCTGATCATGGCGTGGTGGTCCCAGCGTCTGTTGCGTCGTGGTCTGCCGTCGCGTGTTGCACGTGGCATGTTCGTGTCACTGTGCCTGATCCTGAGCGGGCTGCTGGCTGCCGCACTGGTGTTGCCCGGGCTGTCGGTGGTTGAACGAATGGCCTGTCTGACGTTCAGTGGTGGCCTGGCGCTGGTGATGTATTCGATCGGCCCGGCGATGCTGGCCGAGGTCGTACCCAGCGGGCAGCGCGGCAGCATGCTGGCCATTGGTAATGCCTGCGGATCACTCGCAGGGCTTGCAGCGCCTGTCGTCACCGGCTTTCTCGTACAGGGTGCGACGGGCATCAACGGCGAGGGTTATGCCCATGGTTTTCTGGTCTGCGGGGCCATTCTGGTCATTGCCGGTTTGAGCGGGCTATACATGATGAACCCGCAGCGCTCGCGTGCTCAATTACATGATGGGATGCCTGCTGTCGCTGTGCGTGCTTGAGCGGATCAAGCTTCTTCGTGAGGTAATTGCCGTTCGATCAACTCGCCTTTCCAGCGACCTGATTGCACGGTTTCGACGAGGATCGAGCGGACCAGATCGCGCATGCAGGAGGCCGCGAAGGACAGGGGTTTGTGGGTCGAGTGGGCGATGGTAATGGTGCGTTGCAGGCATGGCTCGACGATCCTTCGCGCGCATTGCAGTGTCCCTTCCTCGACCGCAGGCCAGTTGCAGATGGTTGCCGCCAGACCGCTGCGCACCAGACTGCTGAGTCCTTGAGCGGTCTGCTGTTCGTAGACCACATTGAGTTCCACTCCGGCCTGCATCGCTGCCTGTTCCGCCCGGCGGCGCAAATGCGAGCTGCTGCGCGGGGCCATCACCAGGGCGCTGGCGGCCGCCTCGACCAAGGTGATGACTTCACTGTGATTGGCCACAGCCAATTGACCCAACCAATAAAGCTCTTCGGTGAACACCGGATCGGCGTGCACGTGCTCCAGCTCCTCGGCGTTGGGCACCACGCCGAAATCAACCTTGCCCAGTTCGATCGCTTCGCCGCCTTCCTGACTCAGGCCATCGCGTACAGTCAATTCGATGCCCGGAAACTTTTCACCGGCACGGGTGATAATCAGCGGCAGCAGCAGCGTCGATGCAGTGACAGGTATGGCAATAGACACGCGCCCCTTTGGATTGCCTTTGGTCGATTCCAACTCGTCCTTGACCGAATCGACGGTCTGCACCACCGAGCGTGCGATTTCGAATAGACGTCGACCTGCGTCGGTAAGGTTGATGCCATCGTGCAAACGCTCCAGTAACTGCACCTCCAACTCTTCTTCGAGCAAGCTGATCTGCCGGCTCAGTGCGGGCTGGGCGATGTACGCCTGTCGAGCAGCGCCCGAGAAACTGCCTGCTTCGGCAATAGCGATCAGATAACGGAGCTGTTTCAGCGTCATGGACAATTCTCTGGCCATGCCAATGCGTTATGGCATGTATTGAAAGTTGATATTTGTCTAGAAAAAAGCGGCTCCTTAGTATCACCAAACAGAGGAGGTGATACTACTCATTCCTGCGTTTGGATTTTGTAAGTTCAGTCAATGATCACAATGACAACTTGCTTCTGCGCGCGCCGACATGAGCTTTAACTCCACGATGCTGCATTTAAAAAACGCATTTCTATAAGGGCGCGCTGAGTGAAGATTTTCAATTCCAGGTTCAGCCTCAATCGTTACTTTACCGATGAGGGGCAAACGCCCGATCCGCGGTTCACGTTGGCTAACGAGCGTACCTTTCTTGCCTGGATCCGGACGGCATTGGCGTTGCTGGCCGGTGGTGTTGCCATCGAAGCGTTTGCCTCTTCGGTGCTGACCGAGAGCGGCAAGGTGCTGTTGGTGATCCTGCTGTTGAGCCTGAGTCTGCTGGTCAGTGTTTGGGCATTCTGGCGCTGGGCCGGTGTCGAGCGCGCATTACGCAACGGAGTTGAACTGCCAATTCCATCGTTGATTCCCATTCTTTCGCTAGGCTGCGCTGCAGTGACAGTCGTTGTGTTTTTGCTGTTCTGCGGGCGTGCTTGATGGATGCGGGCCTGCAGGCGGAACGCACTGCGCTTGCCTGGCGTCGAACGCAGCTCGCATTTTTTCTGGTGGCTGCACTGTCGATGCGCTGCCTGTTGCATCACCCGGCGCTGACACTGTTGATTTCGTTACAGGCGATTTTACTTGCCGTGTTCATTGCGCATGGCCAACCGCATCGCTACGCCAGCCATTTGGCCGCATTGACGTCGGCCGACTTGGTGGCAAGACCTGTAAGCATTTTACTGTTGAGTATTCATGTTTCATTGATAGCACTGACCGCATTGATGGCAGTGCTGTTGTCGTCACTATAAGGAATAGATATGAAGCCAGAATGGTCCTGCCTCAAAGACGTGAAAATCATTGATGCCAGTCAGTTGTTGCCTGGTCCGCATGCAACTTCGTTACTGCTGCAACTGGGCGCCGATGTGATCAAGGTGGAACGGCGTGGTAGCGGTGACCCGTCCCGTGAGTTGGGCAGTGCAGTATTTGCCCAATTCAATCGCGACAAACGTTCTGTGGCGCTTGATCTGCGTGACAGTGCAGACCGGGAAGCTTTCCTTGAACTGGTTCGTGACTGCGACGCCGTGGTCGAAGGGTTCCGTCCCGGTGTGATGAAAAGCTTTGGGTTGGGTTTTGACGACCTGGTCAAGGTCAATCCGGCGATAGTCATGTGTTCCATCTCCGGCTTCGGTCAAACCGGTCCTTATGCGGACAATGCGGGGCACGACCTGAATTACCTCGCACTGGCCGGCTACTGGGCAGCGCCGACACAGGTCGAGAGCAAGGTGGCTCGACCAGGCGTGCGCGTGTCGGACTATGCCGCTTCCAGTTATGCAGCACTGTCACTGGTGGTCGCGATCATGAGTGCACGGCAAAATGGTGTCGGTCAGCACTTGGACGTGTCGATTCACGACAGCATTCTTTCCTGGACAGCCCCCACGGCATGGTTGGCCAGGAACTTTGAAAAGAACCCGGTGATGTCGCCCATGGTGATGCCGGAGAACGATATTTTCGAAACTCAGGATGGCCGTTACATCGCGTTAGGCATTCTCGAAAACAAGTTCTGGATAAATTTGTGTGATTGCCTCGGTGAGGTATTTCCCCTGCTCAAGGATGTACGATTTTCAACGAGGATGGGACGTTTGGCTTGTAAGCAAGAGGTCAATCAACTGCTCAAACAGATCTTCCGGACCCGACCCCTTGCTGAGTGGCGCCAGTACCTCGCCGACTTTGATTTGCCATTCTCACCGGTACTCGAAGCCCGTGAGCTATTTTGCGACGTCCACGTACAATCACGAGGCACCCTTCGTGAGTTTGCAGAAGAGGGCGCGGTCGCGGTCCGTTTTCCGGTCAAGTTCTCTCTTGGTTTGCCTGATTCTGAAGGGAGAGTTCCCACGCTTGGGGAATTCACGTCAGCGACCGCCAAGTGAAAAATGAATAACGTATGTTTGGCAATTTCAATTTGAAACGATGGCTCCGCCCAGAAACAGACACGGGCACAGATTACTTCTGGGGCGAGAATAGTTAATCATCAATGAGCGCTTCTGGCCGATTTCTGCCGGTCATGACTGGCCTGAGTCGATACGAAGCAATCGTTTGGCGATATCTGCGAAACTATGGGCGATTCTATATTGAAGAATCTGATCTATGAAGGCAGCAGGGATCCAGTCGCGGCGTAGTCTGGAAAAAACATCATCCATTCGGTCGGTGGGAGCTCGTAGGTTGAGGACAACTCAGTACTGAGTCGATCGCCCAACAGATTCCAGGCGCGTTTCCTCCCTGAGGATCCGGCCGGCATCATTGGCGGTCAGCGACTCGAGTTCTTTGATGGTAATTTTGGCCATGAAATGGACTCCCCCTACTTTTACCCCCACAAAACGACTGGCTCTGGGTGGAATCTTCAGCTGATACCAAGGTCATGGCGCGAGAAGACTGCCTCGCTGTGTCCTGGTCGCTTGAGCAGAAGGGGACGACCGTTAAAGAGTCTTTTCCGGCGCCGGTTGGTCGTTGGGGTGGGCGATGATTGTTTTGAGCTCTGTGCTCATGGGGAATTTGAGATTCAAGCCTTTGGGAGGGATGGGTTGAGTAAACCATTTATCGTAGATGGCGTTGATTTCGCCCGAGGCGAAAAGTGACTTGATCGAGTCATCCACGACTTTTTTGAGATCCGGATCACCCCGACGCATTGTGCAACCATAGATTTCGTTGGATTGCGGGGTGCCGGTAACCACCCAATCTTCCGGTTTCTTTGCCTTGGCCATCTCGCCCGCCAGCAATGCGTCGTCCTGCATGAACGCAATGGCGCGACCGGACTCGAGCATTTGGTAAGACTCACCAATGTCTTTGGCAGAGATGACGTTCATGTTCATCTTTTTCTCGGCATTCATGACCTTGAGCATCCGCTCGGCAGTGCTGCCAGCAGTGGTCACGACGTTCTTGCCGTTGAGATCCTGAAAGTCCTTGTAAACCGAATCCTTCCTGACCAACAAGCGGGTGCTGGCTTCAAAAATACCGACCGAGAAGTCGACCTGCCGGGCTCTCTCGGCGGTATTGGTTGTGGAGCCGCACTCCAGGTCCACAGTGCCGTTTTGCACCAGCGGGATACGCGTCTGAGATGTCACCAGGTTGTATCGTACGTTCAGCTTGGGCATACCGAGTTCTTGCTTGATAGCCTCGACAATCTTTAATTGAATGTCATGGGAGTAGCCCACCGGCTGACCGGATCCGTCGGCAATATAAGAGAAGGGAATGGACGAGTCTCGGTGACCCAGGGTGATGGTTCCCGAGGTCCTGATTTTCTTGAGCGTGCCGGTGAGTTCGGCAGCCATAAGGGGAGTACTGCTTAAGGCTGCTGTCAGGGTAACGCCCAGGATTGTAGGGAAGGCACGCATCAAAAGCTCCTCATAAGGGTCAGGCGAGTCTTTTTCGGACTCGCCCATCTTTGGCTCGGCGAAAGGTCTCGCGGAGCTTGGTGATTTGCCGGTTGTCAGTGACGGTCCAGGCAGACGGTCCGTGCGTTACAGAATTCGCGCACGACGCAAGAGTGCTGCCGTCGAGTCAGGTCGCGCGCGCCAGGATGGCCTGTGCACGGCCTATGACAGGCGCATCGACCATTTGCCCATCGAGCACGAATACACCTTCACCCGAACTGGCGGCGTCCATGATGCGTTGCGCCCAGTGCAGTTCCTCCAGACCGGGTTTTAGCGCTTGATGGATAATCGCCACTTGGCTCGGATGGATACATAGCGCGCCACCAAACCCCATTTCGCGGGCAAACTGAACGGTGCTGTGCAGGCCGACGGTGTCCTGTATGGAAGGAAACACGCCATCCAGCGCCGGAGCGAGGCCGACCACCCGAGTCGCGAGCAGTACTGCGTATCGAGCGTGGCTCAGGATCTCTTCGGCGGCATGGCTGCCGGTGGTCAAGTTCAGGTCCAGGCCCAGATCAAGGCTGCCGAACGACAAGCGTTCAACGCCCTGGGCCTGGGCAATCGCTTGGAGTTCGGCCAGGCCCTTGGCGCTTTCGATGATGGGCCAGATCGGCTTTTGGGTATTGGCAGCCGTGAGGACGTGCTCCGCGCTTTCTGCTTTGGGCAGCAAAACTCCGATCACGGCGGCGTGTCGTCGACAAAGCTCCAGATCTGCCACGTGGGCCCAGTGATCCGGGGCATTCACTCGCACCAGAATCGGGGCGTCCGGATTGTCACTCAAGAAGCGCTCCAGGTTATCCCTGGCCTGTTCCTTGAGGTTTTCCTGCACGGCATCTTCCAGATCAACAATGACCCGGTCCGCACCGGTAGCGATGGCTTTGGGTATGCGCTCTGGACGAGTGGCCGGCACAAACAGGGCGGAGCGAACAATGGACGTATTCATGGTGTTTCTCCCGCGCTGAACTCGACTTCGCCGATCTGCGCTGTACCGTCCTGATTACCTGCCCAGAGCTGTGCCTTGCCGCTGTCGATCAGACGTCCGCCGACCTCGAAAGGGTGAGGCGAAATCAAAGGTCGGACGCCACGGAAGGTGAAGCGCTTCAAGCGCACGTTCGGGTGCGCTTTGGTAAAGGCACGCAGATTCAGGGTGGCGATCAAAGGACCATGCACCACCAATCCCGGGTAACCTTCGGTCTCTGTGACGTATGGCCAGTCATAGTGAATTCGATGGCCATTGAAGGTGACGGCGGAGTAGCGGAACAGCAGGGGCGCCGAGGGCTCGACGCGTGCCTGCCATTGGCCTTCAGGGAGTGCTTCGGTGCCGCTCAGTTTGGGAGGAGTGGGTTCCCGATAGACGATGTCTTGCTCATCTTGAAGAGCGCGTTTGCCATCCTGGAAATACTCATGGCGTACCGTGACAAACAATAAGGAACCCGTGCGACCGTGCTTCTCTTCGACGTTGAGAATGGTTGATACACAGGTCACGTCAGCCTCCACCTTCAACGGCTGGTAAAACTCAAGTCGACTACCCGCCCACATGCGATTGCGGTTGTGGGCCGGCGGCAGGAATCCTCCGAGCGCCGGATGACCGTCCGGGCCCAGTTCGTCGGCGGTAACCGATTCCTGAAAAAACGCCCAGTGCCACAAGGGGGGGAGTGGTTCGCCAGGCTGCGGTGCCACTTCGCTCAACGTCGCGGCAATTCGTTTCACCAAAGTGAAACTGATCCGGTCCTGGCTTTCCTGACGACGTCCAATCCAGGCTGAAAAATCGGTACTGCTCATATTTATCGCTCCTGTCGGTCGGTGATCAGGCCAGGGCGGCCATTTCTGGAATCGCTTCGAACAAATCCGCCACCAGGCCGTAATCGGCCACCTGGAAGATCGGCGCTTCTTCGTCCTTGTTGATCGCAACGATCACCTTGGAGTCTTTCATGCCGGCCAGGTGCTGGATCGCGCCGGAGATACCGACGGCGATGTACAGCTGTGGAGCAACGATCTTGCCGGTCTGACCGACCTGCATGTCATTGGGTACGAAACCTGCGTCGACCGCGGCGCGGGAAGCACCGACGGCAGCGCCCAGCTTGTCGGCCAGGGCGTACAGGTGTTTGAAGTTGTCGCCGTTCTGCATGCCGCGCCCGCCGGAAACGACGATCCTGGCAGCGGTCAGTTCCGGACGATCGGACTTGGCCAGTTCTTCACCAACGAAGCTCGAAGTGCCTGCGTCGTGGGCAGCGGCAACGGCTTCAACCGATGCCGAACCACCTTCAGCGGCCACCGGGTCGAAACCGGTAGCACGTACGGTGATCACTTTCACGGCAGCGTTCGACTGCACGGTGGCGATGGCGTTACCGGCGTAGATCGGGCGCTTGAAGGTGTCAGCGCTTTCCACCGAGATGATCTCGGAGATCTGGTCAACGTCCAGCGCAGCGGCAACGCGCGGCAGGATGTTTTTGCCGTTGGAGGTGGCGGAGGTCAGGACATGGCTGTAAATCGTGCGTTGTTCGATGACCAGATTCGCGACTAACGGAGCTACGTTTTCCGGCAGCAGATTGGCGTAAACGGCGTTGTCGGCGACCAGCACTTTGGCCACGCCAGCGATTTTCGCAGCCGCCTCAGCCACTGCACCGACAAATGCGCCGGCCACCAGAACGTGGATGTCACCACCGATTTTAGCCGCAGCCGCCACGGTGTTCAGCGTGGCCGGGGCCAGGACTTTGTTGCCCTGCTTGTCATTGGAATAGTCAGCAATCACCAGGATCGTCATTCAGATCACCTTCGCTTCGTTCTTCAGTTTCTCGACCAGTTCAGCCACCGACTTGACCTTGATACCCGCGCTGCGTGCAGCAGGCGCTTCGACTTTCACGGTCTTGAGGGTGGCGGCGGTGGAAACGCCCAAAGCGTCCGCGGTCACTACTTCGAGAGGCTTCTTCTTGGCTTTCATGATGTTGGGCAGAGACGCGTAGCGCGGCTCGTTCAAACGCAGGTCGGTGGTGACGATGGCCGGCAGTTTCAGGGAAACCGTCTGCGCGCCGCCGTCGACTTCGCGAGTCACGGCAACGGTGTCGCCGCTGATTTCAACTTTGGACGCGAACGTGCCCTGACCGTAGCCGCTCAATGCAGCGAGCATCTGGCCAGTCTGGTTGTTGTCGCTGTCGATGGCCTGTTTGCCAAGGATCACCAGCTGAGGCTGTTCCTTGTCGACAACAGCTTTCAACAGTTTGGCAACAGCCAGGGAAGTCAGGTCTTCGGCGGACTCGACGAGGATGGCGCGGTCGGCACCCAGAGCCAGCGCGGTGCGCAGTTGCTCTTGAGCGGTTGACGGGCCTACGGAGACGACGACGATTTCAGTCGCAACACCCTTCTCTTTCAGGCGTACGGCTTCTTCCACGGCGATTTCGCAGAACGGGTTCATCGACATCTTGACGTTGGCAAGATCGACGCCGGAATTGTCCGCCTTGACGCGAACCTTGACGTTGTAATCCACAACGCGTTTGACAGCTACAAGAACCTTCATGGATTCCTCGTTACTCTCCGGTGAAAAGAAAGTCGCCTAGGCGAACCTGGCGGTTGATGCTCATCGGGCGCAAGGGCACCTCCAAAAACGCCGGCAAAGGTGTCAAGTGACCATCGCTCATGATGTGGATGACCGTTCGTCAGTGGTGACTGACGAGTCATTCAACATCGCGGCGTGTAAACTGCGCATCAAACCCGCGCGGCTCATCACTCTCTACTCCCATCGCCCTGTCTTTAGAGGTGCTCTTGAAACCAACAGTCAGCCTACGGCGAGCGCAAAACCGCCCGTATCTTGACCGGAACGCCTATTCCGGTCAATACGCCAAAATGGCCGTTCATAAGGCGCGTGACTTTGATTTCTCTGGCCTCGAGCCAATTCAAACAAACGTTTGTATTGGACGCTGAGAGTGGTGTAGATATAATGCGCCACCCAAAGAGAAAGGTGGTCAATCGATTGTCCGCTCTCGGCGTTGCGCCGGGATTCATGGATGCGACACCGAACCTCCAAATTAGAAAAAAAACTGTTGAGCCTTGAGTAGGAGATAACCTGTGGAACGCGAATACATGGAATTCGACGTTGTCATCGTCGGTGCCGGCCCCGCTGGTCTTTCCGCCGCCTGCCGCTTGAAGCAGAAGGCCGCCGAAGCCGGTAAGGAAATCAGCGTCTGCGTGGTCGAAAAAGGCTCCGAAGTCGGTGCTCACATTTTGTCCGGTGCCGTGTTCGAACCACGGGCCCTGAACGAACTGTTCCCGGACTGGAAAGAACTCGGCGCGCCGCTGAACACCCCCGTCACCCGCGACGAAATCTTCGTTCTGAAGAACGCTGAAAGCGCGCAGAAAGTTCCTGACTTCTTTGTGCCCAAGACCATGCACAACGAAGGCAACTACATCATCTCCCTGGGCAACCTGTGCCGCTGGCTGGCCCAGCAGGCCGAGAACCTGGGCGTGGAAATCTACCCGGGTTTCGCCGCTCAGGAAGCGCTGATCGACGAGAACGGCGTGGTTCGCGGGATTATCACCGGTGACCTGGGCGTCGACCGCGAAGGTAATCCGAAGGAAGGCCTGTACACCCCTGGCATGGAACTGCGTGGCAAGTACACGCTGTTCGCCGAAGGTTGCCGCGGCCACATCGGCAAGCAGCTGATCAAGCGTTTCAACCTGGACACTGACGCTGATGCCCAGCACTACGGCATCGGCCTGAAAGAAATCTGGGAAGTCGACCCGGCCAAGCACCAGCCTGGCCTGGTAGTCCACACCGCCGGTTGGCCGATGGACATCATGGGCACCGAGAACACCGGTGGCTCGTTCCTCTATCACCTGGAAAACAACCAGGTGGTCGTCGGTCTGATCGTCGACCTGTCCTACAGCAACACCTACCTGTCGCCGTTCGACGAGTTCCAGCGCCTCAAGCATCACCCGGTGCTCAAGCAGTACCTGGAAGGCGGCAAGCGCATCAGCTACGGCGCGCGTGCCATCTGCAAAGGCGGCCTGAACTCGCTGCCGAAAATGGTGTTCAAGGGCGGCGCGCTGATCGGTTGCGACCTCGGCACCCTGAACTTCGCCAAGATCAAAGGCAGCCACACCGCGATGAAATCCGGCATGCTCGCCGCTGAATCCGTGGCTGACGCGCTGTTCGCCGAGAAGGACGGCAGCGAAGAACTGACCACCTACGTCGACAGCTTCAAGAACAGCTGGCTCTACGAAGAACTGTTCGCCAGCCGCAACTTCGGCCCGGCGATCCACAAGTTCGGCGCCATCGTCGGTGGCGGTTTCAACTGGCTGGACCAGAACATCTTCGGCGGCAAACTGCCGTTCACCCTGCACGACACCAAACCGGATTACGCTTGCCTGAAACTGGCGGCCGACTGCAAGAAGATCGACTACCCGAAACCGGACGGCAAGATCAGCTTCGACAAACTCAGCTCGGTGTTCATCTCCGGTACCAACCACGAAGAAGAGCAGCCGTGCCACCTGAAGCTGGCCGACGCGAGCATCCCGATCGGCAAGAACCTGCCGCTGTACGATGAGCCGGCACAGCGTTACTGCCCGGCCGGCGTGTATGAAGTGATCACCAAGGAAGACGGCGAGAAGCGCTTCCAGATCAACGCCCAGAACTGTGTTCACTGCAAGACTTGCGACATCAAGGATCCTGCACAGAACATCACCTGGGTGGCACCGGAAGGCGCTGGCGGCCCGACTTACCCGAACATGTAAGCCGAACCGCGAACATCAAGGCTCCCGAAACGGGGGCCTTTTTGTTGCCCGAAAGATTGAGTTGACCGGACTGGCGTCTTCGCTGGCAAGCCAGCTCCTACAGGTAAACTGCTGAACCCTAGCGAACACCGCGCAGCGGTGCCAGATATCAAGCCGCGCGCTCGTCCCCGGGATTACGCTCGAAGTACCGCTTGTACTCGCGACTGAACTGCGACGTGCTCTGATACCCCACCCGATGCGCCACCTGCGCCACGCCCAGTCCCTCCCCCAGCAACAACTGCTGCGCCCTGAGCAGACGCAATCGCTTCAGATACTGCACCGGCGACAACAAGGTGCTGCGTTTGAAATGCTCGTGAAAGGTCGACGCACTCATGTTCGCGCAACTGGCCAGGGTCTCGACGTTCAACGGTTCGGTGTAATGCGCATGCAGATGACTGAGGGATGCCGCGATCCGGGCGAACTGCCCCTGCTGCTCAACCAGCGCCCGCAATACATCGGCTTGCGGACCGCGCAATGCGACGAACAGTAACTCGCGCAAACGCGCTTGCCCCATGATCTGGCATTCCAGCGGATCGTGCAGGCAACGCAGCAGCCGCTCGACACAACCGCGCATGGCATCATCGAGCACTGCCGAGGTCATGGACTCAGGCGTTTGCGCCGGAATATGCCGCCCCGGTGCCAGGCCCATCGCCAATACCAGCTCGCCCAGCATCACCCGGTCGATCGCGACCGACACCCCGAGCATCGGCCCGTCCGGCGCGGCAAAGGTTTCACACTCGAACGGCACCGGCAGCGCCTGAATCAGATAGTGCCCTGCCCCGTATTCAAGGGTGCGCGGCCCCAGGTACGCCAGTTTGCTGCCCTGGGCGATGATCACCAGGCTCGGCTCGTAGATCTGCGGCCCACGGGCCACATCGCAACTGGCCCGCAGAACCTGCACGCCCGGCAACGCGGTCGGGACGAAACCGTCGCGAGTGGACAGCGGCTCGATCAGCGAAACCAGGCTGGCATTGGCATCAAGATGACGGGTCAACAGCATGAAAAAACTTCGCAAAAAAAGGGATGAAAGCATCATCGCAGGTCTGATCGCCAATGGGATCGCTCAAGGACCGATGCCGGAGGAATAGGCATGACACCCGGAGGAATCGCCATGGCCGGTACAGGGAACGACGCCCAGAATGCGCCACCTCACCCGTCAGCGCTTTTGCGAGGTTCACCATGTACACCGCCATCGGATACGCCGCCCAGTCGGCCACCACTCCCCTCGCCCCTGTGAAATTCGAACGCCGCAGCCCACGGGCCGACGACGTTGCCATCGAGATTCTCTACTGCGGCGTCTGCCATTCCGACATCCATCAGGCCCGCAACGAGTGGGGCATTGCCGTTTACCCGCTGATGCCCGGCCACGAAATCGTCGGCAAAGTGACCGCCGTTGGCGCGAACGTGACCCGACACAAGGTCGGCGATCTGGTCGGTGTCGGCTGCATGGTCGATTCGTGCCGCCATTGCGAGGCGTGCCAGGCCAACCTGGAGCAATACTGCCTCGAAGGCCCGACCATGACCTACGCCACCCCGGACCGGGTCGATGGCAGCAACACCATGGGCGGTTACTCCGACAGCATCGTGGTCAGCGAGCACTTTGTGGTGCGGATCCCGGAAAAACTGGCCCTGGCCAGCGCCGCGCCAATCCTGTGTGCCGGCATCACCACCTACTCGCCGCTCAAGCACTACGGCGTGAAGGCCGGCGACAAGGTCGGGATTCTCGGCATGGGTGGCCTGGGCCACATGGGCATCAAGTTCGCCAAGGCCATGGGCGCCGAAGTGACGCTGTTCACCCGTTCGGCAAGCAAGGCCGAAGAGGCTCGCCGTCAGGGTGCGGACCATGTGATCGTGTCCACCGATGACGCGCAGATGCAGGCCGCCGCCGGTCACTTCGACTTCCTGCTAGACACCATTCCGGTGCAGCACGACCTCAACCCCTACCTCGATACGCTACGTTTCGACGGCGTGCATATTCTGGTGGGTCTGATCGAACCGGTGGAGCCGCCGGTGCATGCGGCCAAACTGGTATTGGGACGTCGCGTGCTGGCGGGTTCGCTGATCGGCGGCATCGCCGAAACCCAGGAAGTGCTGGATTTCTGCGCCGAGCACAACATCACCTGCGACATCGAAATGCTCGACATCCGCCAGATCAACGAGGCTTACGCCCGCATGATCGCCGGTGACGTCAAGTACCGCTTCGTCATCGACATGGCGACCCTCAAGGTTTAAACCTTAAGACCCAGCTCCGCCGACAGCCGGGCCGTGACCCCTTTGATCAGGGGAATCAGCTCGGCCATTTTTTCCAGCGGCATGTACGGCACAGTACTGGCGATGCTGATGCCGGCGACGATGCGTTTGCTGGCATCACGAATCGGCGCGGCTACGCAGCGGATCGACGGTTCGTTGTCTTCCAGGTCGAAGGCGTAGCCGCCAGCTACGTACTCGACCATGCGCTGCTCGAACTGCTCCCAGGATTGCTCCGGGTGCTGCGGCCAGAACTGGTTTTTCCCACCCACCGGCAGGCTGACTTCGTACAGGCGCTGCCACTCTTGCGGCGAATCATCGAGCATCAGCGCCTTGCCGATCCCGGTGCGTGCCAACGGCATGCGATGGCCGACCCGCGAACGCATTTCCGGGCCATTGCGCCCCGGATTCTTGTGCAGGTACAGCACTTCGTCGCCTTCACGAATCGCCAGGTGAATGGTGTCGCCGGTCAACGCCGACAACTCGTCCAGATACGGCCCGGCCAGGGTCACCAAGGGCAACTCTTCACGCGCCTGAAAGCCCAACTCGATCAGTTTCGGCCCCAGCAGATAACCGACTTGCGGCACCACCCGCAGATAACGCTCGTCCACCAGGCAACTGGCCAGGCGATGGGTGGTGCTGCGCGTGGTGCCGATCAGCCGGGCGATTTCCTTGAGATCGCGGGCGCCACTGGCCACGGCCTGAACCACACCCAACCCGCGAAGCAGGGTCTGGGTGCCGGTCGGTGCGGCGTCCTTGGCGATTTTTGGGGCGTCTTCCTGCATATCCAGCCTTTACCGTTGAGCGAGTGAACGGGCGGCATTATGGTCGCCCGCGTGCCACGACTACAACTTGATACGCTCGACCTTGCCCACCAGCAGGATGTAGGACAGAGCACCGATCAACGCCAGCACCGAGATGTAGGTGATCGCCGGGGCAAAAGAATCTCCCGTTGCGAGGAAACCGATCACGATAGGCGTGGCAATCGCCGACAGGTTGCCGATGAAGTTGAACACCCCACCGGTCAGCCCGAGCAAGCGCGCCGGAGCCAAGGTCGATACCAGCGACCAGGTGATCGAAGCCAGGCCATTGCCGAAAAATGCCAGCGCGAGGAAGGCAATCACCAGCGGCGTCGACTCGACGAAGTTGGCGCCGATGATCGAGGTGGAGATCAGCAAGCCGCTGATGATGGGCAACTTGCGAGCGAAACCTACCGTGTAGCCGCGACGGATCAAAAAGTCCGAGAAGAAACCGGAACACAGCACACCGATGAACGCGGCGAGAAACGGCAGCGACGCCAACAGGCCGGACTTGATGAAGTCCATGCCGCGATACTTCACCAGGTAGGTCGGGAACCAGGTCAGGAAAAACCACAGCGTCGAATTGAGGCAGAACTGCCCGAGGTAGATGCCCCAGAGTTTGCGCTTGGTCAGGACAATGCCCAGGTCGGTCCAGCTGAATTTGGCTTTGACCTTGGCCTGTTCGGCCTGGATATCCACCAACCCGCCGCCCTCGCGGATCAGATCAATCTCTGCGTCATTGGTGCCCTTGAAATCCCGCGGCTCGCGATACACCGCGTACCAGATCACCGCCCACACAATGCCCAACGCGCCGGTGGCGACGAACACCATGTGCCAACCGAATTCGTGCTGCAGCCAGGCCAGCACCGGTGTCAGGAAGGCCAGGCCGACGAATTGCCCGGAAGTGTAGAAACCGATGGCCGTCGCGCGCTCGCGCTCGGGGAACCAGGTGGTGACCACGCGGCTGTTGATCGGGTACGCCGGTGCTTCCAGCGCACCGACCGCCATGCGCAACACGAACAGCGCGATGAAGCTGGCGGCGAAGCCGAGCATCACCGTGGCCACCGACCACAGCAGCAAGGCGACGCTGTACAGAATCCGTGGCGGCACGCGATCCACCAGCCAGCCACCGGGAATCTGCATGGCGGCGTAGGTCCAGCCGAACGCGGAGAAGATCAGGCCGACGTGGATCGGGTCGATGCCCAGGTCACTGGTCAATGCCGGGGCGGCAATCGACAGGTTGCTACGGTCCAGGTAGTTGATCACCACGGTGATGAACAACAGCACCATGATGAAAAAACGCTTGCGGCTGGGCGTCACCAACGACGCCTGCCCGGTGAGGGTTTGCGGTTGCATGGGGGGTGCCTCTTCTTATGGTTATTGAGGTCGTTCTAAAGACTGGCGCTGAACCCCTGTAGGAGCTGGCTTGTCGGGTCGCCGCATCGCAGCGAAGAGGCCGGCACATCCAACAACGATGTAGCCTGACACGCCGCCTTCGCTGCGATGCGGCGACCCGACAAGCCAGCTCCTACAGGGGATATGTGGTGGATCAGAGAACACTCACCACTCGGCAAAACTGCCATCGGCATGGCGCCAGATCGGGTTGCGCCAGCGGTGGCCGATGGCCGCGCGTTCGATCACGTATTCCTCGTTGATCTCGATACCCAGGCCCGGGCCGTTCGGGATCTTCACGAAGCCCTGGTCGTAGTCGAACACCCTTGGGTCTTTGACGTAGTCGAGCAGGTCGTTGCTCTCGTTGTAATGGATGCCCAGGCTCTGTTCCTGGATGAACGCGTTGTAGCAGGCCGCGTCCAGTTGCAGGCACGCCGCCAGCGCAATCGGGCCCAGCGGGCAATGCAGCGCCAGCGCCACGTCGTAGGCTTCGGCCATGTTGGCGATCTTGCGGGTTTCGGTGATGCCACCGGCGTGGGACGCATCCGGCTGGATGATGTCGACGTAGCCTTCGCTGAGCACACGCTTGAAATCCCAGCGCGAGAACAGCCGTTCACCCAAAGCGATCGGCGTGCTGGTCAGCGGCGCCAGCTCTTTCAGCGCTTCGTAGTTTTCGCTGAGCACCGGCTCTTCGATGAACATCAGCTTGTACGGGTCAAGCTCCTTCATCAGCACCTTGGCCATGGGCTTGTGCACCCGGCCATGGAAGTCCACGCCGATGCCGACGTTCGGGCCGACGGCATCGCGCACGGCAGCGACGTTGGCCAGGGCCTGGTCGACCTTGTCGAACGTATCGAGGAATTGCAGTTCTTCGGTGCCGTTCATTTTCACCGCGGTAAAACCACGCTCGACCGCTTCTTTCGCCGCACGCGCGGTATCCGCCGGACGGTCGCCGCCGATCCACGAATACACACGAATCTTGTCCCGCACCTGACCACCCAGCAGGTCGCTGACCGACACGCCCAGCGCCTTGCCCTTGATGTCCCACAAGGCCTGGTCGATACCGGCCAGGGCACTCATGTGGATTGCGCCGCCGCGGTAGAAACCGCCGCGATAGAGCACGGTCCAGATGTCTTCGATGTTGCGCGGGTCTTTGCCGATCAGGTAGTCGGACAATTCTTCAACGGCAGCGGCGACGGTGTGGGCGCGGCCTTCGACCACGGGCTCACCCCAACCGGTGACGCCCTCGTCGGTTTCGACCTTGAGGAAGCACCAGCGCGGCGGAACGATGAAGGTGGTCAGTTTGGTGATTTTCATCTTTTGGCTCTCTTATTAGATGCAGCGCGCTCGGCGCTCAAAGAAGTCTTAGCGAAGGGCTTTCCAGGCAGCGACGTACGCCTTGGCATTGGCCGCCACTTGTTCCGCCGTCATGCCCGGTTTGAACAGACCGGAGCCGAGGCCGAAACCTTTGACGCCAGCGTCGATAAACACCTGCATGTTGTCCGGCGTGATGCCGCCGACCGGCGCCAGAATCGTTCCCGCCGGCAGCACTGCCAGCCAGGCTTTGACGACCGCCGGCCCCATCTGCTCGGCCGGGAACATCTTCAGCACATCCGCTCCTTCAGCCAGTGCCGCGAAGGCTTCGGTCGGCGTGGCGACACCCGGCGACAGGTAAAGCCCCGCCGCTTTCGCCGCGCGCAAGACCTTCGGATCGCTGTGGGGCATGACGATCACCTGGCCGCCCGCGGCTTTCACTTGCTCGACCTGCTCCGGCGTCAACACCGTGCCGGCACCGATCAGGCAATCGGCGGGCAAGGTACTGCGCAGGATGCGGATACTTTCGTACGGCTCAGGGGAATTGAGCGGCACTTCGATGACGCGAAATCCGGCGGCGTACAGGACTTCGCCGATGGCGGCCGCTTCCTGCGGGCGCAGGCCGCGCAGGATCGCAATCAGGCCGTTTTGCGCCAAGGCTTGTTTGAGCATGTCAGACCTCCAGTCAGGTTTAACGGGATGCGGTGCGCGTGACCAGGCCGGCAGCCAGCGCCAGTTGCCACAATCCGCATTCGGTGGCCTGTTCGGCCAGGGTCACCCGGGCAAAACCGCAGGCGTCGAGCGCACGGCTGTAGCGGGCACAGAGTTGGGTGTTGCCGATGAGGATGATCGAAGGCAGGTGCACGCTGTTGCGCCGGCGCCGCTGGACGTTGGCCAGGGCTGCCAACTCGTGGCCGATCAACAGGCCGGACAGGTAGTCCGCCTGGGCGGTGGCGCTCAATTCGCCGGTCAGCCCGAGACTGCGGGCGCTGAACATCGTCGACAGCGGACCGGTTTCACCGTCCGCCGACAACGCGACCTGCACGCCGCGATCAAACGCATCGCCATCGAAGGACCCGCCACGCTGCTGGGTGCGTCCGAGAATGCTGTGCTCGCTGAGCACGGCGAAGACTTCGCCGGTCATGAACGTATCGAAATGCACGATGCAACCGTCGGCCACTTCCACCCATTTCGAATGGCTGCCCGGCAGGCCGATCAGCAGATCAGCACCAGCCTCGCTCGTCAGGTTTTGCAGCACGCCGAGCACCTGGGTTTCTTCGCCGCGCATCACGTTCGGCAGAGGCGAACGCTCGATGACGCCTGGCACGATGTGCACATCGATGCCGCGCAAGCTGCGCACGGTTTGCAGGGAAGTACCGAGCGTGGCGACGTTCGCCGGCGTGTCGCGGTAGGCCGCTTCGCACCAGCCCTGGGCGCTGCCGACCATGCCGCAGGCAATCACCGGCAAATCCGGCTGGGCATCGAGCCAGTCACCGCAAGCCTCATCGAATGCCAGTTCAAAACCATCGGCGCATTCCCGGCCGCCAATGATTCGCGGCGCTTTCGGCAGCTGCATGATCCCCGACGACAGCGAACGCTGTTCGAGGACCAAGCCACCTTCAGCCAGTTTGTAAGCACGTAATGAGGTTGTCCCCCAGTCGAGCGCGATCAATTGCGCCTGCATCGCTTCACCTGTTTTGGTTTTTGGCAGTGAGTGAGCGGGACTATAAACCCTGGCGTTGTAAAATCTCAATATATAAATATCAATCCCATATTATGAGACAAGATAAAAAAGATCGCAGCCTTCGGCAGCTCCTACACGGGATCGTCCGCCGCGGTTTGGCGGTGTACATCGATCCGTAGGAGCTGCCGAAGGCTGCGATCTTTTAAGAAGTTTCAGTTACCCGATGCGAAATCCCGCAACACCGCTCCATCCATCCGATACCGAACCCACTCCTCCTGCGGCTGCGCGCCCAGGGATTTGTAGAATTCGATGGCCGGGGTATTCCACTCCAGCACGCTCCACTCGAAACGACCGCAGTCGTTGGCGCAGGCGATTTTTGCCAGATGTCGCAGCAGGGTCTTGCCCGCACCACCGCCGCGCTGTTGCGGGGTGATGTAGAGGTCTTCGAGGTACAGGCAATTGCTGCCCAGCCAGGTGGAATAGCTGAAGAAGAACACCGCGAAACCGATGGGTGCACCGTCGCGCAGGCAGATCAGGCCATGGGCGGTGGCGCCTTCGCTGAACAGGCTGCGCTCGATATCGGCAACGCTGGCGATGACTTCATGGCGGGCACGTTCGTAGTCGGCCAGTTCAGTGATGAACGCGAGGATTTGCGGTGCGTCACTGGGGGTCGCCGGGCGGATCTCGATCGTCATGGACGTGCCTTGTCAAAAGTGGAAAACGCCATACTAAGTCGGCGCGGTACTTGTGGCGAGGGAGCTTGCTCCCGCTGGGTTGCGCAGCAGCCCCAAAAGCAGGCAATGCGATCTTTCTGGAAAAACAGAGCAGGTCGCGACAGGGCCTGCTTCGCAGGCCAGCGGGAGCAAGCTCCCTCGCCACAAAAGCTGATCCGCCGCAAAGTGTCTGAAAGCTTTACTCCGGCCAACACTAACCTTGGAATCGATAACCTCGCACCTAACATCCGCGCCGTGCGTGGTTAGATAGATGCGCTGCTCATTTAGCCGGTCAAGGAACCGCGTCATGTCTACCGCAACACCCCCTGTCTCAAGCAAGTTGTTCGGCCTGTTTTGCCTCGCCAGTTACCTGTTGTCGTTGTCCTACGGTTCGACGTTTTTGCTGTCGTTGCTGATCGGCTCTCGCGGCGGTAACGAACACGACGCCGGCAGTGTGATTTCGGCGGCGATGCTCAGCACCTTTGCGGCGGTGATTGTTTCCGGTCATTTGTCCGACTTGCTCGGTGCCGCCCGATCGGTGGCGCTGTTCGGTGTATTGCTGGTAGCGGCCAGCCTGGGCTTCGCCCTGACCCCGGGCTTCGGTCATCTGCTGTTGTTTTTCGGGCTGCTGCTGGGCCTGGGCTGGGGCGTGTTCTACACCCTCGGGCCGATCATCGTGGCGAGTCTGGTGACACCCGCGCAGCGCGCCAGATACTTCGCCCTGCTGTCGGGCAGCATGATGACCGGGATCGGTAGCGGCCCGTTGCTCGGTCGCGCGGCGAGTGCACTCGGTTATCCGGTGACGGCGGCGTTTTACCTGGCGGCGCTGGCCAGCCTGATCGGCGTATTGCTGTTCTGGCGCCTGGATCGACAACTGAAACCGGCGCCCGCGCAATCTGGCAGCGTGTCGCGGATTTCCTGGCGCGCAGCGGCTCAGGTGCTGTCGTCCAGGGCCGTGTTCCCGATCATCATGGTCGGTCTCGGCGGCTGCGTGTTCGGTGGTCTGTCGAGCTTTCAAACCAGTTATGCCGCGGCGCGCTCGCTCGACTATTCGTTGTTCTTCCTCGGCTTCATGAGCGCGGCGATCAGCGGCCGCATGCTGGTTGCCGGTTTCGTGGTCAAGCGCGATCCATTCCGTGCATCGTGCGTGCTTTCGGGGTTGATGCTGGCATCGATCGTGATGTTCGGATTTGTCGTCGACAGCAGCTTCAGCTACGTGCTCGCGGCGGCGATGCTCGGGATCGGTTACGGCCTGACCTACTCGGTGATCAACGGCCTGGCCGCCAATGAAGCGCCGAACGGCACCACTGCGCAATCCTTGCTGCTGTTCAGCCTCTCGTATTTCATTGGCGTGTTCGGCTTTCCAATGCTGGCCGGGAAAATCATCGTCGAGCAAGGCATGGCCACGCTGTTACTCACGGTGTTGGCGGTCGCCTCGCTCAACTGGCTGATCACCGTGGGCCGATTGATCTGGCGTAGCGCCAAAGCGGTTAGCGCATTGGAGCAGGCCTGAGCCGTTCGTCGCTAACAATGCACTCATCCGGATCGAGGGCGGACTAATCAGGTAAGGACTCTACTCGTTGGAGACAACACCATGATCCTGTCCAGGTTGACCGCCCTCGCCCTCGCCGCCCTGCTGTCTTCTGCCGCGTTCGCCGGGACCATCGGCTCGAGCACCGGCCCGACCAACCCGGTGGAAAAGCCCAGGGCACCGGCGATCCAGAGTGCTCCCGGCATGAACACCGACGGCACTACGATCGACCACAACCTGCCACCGTCCACCGGCACCGACCCGCGGGTTCAAGGCAATGATGCAGGACGTCAGGGCGGTATGAGTTTGCCAGGCAGCAAAACACCCAAAAGCGGCGGACTTGGCTCGACCACTAGCGGTGACTCGGGTGATGAGGACGGCGACAGCCAATAATTTCCAGTTTGAGGACAGAAGCTCGGGTGAAGAATATTGCGCTATCAGAAATGTGCAGGCAGGAATTGATTGAGAAGCTGCGCAAGGCAAGTCAGTGCCGGATTATGTGTTGAGTTTCAGGGCCTCTTCGCGGGCAAGCCCGCTCCTACAGGATCTGTGCCAGACCACACAATACGATGGTGAGCGCAGAACCCTGTGGGAGCGAGCAAGCTCGCTCCCACAGGTAATGTAGAAGTCAGCGCTGCTTCAGGCGATCGATTACCACCGCCAACAGCAGAATCGACCCGCGAATCACATACTGATAAAACGTATCGATGTTCTTCAGGTTCATCGCGTTCTCGATGATCGCCAGAATCAGCACCCCGGCAATCACGTGCCGAATCATGCCGATCCCGCCACTCAACGAAACCCCGCCCAACACGCAGGCCGAGATCACCGTCAGCTCGAAACCCTGGCCGATCATCGGTTGGCCGGAGGTCATGCGCGATGCCAGGATTACCCCGGCCAACGCACCGATCACGCCATGCACGGCAAAGATGATGATCTTGGTCCGGTCGACATTCACACCGGCCAGCAGCGCCGCTTCCTGGTTGCCGCCAATGGCCATGGTGTTGCGCCCGTAGGTGGTGTAGTTCAGCAGCCAGCCGAAGAACAGGAAGCAGATGATGGTGATCAGGATTGGCACCGGCACGCCGAACAACTGGCCGTTACCGAACACAAAGAACGATTCCTGGGACACCCCCACCGCTTTACCGTTGGCGAAGATGTAGGCCAGGCCGCGTACGATTTGCATGGTCGCCAGCGTGGTGATCAGCGCGTTGACTCGCAGCTTGGCAATCACGATGCCGTTGATCAGCCCGACGATCAGGCCCATCACCAGCGCCGCACAGACTCCGAGAAACACGCTGTCGGTGTCGCGCATCACCACCGCCGCGACTACTCCGGCGCAGGCAATCACAGAGCCCACCGACAAGTCGAAATGCCCGGACGCCAGGCAATACAACATGGTGCACGCCGCGATCCCGGTGGTGGAAATCGCCAGGCCCAGGCCACGCATGTTCAGCGGCGAAAGGAAGTTGTCGATCATCAGGGTACAGAGCACGAAGATTCCGACGGCGGCCAGCAGCATTACCCAGTCATCGAGAAAACGCCGCATATCCAGGGGTTTGCGCGTGGTCGGCAAGGTGTTGTCTTGGGTTGTCATCATAGTCACCTCTCAGTTCGCCACGCCGTCGTCGCGTTGGCGCGGCAAAGCCAGTTGCAGCAGGTTGGATTCATTGGCCTGGTCGCGGCTCAGCTCGCCACGCAGGGCGCCTTCGCACAGCACCAGGATGCGGTCGGAAATACCCATGACTTCCATCAAGTCACTGGACACCACAATCACCGCGATCCCCTCGGCCGCCAGGTTATGGATGATCTGGTAGATCTCGGCCTTGGCACCGATGTCGATGCCGCGGGTGGGTTCGTCGAGCAGCAGCACTTTCATCGGCATCGACAGCCAGCGGCCGAGAATGGCCTTCTGCTGATTACCGCCGGAAAGAAACCTGATCTGCTGCCCGGCGTGGGGCGTTTTCACCTTGAGCGCCTTGATCTGCTGGTCGGCGTTGTCCTTCTCCCACAGCCCGCGCAACAGGCAACCGAAGGTGGAGTTGGCGCCGCGGGCGCTGATGTTGATGTTCTCGGCGACGCTGGCCAGCGGCAGGATGCCTTCCTTCTTGCGGTCCTCGGGGCACAACAGGATCCCGGCGGCAATCGCGTCCCGGGGTGAACGCAGCTTCAGTTCATGACCACGAAGTTTCAGCTGTCCGGCGCTGTGGCGCGCCAGGCCGCTGAGCAAGCGCAACAGCTCGGTGCGACCGGCACCGACCAGCCCGAACAGCCCGAGGATTTCGCCCTTGTGCACCTCGAAACTCACCGGCTCACGCAACCCCGGCCCAAGCAAACCGTCGACCTTGAGCGCCACGGCGCCGCGCTGACGGGGGCGGTAATCGTAGATGTCCTGAATGTCACGACCGACCATGCAGGTGACCAGTTGATCGTGGGTCAACTGGCCCATGTCCTCGAACGTGCGCACGTATCGCCCGTCCTTGAACACCGTCACAGCATCACAAATGCGAAACACCTCTTCCATGCGATGGGACACGTAGAGCACCACTTTGCCCTCGTCCCGCAGCCGGCCGATGATCGCCATCAAGCGCTCGATCTCCCGCGCCGAAAGGCTGCTGGTGGGTTCGTCGAAGGCAATCACATGGGCGCCACGGGACAAGGCCTTGGCGATTTCCACCAATTGCCGCTGGCCGAGGGACAGGCGCCCGACTTTCTCTTGCGGGTCGATTTCATCGGCCAGGCCTTTGAGACAGGCCAGTGCCTGCTGGCGCAGGGCACCGCGGTTGATCAAGCCGAAACTGGCCGGCAGATGCCCGAGAAACAGGTTCTCCGCCACGGTCATTTCCGGCACCAGATGCAGCTCCTGATGGATCACCGCGACGCCACTGCCGATGCTGTCGGCGGTGGACTTGAAGTCCATCGCCCGCTCGCCGATCTGCAAGGCACCGCTGCTGGGCGTATAGGCCCCGCCGAGGATTTTCAGCAGCGTCGACTTGCCGGCACCGTTCTCGCCCATCAAGGCATGAACCTGCCCCGGATGGGCGACGAAGCTGATGTTGTCCAGCGCCTTCACACCGGGAAAGGTCTTGCCGATCCCGTTGAAGCGCAAGCTGCCGCTGTGTTGTTGTGTATTTGTTTGCGCGTGCATAACCCACCTCTTCAAACCGGTCAGGCAGCCCCGTCGCCGAGGCCGCCGCTGAAATCAAACGGTCGTCAGTTCCACAGGCCGATCTTTTCCAGTTCCTGCTTGAAGTTGTCGCGGGTGATCAGCGTCACGTCGTCCATGGCGGTGAATTTCGCCGGTTCAGTGCCGGTGGTGACCCACTCGTACATCATGCTCGCGGTGTTGTAGCCCTCGATGTGCGGGCTTGGCAGCATCGAGCCGTAGAAGCCGCTGTCGGGTTTCTTCAGCTCGCCGATGGCGTCGGTACCGTTGATACCGATGCCGATCACGTTGGCCGCAGCGAAACCGGCGCTCTCGGTGGCGCGCACGCCGCCGAGGACGGTGTTGTCGTTCATGCCACCAATGATCAGGTTCTTCGCCGCACCCGGCAGTTTCACCAGGGCGGAGTTGGTGGCGTCCATGCTGCCTGGTACGTCGAGGGTCTTGAGGGCCGCGAACAGGATGTGGTCTTTCGGCATGCCGGCGTCTTCGAGTGCCTTAACCGAGCCGTCGGTGCGCTTCTTGCCAGTGTCGAGTTCGTTGTAGGTGTTGATCACCGCATAGGTGTCTTTCCAGTCCCAGCCGCGCTTCTTCGCCTCGGTGGCCATGGCATTGCCCTGCTTCTGGCCGACTTCGAACGCGGCCATGCCGAGGTACGGCACATCCTCCATGAACTTGCCGCTGGCATCGACGAAACGGTCATCGACGGCAATCACCTTCAGCCCGTTGAGTTTGGCCTTGGCCATGATCGCAGGTCCCAGGGACACGTCAGGCGGGCAGATCACGAAGCCTTTGGCGCCGTTGGCCGCGAGGCTGTCGATGGCAGAAAGGGTTTTCTCACCGTCCGGCACGGCGATCTTGATCAGGGTGAAGCCCTTCTCTTTCCCGGCCTTTTCGGCAAAGGCCCATTCGGTCTGGAACCAGGGTTCTTCCGCTTGCTTGACCAGAAAACCGATTTTCACTTGCTCGGCCGCCAGCAGCGTGCTGCTCAGGCTGACCGCCGAGACCGCCAACGCGGCACAGCAAAGGGAACGGATAGCATGACGACGATTCATAAGCTGACTCCTTGTTATTGTTCTTGAGCGTTCTTTGAAAGCGTTCTTTGTAAACAAAGGACGGTAAAACCGTACTGCCAATAGTCATATCGTATGATGATTGTATTTCAGACGTAGTAATGCGCCTGAAAGCCCGATGACTCAGTCGTGGTACATCACCGAGCGCCCGCCATCGATAGTGATGCACGAGGCATTGATGAACGGCGCTTCATCGCTGGCCAGGAACACGGCGGTCATTGCCACTTCGATCGGCTGACCGATGCGACGCGGCGGGTGCAGGTCAAACGCGCGCTGGCGTTCGGCGTGGGGGTCGGCGAAACCGTTCCAGTAATCGATGTTGATCTGGGTTTCGATATAGCCCGGCGCGATGGCGTTGACGCGGATGCCCTTGGCCGCATATTCGATGCCCAGCGCGCGGGTCAGGCCGAGCAGGCCATGCTTGGCCACCGGGTACGGGAAGCAGCCCGGAATGATGTGGGAGGAATGGGTGGAGGCAATGTTGATGATGCTGCCGATGCCCTGCTCGATCATCTGTGGCAGCACCGCCTTGCAACCGTACCAGGCGCCATCGAGGTCGATGGCAAAGCAGCGATGCCAGTCTTCTTCGGTCATTTCCAGCGGGTCACGGAATACGTTGACCCCGGCGCAGTTGACCAGCACGTCGATCCGGCCATGCAGGTCAATCGCCAGCCGGGCCATGGCGTGCAGATCCTGTTGACGCGACACGTCGGCCTTGATCGCCACCACATCGGCGCCTTTGTCTCGCCAATGTGCTGCGACTTTCTCGACTTTCTCGGCCTGAATGTCACTGATGATCAGCCTGGCCTGCTGGGACGCGAAGGTCGCCACAATCGCTTCACCGATACCCTGGGCGGCACCGGTCAGCAACACGACCTTGTTTTTCAGGCGTTCGCCCTTGGGCGGTTCGGGCACCGGTGGCAATGACAGTGGTTCAGCCATGGATCAAGACTCCTGTTCGAAGACACGACGAAAACCGGGCATCTGTCGATGTCCGGTCAAAAGGCGCTGGGTAGGAAACAGGTGAGTGCGAAAACGTTTCAGCTCGGAAACGCTCTGAGGCACAGGCTCCGCAAGGGAGCACGGGGGAACTTCGCTGCATCACTTCACCTGTTTTGTTTTTTTGAGTGTGAGTGCATGTAACTGGTGAGGCCGACTATAAACCCGGCCCGCGACAAATCTCAATATATATATTTGCATCCCATACTATGGGATTTACCCAGCAAAACGCGTGCAATGCTTTCCAGGCACATCCACTGGAATCGACAACACGGCCCCATCCAACGGATGGCCCAGCGGACTGGCTGCGCTGGTGATGTACAGGGTTTTCAGGTCTGCACCACCAAACACGCAACTGGTGGGACGACTGATCGGCAATTCAATGATCCGATCGACTTTGCCGCCAGGGCTCAACCTGAGCAGGCAGCTGCCGTCCCAACGGGCATTCCAGATAAAACCTTCGGTATCCATCGCCGAACCGTCCGGGCCGCCACGTCCGTGCGGACCAAACCAGAGCTGCGGCGCATCGAGGGCTCCGTCGGTACGGATGAAATGTCGATACAAGGTGCCGTCGAGGCTGTCGCCGAAATACACGGTGGTGGCGTCATCGCTCCACAACAGCGTGTTGGGAATGCCCAGGTTACGCAGCAGCGGCGCGACCCGCCCGGCGCGATCGATGCGCAACAGTCCACCGGAACGGCGGACGATGGGCAGGTCTTCACCGTGTTCTCCGATGTTGTTTTGCATGGTGCCGAGCCAGAGCTGGCCCTGGGCGTCGCAGCGGGCTTCGTTGGGGCGGTTGCCCGGTTGCGGATCGGCCACGCAGAACAATGTCAGGCGCGGTTCCAGGCCAGGAGAGTCGAGATCGAGCCGATAAACCCCACTGCTCAATGTCACCAGCGCATCGCCGCTTTCGCAGGGAATGAAGGACGACACATGCTCCGGCATCTGCCAGATCTGCACATTGGAGCCGATCAACCGCAACGCCTGTTTACTCGCGATATCCACCCAATACAGCGCCTGGGTCGGCGCATCCCAGAACGGGCCTTCACCCAGTTTCGCCCGATGCCCGGTAACCGCCGTCAACGTCATGAAACCTCCTGCAGGGTTCTTGTTTTTATGTGGGGATTTTCGTTGTCAGCTGGCCTTTTTATCGGCCATGACTTGCGGGTAGTAGCGTTTGATCGCCAGGTCCGCGTTATCGATCAGGGTCATGCAGGCCCAGACACCCCGGGCGGTATCACGGGCCGCGATAGCCTCGGCCAGGTCCCGGTGAATCGGCAAGGTGCGGCGCAGTTCATCCGGGTCGGCGGCGGACACTTCAAAGGCCACCGCCAGCAACGCGCCGAGGGCGGGAACCATTTGCTCGATGAATTGATTGTGGCTGGCAGCGAGGATGCACTCGTGGAAGAGCTGGTCGGCACGGTTGTAATCGATGCCGCTGTCCACAGCCTGTTCCAGCGCGTTGCAGGCCAGCAGGATCGCGTTCACCTGTTCGCCGGTTGCACGCTCGCAGGCCCAGCGCACGGCCATCGGTTCGATGGTACGGCGCAGGTCGAGCAGATCGTCGACGAAGTTTTCCGGCAAGCCGCTGCGCGACAACCAGCCGACGACTTGTGGATCGAAGAGGTTCCAGCGCCGCACCGGCAACACCCGCGTGCCGACCTTCGGGCCGACTTCGAGCATGCCTTTGGCAACCAGGGTCTTGATGGCTTCACGGATGACCGTGCGGCTTACACCAAGTTGCTCGCCGAGGTCGGCTTCGACCTTGAGTGACTCACCCGGCTTGACCTGCCCCGTGGCGAGCCAGCATCCCAGCCAATCAACGGTCGAAGCATGAAAGCTGCTGGACATGGACACCTCAAAGCCGTATGTGATGGAAGCTCACGCTAATCATCATACGATTGGATGTCAAATAAAAAAGATCGCAGCCTGCGGCAGCTCCTACAGGGGAATGTGGACTCCTGTAGGAGCTGCCGCAGGCTGCGATCTTTTCAAGGCTCAAGACCGATGGGGAAGAACTCGCCGCCACTCCAGACACCGAGCCAGCGCTGGCCGTCGATCTCGCGGCTCACCGCCAGCTCCACCAATTGATAGAACACGTTGCGATGGATCAAGGCTTCAAGATTGCTGCGCACATGCACATAAGGGGCCGGTTCCTGCGTTACCGGATCGATGACCACGCGCATCGGATGCTCGACACCGGCCTCGGTGGTTTCATCGACGTTGGTGGTAAAGCGCAACACCTGCGCCTCGCCCTCGCCTTCCACGTCCACCGCAATCGCCACGAACGGCGCATCGTCGACCTTGATGCCGACCTTTTCGACCGGCGTGATCAGGAAATAATCATCGCCGTCGCGGCGAATGATGGTGGAGAACAGCTTGACCATCGGCTTGCGCCCGATCGGCGTGCCCAGGTAATACCAGGTGCCGTCGCGGGCGATGCGCATGTCGATGTCGCCGCAGAAATCGGGATTCCACAGGTGCACCGGCGGCAAGCCTTTGGTCTTGGGGATTTGCCCCAGCAGGTCGTTGGCTTTTTGCGGGCCACTCATGGTGTTCTCCTTGAAATTACTGGTCGCTGAGCCCCAGCAGGCTGCGCGCATATTGTTCCAGCGGCGGACCCATCAGGTCTTCGGGTTTTTTATCGTGGAACGTCAGTAAACCGCCACGACTCTTGATGGTCGCAGTATCAATCAAATACTGGGTGCTGGTCTCGATCAACATGATCTGAATCATACCGCTGTCGATGCCGAGACGATCCAGGGCTTCCTGATCCAGCCACTCGTCCGAGTTGCCGATACGGTCGTCAGACTTGGCAAATCGGGTGTAGAGCAGATAGTGCGCACCGGCGGCACGGGCTTCGCCCATGGCATGGTCGAGGCCTTGGGGCGTACGGGCACGGCGGACCATCGGGAAGTATTCGACGAAGCCATCGAACGCGACTTCGGCAATCACGTTGGGCCGTGGGTAAACGGAGCTGCCCGCAGGCATGAAAGCGCCCTGGGCGATGTAGACGAACGAGTCCGGCTGAATGCGCAGATTGTTTACGCGACGACTGTCGCTGTGATCGAGTAACCCCGCATCGCTCATATGGTAACGAGTCCCTTCGGCCATATCGCTGACGTTCATGCAGCCACCAAGTGCCAAAACGGCCAGCAGCAAAACCAGGCTACGCATCCTATCCTCCCAGAGGCCGGTGTCGGAAAACCGGCGAATGGCCGTAGGATGCAGCTTCCGCGCCAGCTCATGAACATTGTTGACTGATCTATCGTCATCGCGAGCAGGCTCGCTCCCACAAGGATTTATGCAATACCTGTGAGAGCGAGCCTGCTCGCGATGACGGACGATCAGCCGCCGATAATCTTCATGACAGTCGCGCCACCAGAGAACGCCACTTCCTGCTTGTCGCCCAAGGCTTTCACCAGGAGCCTCTGCAAGGCCGGCAGTGCTTGATGGCGCGGCTTGTCCAGCAGGTCGCCGATGTAATGGCGATTGCTCGACGACAGGCAGCCATGCAGCCACCCGGTGGAGGATAAACGCAAGCGTGAACAGGTACGGCAGAAAGGCACACTTTCATTGGCGATCACGCCGAAATAACCCAGGCCGGGAATTTCATAGCGAACGGCCGTCGCATCGACCGGAGCATCGGCCTGCAGATACTCGTAGCGCTCGCCGATCAGGCTCAGCAATTGCTGGAGGCTGACGAACTGTTGCAGAAAAGCATTGGAATCGTTGGCCAGGTGGCCCATGCGCATCAGCTCGATGAAGCGCAGTTCATAACCGCGCTCCAGGCAGTAGTCGAGCAGCGGCATCACCTGATCGAGGTTCTGCCCGCGCAGCGGTACCATGTTGACCTTGATCTTCATGCCGGCCGCACTGGCCTCGTTCATGCCGTCGAGCACGGTGGCCAGGTCGCCGCCCCGGGCAATGGTGCGGAACGCACTGGCGTCGAGAGTATCGAGGGAAACGTTGAGGCGCCGAATGCCGGCGTTCACCAGCAGTGGCAGTTTCTTCGCCAGCAACTGGCCATTGGTAGTCAGGCTGATGTCTTCCAGGCCCATCTGCCCGACCGCCGTCATGAACGCTTCGAGTTTCGGGCTGACCAGCGGCTCGCCGCCGGTAATGCGCAGACGCTCGATCCCCGCCGCTTCAATCAGATAAGCCACACCGCGCGCCATGGCTTCGGCCGACAACTCATCCTGCGCAGCCACCAGACGCTTGCCATTGGGCACACAGTAGGTACAGGCGTAATTGCAGGCTGAGGTCAGACTGATTCGCAAGTTGCGAAAACGCCTGCCTTGACGGTCAACGATCATGGTCACTCCGGCGGAAGAATATCGGGCCGCTAAAACTTGACCCAGAAATCAAGTTTTAGCAAGTCCTCTACCTGAGTATATTCCTGCGGCACTGCGCCAAGTAGCGAAATCATGGCGCAATAAGGCAACTGAATGGCTCAGCTGCCGGGAGTGTCGGTGTCGCGCTTGCGCTTGTTACCCATGCGCACGCCGATGTCCATCAGGAACTGGAAGAAACCTTCCTGATCTTCCAGCACATTGCTCCAGAACGGCGAGTGATACAGCGCGACAGCACCGTGCACCAACGCCCAGGCCGCGCAGTAATGGAAGTAAGGCGGTACATCTTCCAGCTTGCCTTCACTGATCCGGCCTTTGATCAGCAGGGTCAGGCGTTCGAAGTTCGAGGCACGGATCTTGTGCAGTTCCTCGATCATCTCCGGCACCTGGTTGCCCTTGACCACTTTCTCTTCGAGGCGGTCGAACAGGCGATAGCGTTGTGGATCGCGCATGCGGAATTCGAAGTACGCCCGGGACAAGGCTTCCTTGTCCTTGTCGACATCGGCCGAATGCAGCAGTGTGTTCAAATCGCGCTCGTAGTCGAGCATCAGGCGCAGATAGATTTCCGCCTTGGACTTGAAGTGCTTGTAGATCGTGCCTTTGCCGATACCGACAGCATCAGCAATCATCTCGACGGTGACACTGTCTTCACCTTGTTCGAGGAACAGCTTGAGCGCGGTATCGAGAATTTCCTGCTCGCGGCGACGAAATTCACGGACCTTACGAGGTTCTTTATGCATAAGAAAAGGTCTGTCGGGGTCAAAATTCGAAGCCGCGTATTATGCCTAACTTGCGCAAAAATGCACGGATCATCCGACCATATCTGCGCTTTCTGGTCATTCTGCGCACGTTTACAGGGTGATGAGAACTCTTCCGAAGCGCACGTATTCCAAATTTGTTTAAAAACCCTGACCCGCAAACTGGACTAGGCGCAATCCTGATCAATACTTGAACTGTCGGCGGGGCATCTCCCCCAAGTGTCACGCCGATATTGGTACCGACGGACCGCGTACCATTGTTTTACTCCTAATGGTCTTAACCCGGATTCACCCCCCAGAACCCGGGTTTTTTTTGCCTGCGATTTAACCTTGTGGGAGCGAGCCTGCTCGCGAAAGCGGCTTCGAACCCTAAACTGATTTCACATGCGCCAACGGAAACAACCGCTTGAAGTTCTCAGTGGTCTGCTCGGCAAACCGCTCGTAGGGCTCACCACGCAACATTGCCAGAAATTCCGCAACTTCACGCACGTACTGCGGCAGGTTTGGCTTGCCGCGATGGGGAATCGGCGCCAGGTACGGCGAGTCGGTTTCCACCAGCAATCGGTCGGCCGGCACCTTGCTGGCCACATCACGCAACGCATCGGCATTGCGGAAAGTGACAATCCCGGACAGGGAAATGTAATAGCCCATGTCCAGTGCAGCCTTCGCCATTTCCCAGTCTTCGGTAAAGCAATGCAATACGCCTGCCTGGGGCAAGGCCGCTTCACGCAACAAGTCCAGGGTATCGGTGCGGGCCCCACGGGTGTGGATGATCACCGGTTTGCCGGTCTGCTGCGCCGCTTGCAGGTGCAGGCGAAAGGATTCCTGCTGCAACTGCGCCGCTTCCGGCTCGTAGTGGTAATCCAGGCCGGTTTCGCCGATGGCGACCACCCGCGGGTGATTGAGCTCCTGCAACAGCCAGTCCAGCGCCGGCGCGGCCCCCGGCTGCACATCCAGAGGGTGCACGCCCACCGAGCAGTCGACGTCGTCATAACGTTCGGCCAGGGCTTTGACGTCGGCCGCGTTGTCCGCGCTGACACCGATACACAGAAAGTGCCCTACCCCGCGCTGTCGGGCAGCCTCCAGGGCGGCATCCAGGGAGCCGTCGTGGGCGGCCAGGTCGAGGCGATCAAGGTGACAATGGGAATCTACGAGCATAAAAGGGCTGCAACTTGTATCGAATGGGTGGGACGGGCGGATGTTCTGATACTCGGAGTCTAGGCGCGGACAGTCATCTTTGGCCAGGCAACGACGCCCATTGCACCAGCAATGCCTCCAGTAGCAAGGCCGGATTGAGGTTGGCCTTGCTCAAGACTTTCTGTCGCTGGGCGAGAATCCAGTCCTGAATATCGAGGACTTTGCCCTGGGCGCTTTTCTGCGCCAGGTATTGCACGACCTTGCGCATGTCGGCAAGGCCCAGGCCAGCTTCGTCCTGGGTCAACTGATAGCGCAGGATCAGGCTCGACCAATCGCAGAACCAATCGAACAGGCGCAACATCGGAATGTTTTTCCACTCTTCGGCCAGTTGCGTCGGCGACTGCTGTTGCTTGAGGAGTTTTTTCACCCCTTCCACCACTTGCATGCGTTGCTCACGCACGCCTTGGGCCTGAAGATTGACCGCCGCCAGTGGCGAACCGGCGGCCAGTGTCAGCAGTTCGACGCGCTCTTCTTCGGAACACTCCGGCAACGCCTGGGCCAGCCACTTCAAGCTCATGGTCTCGCCCGGCAGCGGACAGGCCTGCTGCACGCAGCGACTCTTGATGGTTGGCAATAAACGGCTCGGCTGATGGCTGACCAGCAACAACACTGTATCGCCGGACGGTTCTTCAAGGCTTTTGAGCAAGGCGTTGGCGGCGTTGATGTTCATCGACTCGGCTGGTTCGATCAGTACCACTTTGCGCCCGCCCAACTGCGCAGTCTGCACCACGAAACCGACCAGGTCGCGAACCTGATCGACCTTGATCGCCTTGTCGGCTTCTTCCGGTTCCAGGATGTAGTTATCCGGGTGGCTACCAGCCTTGAGCAGCAGACAGGATTTGCATTCACCGCAGGCTTGCAGCGCGTTCGGGCGCTGGCACAGCAAGCTGGCCATCAGGCGCTCGGCCAGTGCCCGCTTGCCGATCCCGGCCGGGCCATGCAGCAGGTAGGCATGCGCATGCTGGGCGCGACCAGCCAGGTGCTGCCAAAGGTTTTCCTGCCACGGATAGGCCTCAGCCACGGTTCAACTCCAGCAGGCGCGGTAGCAAGGCATCCAGCGATTGCTGAACCTGTGCCAACGGTTGGGCCGCATCGACCAGCACATAACGCGCCGGATCCGCCTCGGCCCGCTTGAGGAAGGCTTTGCGTACGGCATCGAAAAAGGCCCGGCCTTCGAGCTCGAAGCGATCCAGACGACCGCGGGCACTGGCGCGGGCCAGACCGACCTCGACAGGCAGATCGAAAATCAGCGTCAGGTCCGGACGCAGTTCACCCTGAACGAAGGTTTCCAGGGTCGCGATGCGCTCCAGCGACAAGCCACGGCCGCCGCCCTGGTAGGCGTATGTCGAATCGGTAAAACGATCACACAAGACCACGGCACCGCGGGCCAGCGCCGGGCGAATCACCTCGGCCAGGTGCTGGGCACGCGCCGCGAACACCAGCAGCAACTCGGCGTCCGGGCTCATGACTTCGTCGACCGGGGCCAGCAGTACTTCACGGATGCGCTCGGCCAACGGCGTGCCACCCGGCTCGCGGGTCAACACCACCTCGATGCCGGCGGCGCGCAAGCGCTCGGCCAGGTATTCGCGGTTGGTGCTCTTGCCGGCGCCTTCCGGGCCTTCCAGAGTAATAAACAAGCCAGTCACAGGCAGTCCTTAGTCAGAGTCATTGCGGGCTTTTCGGTGCGTTGGCATCGGGTTCCGGCATTTCAGGGGCTGGCGCAGGATCTTGCGCCGGCACTTGCGGTAGCGCCTCGGGAGCCGTGTTCGGTGAAGCGGCCGGGATCGGAGCCAACTCTTGCGAAGACTTGGCCTCCTGCGTACCGGTTTGCTCAGCCTCGGTTGGCGGCGTCTCGGGCGTGGAGGCGGGCGCCGGGCTGGAGCGGTAATCGGCACGACGCTTGAGCTGGAATTCCTTCACAGCATTGTTGTGAGCGTCCAGGTCGTCGGAGAACACGTGAGTGCCATCACCGCGCGCCACGAAGTATAGGCTGTTGCCCTCCACCGGATTGAGTGCCGCATGGATGGCTTCGCGACCGACCATCGAAATCGGCGTCGGCGGCAGGCCCGCATTCATGTAGGTGTTATAGGGCGTCGATTCCTTGAGGTGAGCCCGGGTCAGCTTGCCGCTGTAGCGGTCGCCAAGGCCGTAGATTACCGTCGGATCGGTCTGCAGCAGCATGCCCATCGCCATGCGTCGTACGAACACGCCGGCAATTTGCCCGCGCTCCTGCGGTACGCCGGTTTCCTTCTCCACCAGCGAGGCCATGATCAGCGCCTGGTAGGGTTCGGTGTACGGCGCATCCGCGGCGCGCTGCTCCCATTCCTTGGCGAGCACTTCGTCGAGGCGCTCGTAAGCGGTTTTCAGCAGCTCGATATCGGACATGCCGCGCACGTAACGATAGGTGTCAGGGAAGAAGCGCCCTTCCGGGAAAATCCCGCTGTGGCCGAGCTTGTCCATGACCTGGCTGTCGCTCAAACCGTCGAGGCTATGGTCGAGCTTCTCTTCTTTGGCCAGCGCTGCGCGGACCTGACGGAAATTCCAGCCTTCGACCAGGGTCAGGCTGTACTGAACCATTTCCCCGCGTTTCCACAGGTCGATCAGGCCTTCGACGGTCATGCCCGGCTTCATGCGGTATTCACCGCTGTGCAGGGGTTGCCTGGCGAGGTTGAAGCGCCAATATACCCGCAGCCAGAATGCGTCCTTGATGACGCCATTGGCTTCGAGTCGGTAGAAGGTGCGGGTCGGCGTGGTGCCCTTGGGCACATCCAGCAATTGCTCCTGGGCAATGTTCAGCGGCTGTACCAGCGCCGAATGAATTTTCCAGGCTGAAGCACCCAACAGCAGCCCTGCCAGAACCAGTCCGGTTTCCAGCAGCAGCAAGAATTTACGTCTCACGTATCAAGCATCCAGTAGCGCACGGGCAATGATTTGGAGTTTACGGGTGAGCGGCCCAACCGGCCAGTGAAGAGCAGCACAGGCGCGCACCGGCCAAACGCCATACACGCTGTTGCAGACAAAGACTTCGTCAGCCCATTGCAGTTGTTCGAGGGGAATGTCGGTGATTTGCGTGGGGATTCCCAGCGACCTGGCCTGGGACAATATTTCGCCACGCATCACGCCGGCCACGCCGCAGCGCTTGAGGTCAGCGGTGATGAGTGCGCCATCACGCACCAGGAACAAATTGCTGAACACGCCTTCAATCACGCGCCCGGCCTGATCGAGCATCAAGCCTTCGGCATGCTCGGTGTCCTGCCATTCGGCACGGGCGAGGACTTGTTCAAGACGGTTCAGGTGCTTGAGGCCGGCCAGTAATGGCTGTCTGGACAATCGCGTGGAGCAAGGAAACAGACGAACACCCTGCTCGCCATGCACGGCAGGGTAAGCAACGGGTGGATTGCCTTGCAGAATGCGTCGGGCCTGAGCCGAAGGATCCGGGGCGTAACCGCGCAGACCATCGCCACGAGTGAGGATGAGCTTGAGCACCCCGTCACCCAGTGCCGCGGCGTAGGCCAGCAGTTCGCTGCGGATCAACGCCTGATCGGCGGCAAGCGCCAGACGCGAACAGCCGTCCGCCAGACGCGACAGATGCCGGTCCAGCAATACGGGCTGCCCGTTGCGCACGGCGATGGTCTCGAACAGACCATCGCCATAAGCCAGGCCGCGATCCTTCAGCGACAAAGCGTCAGCCGGCTGACCGTCGACCCAGCTGTCCATCAGCCTGCGAACCGGCGGAACACCAGCGAGCCGTTGGTGCCGCCAAAACCGAAGGAGTTGGAAACGACCACATCGATATCCATGTTGCGCGCCGTGTGCGGCACGAAATCAAGGTCGCAGTCTTCGTCCGGCTCATCGAGATTGATGGTCGGCGGCGCTACCTGGCTGTTGATTGCCAGCACGCTGAAGATCGCCTCGACCGCGCCCGCCGCACCCAACAGGTGACCGGTCATGGACTTGGTCGAACTGACGGCCAGCTTGTAGGCGTGCTCGCCGAACACCGACTTGATCGCATTGACTTCGGCCAGGTCGCCTGCGGGAGTCGAAGTGCCGTGGGCATTGATGTACTGCACTTGATCGCCATTGATTTTGGCATCGCGCAGCGCATTGGTGATGCAGCGCGCAGCACCGGCGCCATCGGCTGGCGGCGAAGTCATGTGGTAGGCATCGCCACTGGTGCCGAAACCGATCAGCTCGGCGTAGATGGTCGCGCCACGCGCCTTGGCGTGCTCGAGCTCTTCCAGCACCAGCGCACCGGCACCGTTGGACAGCACGAAGCCATCGCGGCCCTTGTCCCATGGACGGCTGGCGCGGGTTGGCTCGTCGTTGCGGGTCGACAGCGCGCGGGAGGCACCGAAGCCGCCCATGCCCAGGCCGCAGGCGGCCATCTCGGCACCGCCGGCAATCATCACGTCGGCTTCGTCGTACATGATGTTGCGGGCCGCCATGCCAATGCAGTGAGTACCGGTGGTACAGGCCGTGGCGATGGCGTAGTTAGGTCCCTGTGCCCCCAGATGGATCGACAGGAAACCGGAAATCATATTGATGATCGAGCCTGGCACGAAGAACGGAGAAATCCGTCGTGGGCCGGTCTCGTGCAGCGTGCGGGCGGTTTCTTCGATATTGGTCAGTCCGCCAATACCCGAGCCCATGGCCACGCCGATGCGTTCACGGTTGGCGTCGGTGACTTCCAGGCCGGAATTGCGTACCGCCTGAAAACCTGCGGCCAGACCGTATTGAATGAACAGGTCGAGCTTGCGGGCTTCCTTGACCGACAGGTATTCCTCGACATTGAAGCCCTTTACCGAGCCGCCAAAACGGGTGGAATAGGCAGAAAGGTCGGCGTGTTCGATCAGACCAATGCCACTGCGGCCAGCCAGAATGCCCTGCCAGCTGCTTGGCACATCCGTGCCCAGTGGCGACAACATACCCATACCGGTGACTACGACGCGTCTACGCGACACAGCACTCTCCTTTTTCAAATGACGACTTTGCATCAGGCCTAAAGAAAAAACCGCACGCCGTGATGGCAGTGCGGTTTTTCCATGACAGCGAGCAACGATTACAAACTATTACGCCTGGTGGCTAGTAACGTAGTCGATTGCAGCTTGTACAGTAGTGATCTTCTCGGCTTCTTCGTCAGGGATTTCGGTCTCGAATTCCTCTTCCAGAGCCATCACCAGCTCAACGGTGTCAAGGGAGTCGGCACCCAGGTCTTCTACGAAGGAAGCAGTGTTGACCACTTCTTCTTCTTTAACGCCCAGTTGCTCAGCAACGATTTTCTTGACGCGCTCTTCGATGGTGCTCATACCTTGTTTTCACTCCTAATGGACAAATTCAGGCGGCTGGCCAGTGGGTAAGTGTATAGAAAGACTTTTCAGCTTTTCAACTGAAAGCTTCACTCCTCAAACCCGGTGACCCTATGCCTATAAAATAGATTGCAGCTTTATAACGGATTTTAGACAGCTCGTATGACATTTTTTTGAAGCAATCCGTCACATTTGAATTACATGTACATCCCGCCGTTCACCGGGATTGTAGCTCCGGTAACGTAAGCCGCACCGTCCGACGCAAGAAAAGCGACCACGGACGCGATCTCTTGAGCCTGCCCCAGACGACCCAGCGGAATCTGCGTCTGCAAGGCTTCACGCTGCGCCTCGGGCAGTTCACGGGTCATATCGGTATCGATGAACCCAGGGGCCACCGAGTTTACCGTAATCGAACGCGAACCGACTTCACGCGCCAGAGCACGGCTGAAACCTTCCAGACCAGCCTTGGCGGCAGCGTAGTTTACTTGGCCTGCGTTGCCCATGGCACCCACAACCGAACCAATACTGATAATTCGGCCCCAACGGGCTTTGGTCATGCCGCGCAAAACGCCCTTGGACAGGCGGAACAGACTGTTCAGATTGGTATCGACAACGTCGTGCCACTCGTCGTCTTTCATGCGCATCATCAGGTTATCGCGGGTGATGCCGGCATTGTTGACCAGGATCGCCGGCGCACCGAACTGCTCCTGAATGCTCGCCAGAACAGCCGCCACGGACTCGTCGCTGGTGACGTTGAGTTCCAGGCCAGTGCCTTGAATACCGTTTTCCTTCAGGGTCGCGGCAATGCGCTCGGCACCCGACGCGGAGGTCGCGGTACCCACAACGATGGCGCCCTGACGACCCAGTTCCAGGGCGATGGCCTGGCCGATGCCACGGCTCGCACCGGTGACCAGTGCAACTTTACCTTGCAGACTCATGCAAGCTTCTCCTGATTCAGGCCAACGCTGCACGGGCGGCAGCGAAAGCGTCTGGGGTATTGAGGTTGGATGTCGACACGCCTTCGGCGCAACGCTTGTTCAGACCCGCCAGCACTTTGCCCGGGCCGCACTCGACCAGGTTGGTCGCGCCCTTGGCTGCCAGCGCCTGTATGGATTCGACCCAGCGTACCGGCTTGTACAGCTGTTCGAGCAAATCACGCTTGAGGGTTTCCAGATCGGCCGGCACCTGGGCACTGACGTTCTGTACCACAGGAATCTGCGGTGCCTGCCAGTCGATCTCGGCGATCGATTCGGCGAAACGCTCGGCAGCCGGGCGCATCAGCTCGCAATGGGACGGCACGCTGACCGGCAACGGCATGGCGCGCTTGGCGCCACGCGCCTTGCAGCCTTCGATGGCGCGCTCGACGGCAGCCTTGGCACCGGCAATGACCACCTGGCCCGGTGAGTTGAAATTCACCGCACTGACCACTTCGCCTTGCGCCGCTTCGGCACAGGCTGCCAGTACGTCGGCATCGTCCAGGCCCAGGATGGCAGCCATACCGCCTTGTCCGGCCGGCACGGCTTCCTGCATCAGCTGGCCACGACGTTCGACGAGCTTCACTGCATTGCCCAGGCTCAGGCTGCCTGCCGCGACCAGCGCGCTGTATTCACCCAGGCTGTGCCCGGCAACGTATGCCGGGCGCGCACCACCTTCCGCCAGCCATAGACGCCACAGGGCAATCGAGGCAGTCAGAATGGCCGGCTGGGTTTTATCGGTTTGATTGAGTTGCTCTTCCGGCCCTTGCTGGGTCAGTGCCCACAGGTCGTAACCCAGTGCATCGGAAGCTTCTTTGAATGTTTCGAGAACAACCGGATGTTGCGCGCCCAGCTCGGCCAGCATGCCGAGGGACTGCGAACCCTGTCCCGGAAAGACGAATGCGAGGGAAGCAGACATGTAACAAGCCCCTAATGATCTTGTCGTCGGAGAATTGGCGTCCCGCTTGGGGGGCGCAAGAAACTGACAGTTGGATGGCCCATCGAACCAACCGGTCACATTTAAGCATTGTCCGACGAAAACGCCTAAAGCAATAAATCCTCCAGACGACCGTGAATGCGCTCGGGCAGGTTTTCCTGAATTTCGATCAGTGCGCGCTGAATGGCGCTCTGAAAACCCTGCACTCCGGCAGAACCGTGGCTCTTCACCACGATCCCCTGCAATCCGAGAAAGCTCGCGCCGTTATGCCGGGCAGGTGCCAGATCGGCCTGCAGACGCTTCATCAAGGGCAGCGCCAGCGCGCCGACCACGCGAGAGGCTACGTTCTTTCTGAACAACGCCTCGATGCGCCCGGCAATCATGGTCGCCAGGCCTTCGCTGGATTTGAGCAGGATGTTGCCGACAAAACCGTCACACACCACCACATCCGCTTCGCCGCGGTACAAACCGTCGCCTTCGACGAAACCGATGTAATTGATGCCGCGAGCGGCCTGTAACAAAGTGGCGGCCAGCTTGACCTGCTGGTTGCCCTTGATGTCTTCGGTGCCGATATTCAGCAACGCAACCCGTGGACGGGTGATGCCCAGAGTCTCCGCGGCAACCGAGCCCATGACTGCAAACTGCAACAGATGCTCGGCACTGCAATCGACATTGGCGCCCAGATCGAGCAACTGGCAATAACCTTTCTGCGTCGGAATCGCCGCGACCATGGCCGGACGATCAATACCCGGCAAGGTCTTGAGCACGAACCGCGACAACGCCATCAACGCCCCGGTATTGCCGGCACTGACACAGGCCTGGACCTTGCCGTCGCGCAACAACTCCAGGGCTACACGCATCGACGAGTCAGGTTTGCCACGCAAGGCCTGGGTGGGTTTTTCGTCCATGGTAATGACTTCGCTCGCCGGGGCAATCGACAGGCGCGCGCGATCCACAGCCGAATGGCCAGCGATCAATTCTTCAAGCAGGGAGGGTTGACCGACGAGGGTCAGGTGCAGCGAGGGTGTAGCAAACAGGCAAGCAAGGCTGGCCTGAACAATGCTGCGGGGACCGAAGTCCCCGCCCATTGCGTCAATCGCGATGACTTGAGCGGACAAGTGATTACTCGTCAGCGCCCTTGTCGATCACTTTACGACCACGGTATACGCCTTCTGGCGATACGTGGTGACGCAGGTGAACTTCACCGGTGGTTTTTTCTACAGACAGGGTGCTAGCCTCGAGAGCGTCGTGCGAACGGCGCATGTCACGGGCAGAGCGGGATTTTTTGTTCTGCTGAACAGCCATAATTGATTAACTCCTAAACGTTTGGGTCACGCTTTAACTGCGCCAATACACTGAACGGGTTGGACCGCGTTACCTCGTCCTCGCTCGGTTCGGGCTCATCTGCTCCCGCCGGCTGCTGGCATTCTTCCGGATGATGAGCAGGCACAATGGGCAAGGCGAGCAGAAGCTCCTCCTCGATCAGTGACTGCAGATCCAAAGGATCTTCGCCCAGTTCCAGCACGTCATAACCTTTCGGCAACGACTGGGTATTCGCACCCTCCTTCACCACGGCGTAACTGCATTCGCTGTGGATCGGCAGGGTGACCAGCTCAAGACAACGCTGGCAAACCATTTTGACTTCAGTGTCGATAAAGCTGTGGATGACCACAGATTTACGTTCATCTCGTTCAAAAACGAATTTAGCCTGCACCGTACCGACATTGTCGGAAAGCGGGTCGCAGAGTCTCTCCAAATCGGCCAGCAGCATTTCACCTTGAAGGGTGGTGCCACGATCAGCCAATTTGCGCGGGTCAACGTGAGGTGGAATCGGGTCATTCAACATAGGCGCAGCATTATAGGGATGCACCCGCCCATGTCAAAGGAAATTCAGCCCTGTCCGTCACTTGGAAGCCTCGCTAGAATTCGCACCTGCCTTATGGAGATGCGCATGCTGCCTTTATTACTCGCTTCTGGCTCGGTCTATCGCCGGGAATTGCTGGCCCGCCTGCAGCTGCCTTTCACGTGCAGCTCGCCGGATATCGACGAAAGCCATCGCCCTGGCGAATCCGCGATCGAGCTGGTCAAGCGCCTCGCCGAAGAGAAAGCGCGCGCCCTGGCCGACAGCCATACCGCTCATCTGATAATCGGTTCCGACCAGGTCGCCGTGCTGGGAGAGCGAATTATCGGCAAGCCCCACACTTTCGAAAAAGCCCGCGAACAACTGCTGGCCGCCAGCGGCACACGCGTGACGTTCCTGACCGGCCTGGCCCTGCTCAACAGCCAGACCGGGCACTGCCAGGTCGATTGCGTGCCGTTCACCGTACACATGCGCACACTCGACGCACCCCGCATCGAACGCTACCTGCACGCCGAGCAGCCCTACGACTGCGCAGGCAGCTTCAAGGCCGAAGGGTTGGGGGTGAGCCTGTTTCAAAGCACGCAAGGCCCTGACGCCACCAGCCTCGTCGGCCTGCCACTGATTCGTTTGACCGACATGCTCCTGACCGAAGGCGTGCAAATCCCCTGAAGATCAAAAGATCGCAGCCTTCGGCAGCTCCTACGCGGGCCGGTTTCACCCATGAATCGCGGGCACACCCAAATCCTGTAGGAGCTGCCGCAGGCTGCGATCTTTTGATTCTAAAAAAAACCGGCTGATGCCGGTTTTTTTATCACAAGAGACTCAGCGCAGCGACGGACCGTTAAAACCCATCCACATCGCCAAATGCTCAGCCACGCTGGCACCGAGTTTTTTCGAGAAGCGATCGAACGGCGACTCCTGAACGGTAAAGTCCACCAGTTCTTTCTCGCCGATCACATCCCGCGCAACCGAACTGGCATTGCCCAGCCCGTCGATCAACCCCAGCGGCAACGCCTGCTCGCCGGACCAGACCAGACCGGAAAACAGCTCCGGATGCTCCTTGTCCTTCAGGCGATCGCCACGCCCTTGCTTGACGCTATTGATGAACTGCTGGTGGGTCGTATCGAGCACGCCCTGCCAGAAGGCGGTTTCTTCCGGCTTCTGTGGCTGGAACGGATCGAGGAATGACTTGTGCTCGCCAGAGGTGTAAGTGCGACGCTCGACGCCCAGCTTCTCCATGGTGCCGACAAAGCCATAACCGGCTGCCGTCACACCGATGGAGCCGACCAGGCTCGCCTTGTCGGCGTAGATCTGATCCGCCGCGCTGGCGATGTAGTAGGCACCGGAAGCCCCCAGGTCGGAAATGACCGCATACAGCTTGGTGTCCGGGTGCAGGCCGCGCAGGCGACGGATCTCGTCATAGACATAACCCGACTGCACCGGACTGCCGCCCGGGCTGTTGATGCGCAGGATGACGCCCTTGACCTTGTCGTCCTCGAAAGCCGCGCGCAGGCTGCCAACGATATTGTCTGCGCTGGCCGGCTCCTTGTCGGCAATCATGCCTGTCACATCGATCAGCGCCGTGTAATTGGCACTGCGGGTAGCGGCCTTTTCCATATCCATCAGCGGCGAAAACAGGGCAATTGCGCCGAACAGATACACAAAAGTCAGCAGCTTGAAGAATATCCCCCAGCGACGGGACCGGCGCTGCTCCTGCACGCCGGCCAGCAGTGTCTTCTCCAGCAACTTCCAGCTTTTGTCGTCACCGCTCTCTGCGCTCGCCTTGGCGGGCGCCTTCCATTCGTCGGTCATGCCATCCACCCCAAAAACAACCGGTTAAGCCCGCTGACTCAGCCAGGCATGCAATTCTGAAAAACGGTCGATGGCAAGTCGCGGCTCATACAACTTCAACGCATCGATCGATTGGGCGCCATAACTGACGGCCACCGAGCCCATGCCGGCGTTGCGTGCCATCTGCAGATCAAAGGACGAATCACCGACCATCAACGCCTGTTCCGGGCGAACCTCGCAATGGGCCAGGATTTGCTCGAGCATCAGCGGATGGGGCTTGCTGGCGGTCTCGTCGGCAGCGCGGGTGATATCAAAGTAATTCTCCCAGCCATGGGACTTCAACACCCGATCCAGCCCGCGACGGGCCTTGCCGGTCGCCACAGCCAGATGATAGCCCTCGGCACGAAACGCCTCGAGCGACTCGACCACACCCTCGAACAGCGGCGAAGGCACAGCCTCCGACGCAATGTAATGCTCAGCATAGTGCTCACGGAACGCGATCAGCTCGGCATCAGCGATTTCGGGGTACAGCGTGCGGATCGCTTCCGGCAAGCCCAGGCCGATGATGCCCTTGACGGCAAAATCATCGCGCAGCTCAAATCCGGAGCGCTGCGAGGCAACGTGCATTGCCTCGACAATCCGGCCAATGGAATCGGCCAGCGTGCCGTCCCAGTCGAAGATCAGCAGTTTGTAATCAGATGGGCGCACTCAATCGCTCCACGGTTTTGGCCCACATCTCGTCGACCGGCGCTTGCAGCTTCAGCTCACCACCATCGGGAAGTGGCACGGTCAGCATGTAGGCGTGCAGGAACAGACGCTTGCCGCCCAGATCGCGGATTTCCTTGCTGAAACCTTCGTCGCCATACTTGGTGTCGCCAGCGATGCAATGCCCGGCGTGCAGGGTGTGGACACGGATCTGGTGAGTCCGGCCGGTAATCGGTTTGGCCTCGATCATGGTGGCAAAGTCGCCGAAGCGGCGCAGGACCTTGAACACGGTCACGGACTCCTTCCCCTCCTCCTCGTCGACCTCGACCATGCGCTCGCCGGAACGCAGATTGCTCTTGCCCAGCGACGCACGGACTTGCTTGATCGAGCTCGCCCAGTTACCGCGGACCAGCGCCATGTAGCGCTTGTCGACGCCATCACCGCGCAACGCGGTGTGCAAGTGGCGCAACATGCTGCGTTTCTTGGCGATCATCAACAGGCCGGAGGTATCACGGTCGAGACGGTGAACCAGCTCGAGCTCTTTGCAATCGGGGCGCAACTGACGAAAGGCTTCGATCACCCCGAAAGTCAGGCCGCTACCGCCATGAACCGCAATGCCCGCAGGCTTGTTGATCACGATCAGGGCCTTGTCTTCGAAGACAATCGAGGCTTCGAGTCGCTGCAGCAACCCCTGCGCCAGTGGCACCGGCTCGTCGCGCTCGGGCACACGAACCGGCGGCACGCGCACGATATCGCCCGCCTGCAACTTGTACTCGGGCTTGATCCGACCTTTGTTCACACGCACTTCGCCCTTGCGCAAAATGCGGTAAATCAAGGTCTTGGGCACGCCTTTGAGTCGGGCGAGAAGGAAATTATCAATACGTTGGCCGGCATATTCCGGCGAGACCTCAAGCAGTTGTACGCCTGGAGTCGGGGGGGTAGTCGTCGTCATGCCGCGGATGATAACAATTTTTTATGGAATTGAAGCACTTAATCATTACTGCTATAGTCGCGAACGTCGCCAAAAGCGGCCTGGACAGCGGACCAACGGTCAAAAACCGGCCCTGACCAACGCAATTCACCAGGACGCGAGGCCGTCCTACGGGGCTTTCGCTACGTAACGGTGGAGTTTGCAGGTGTAACGAGCGCAGGTGACATGAGGCCTGAATCACGCCACAAAGCAGAGTTTTCCACTCGTTTTGCGCGCCATATTCACGGCCAGTTCACAAAGTGCAGTCAGCTGCAAATGACCCCGAGCGAAGGCATCGGAAACAACGCCTAAATTAGCCATGATGCGTGACCTCCCCCTTTCGGAGCTCACGGTAAATGCCAACCCGCTGCGGATTCTGCGCGCGGCAGCACCCGAATTATCAGGGATACGTGTAGGGTGGAGATGCACAACCGCCGGACTGTGTAGCAACAGGCTTTCTCAAGACGCTTCATCTCGTCCACAGCCGCTGGTTGATTCCTCCTCCTGACTGAGTGCTTAAGTAGCCACAGCAAGCAGGACGCGTACGTCGCGATGAAGGCCCACATTGGCCGGACTTCGCTGGACACGGGAAATGGCCAACCACTCCCGACGCACCTGACACCGACCGTGAGAAGTCGTGTGTGCCGAACGCCGTTTCCGGCAGCCCGGAAACCGACGGTACTACATGAAAAGAATGCTGATTAACGCAACTCAACCCGAAGAGTTGCGTGTTGCACTGGTAGATGGCCAGCGCCTCTACGACCTGGACATCGAATCCGGTGCACGCGAGCAGAAGAAGGCCAACATCTATAAAGGCCGGATTACTCGCATCGAACCAAGCCTCGAGGCTGCCTTTGTCGATTTCGGCTCTGAGCGCCACGGCTTCCTGCCCCTCAAAGAAATCTCCCGCGAATACTTCAAGAAAGCCCCGGAAGGTCGCGTCAACATCAAGGACGTCCTGAGCGAAGGCCAGGAAGTCATCGTTCAGGTCGAAAAAGAAGAGCGTGGCAACAAGGGCGCCGCCCTGACCACCTTCATCAGCCTGGCCGGTCGTTACCTGGTGCTGATGCCGAACAACCCGCGTGCCGGCGGTATCTCCCGTCGCATCGAAGGCGAAGAGCGCAATGAACTGCGTGAAGCCCTGAACGGCCTGGTTGCACCGGCCGACATGGGCCTGATCGTGCGCACTGCCGGCCTGGGCCGCAGCAGCGAAGAAATGCAGTGGGACCTCGACTACCTGCTGCAACTCTGGACTGCCATCAAGGAAGCCTCGCTGGATCGTTCCGCGCCGTTCCTGATCTACCAGGAAAGCAACGTGATCATCCGCGCGATCCGCGACTACCTGCGCCAGGACATCGGCGAAGTGCTGATCGACAGCGTTGAAGCCCAGGACGAAGCTCTGACCTTCATCCGCCAGGTGATGCCGCAGTACGCCAGCAAGATCAAACTGTACGAAGACAGCGTTCCGCTGTTCAACCGTTTCCAGATCGAAAGCCAGATCGAAACCGCTTTCCAGCGCGTCGTCGAACTGCCTTCCGGCGGTTCCATCGTCATCGACCCGACCGAAGCCCTGGTGTCCATCGACATCAACTCGGCGCGCGCCACCAAAGGCAGCGACATCGAAGAAACCGCCCTGCAGACCAACCTTGAAGCGGCCGAAGAAATCGCCCGTCAGTTGCGCTTGCGCGACATCGGCGGCCTGATCGTCATCGACTTCATCGACATGACCCCTGCCAAGAACCAGCGCGCCGTGGAAGAGAAAGTCCGCGAATGCCTGGAAGCCGACCGCGCTCGCGTGCAAGTCGGTCGCATCTCGCGCTTCGGCCTGCTGGAAATGTCCCGTCAACGCCTGCGTCCATCCCTGGGCGAAAGCAGCGGCATCGTCTGCCCGCGTTGCAACGGCACCGGCATCATCCGTGACGTTGAATCGCTGTCCCTGGCGATCCTGCGCCTGATCGAAGAAGAAGCCCTGAAAGACCGTACCGCCGAAGTTCGTGCACAAGTGCCGATCCCGGTGGCTGCGTTCCTGCTCAACGAAAAACGCAACTCGATCACCAAGATCGAACTGCGCACCCGCGCCCGCATCATCATTCTGCCGAACGATCACCTCGAGACGCCGCACTTCGAAGTGCAGCGCCTGCGTGATGACAGCCCCGAAGCGGCCACCAACCAGTCCAGCTACGAAATCGCCGCTGCCGCTGCCGAAGTGGAAGAAGTCCAGCCAGCCGCTGCGACCCGCACCCTGGTTCGCCAGGAAGCAGCGGTCAAGACGGCGCCGGCCCGCGCCAATGCTCCGGTTCCGACCGAAGTTGCCGCTCCGGCCCCTGCTCCGGCTGCCGTGCCAGAGCCAAGCCTGTTCAAAGGCCTGGTTAAGTCGCTGGTGAGCCTGTTTGCCACCAAGGAAGAGCCTGTCGCGCCGGTTGTGGTTGAAAAGCCTGCTGCCGAGCGTCCAGCCCGCAACGAAGAGCGTCGCAACGGTCGCCAGCAAAGCCGCAACCGTAATGTTCGCCGCGATGAAGAGCGCAAGCCTCGCGAAGAACGTGCACCGCGTGAAGAACGCGCCCCACGTGAACCGCGTGAAGAGCGCCAACCACGCGAAGTGCGCGAACCTCGCGAGACCCGCGAAGAAACTCCGGCAGTCGCCCGCGAAGAACGCGCACCACGCGCTCCTCGCGAAGAACGTGCCCCGCGCGCTCCGCGTGAAGATCGCAAGCCACGGGGTGAGCGCGAAGAACGCGTTCGTGAACTGCGCGAGCCTCTGGATGCCGCTCCGGCTACTCCGGCTGCTCCAGCCGCCGCTGCTACCGCTGAAGAGCGTCCAGCCCGCCAGCCACGTGAAGAACGCGCGCCACGCCCTCCGCGTGAAGAGCGTCAGCCACGTGCCGAACAAGCTGCCGCAGCCGAAGCTGAAGAAGAACTGACCACCAACGAAGAGCAACTGCAGGAAGAAGGTCAGGAAGGCGCCGAAGGCGATCGTCCACGCCGCCGCTCCCGTGGCCAGCGTCGTCGCAGCAACCGTCGCGAGCGTCAGCGTGACGCCAACGGCAATGTGATCGAAGGTTCGGAAGAGTCCGAGTCCGGCGAAAACGCTGAAGCACCAAGCGTTGCCGATCTGGCCGCCGGCCTGGCTGTCACCGCAGCCGTTGCCAGCAGCGTGATCAGCGCTCCAGCTGAAGCGCAAGCCAATGTGCAAGCCGAACGCGCCACTGCCGCTACCCTGGAAGCAGCTCCGGTTGAAGCGCCAGTCGTTGAAGCGACCACACCGGTCGAAGTCACCGCCTCGCCGGAGATCGAAGTAGCGCCAGCGCCAGAAGCTCAGCCAGCTGTTGAAGCGGCTGCCGAGCCAGCGCCAGTGGTAGAAACTCCTGCCGTGGCTGCAGAAGCGGTTGTTGAAACCGTGACTGAAACCGTGCGTGAAGTTCGCGAAGAGCAAACCGCATTCAACTGGGTTGCCGAGCCAGCCGTCGCTGAAGCCGCTGAAACCCAAGTGGCTGAAGCCATGGTTTCCGAGCCGGTGGTTGCTGCTGCAGAACCGGCTCCAGCGCCGGTGGTTGAAGCGCCAGTCGTTGAAGCACCGGTCGTTGCCGAAGCACCTGCACCGGTAGTCGAAGCCGCTCCTGTCAGCGCCCTGACGCCAAGTGGCCGTGCGCCTAACGACCCACGTGAAGTGCGTCGTCGCAAGCGTGAAGCCGAGCGTCTGCAGAAGGAAGCTGAACTGGCTGCCGCTGCTGCTCCGGCTGAAGCGGTTGTTGCTGCCGAGCCTGCACCGGTTGCTGCTGAAGTGGTTGAGGCAGCGCCTGCCCCGGTCGCTGAAGTGGCTGCCGAGCCGGTTGAGTCGGTGATCCACGAAGCGCCGCGCTCCGTTCAGAAAACGGTAGAGCAACACGAGCAAGCCGAGGAAAAAGAACACGAGCCTAAACCTCTCGTCTGATTCCATCGGCCACTGAAAAGCCCCGCCTGGTGATCCAGGCGGGGCTTTTTATTTCAGTAAAGATCAAAAGATCGCAGCCTTCGGCAGCGCCTACAGATGATCGACGTAGGAGCTGCCGAAGGCTGCGATCTTTACGACTTCACTCAAAAACCAATTTCTGCGGTACATCCACATCCCACAAAACCCCGGGATCATTCACCGTAACTTCAACTACCCGCCCTTGGGCAAATAGCGATTTGGCGCCACGATCCCCCGATAGCGCCATCAACCCCGCCGCGAAGTCCCGTCCGAACCCGACCGGATGCCCGCACTCACCGCTCTGCACAGGCACGCTGATACTGTCATCGCCAATACCCGCCACCACTTGCCCGATACTGGATGGCAGGATGAACGGCATATCCCCCAGCACCATCAGCCAGCCATCGAGTTGCTTGCAGGCAGCGACTCCCGCGGCAATGCTGTCGCCCATTCCCGTCGATTCGATCAGTACAATCTCGCAACCATAGGCCTGAGCCATGCGAATAACCTGCGGGCGGTCAGCAGTGGTCACCAGTACGCGTTTGTCCAGCGTCGCCGGAAGGTTGACCAACGTATGCTCGATGACGGACCGCACCACGCCGTCACGCCCGGTGCAATCGGCCAGCAATTTATCCTTTTCGGCGCCCGCCACCTGACGAAAGCGGCTGCCCTGCCCCGCCGCCAGCACGACGACGCCAATGGACTCGCTCATACCCTCTCCTGCAAGACTTTCTTCTGCTTCAGTTCGACGCCGTTTTTGACCGCCACGATTTCCGCCATGAGCGACAAGGCAATTTCCGCTGGATTATGACTGCCAATGTGCAAACCGATCGGACCATGCAAGCGGTCAATCGCCGGTTGCGACAAACCCAGTTGAGCCAGGTTTTCCCGGCGCTTCTGGCTGTTGACCCGCGACCCCAGCGCCCCGACGTAAAAAGCCCTGGAATCCAGGGCCGTGAGCAGCGCCATGTCGTCCAGACGCGGATCATGGGTCAAGGCCACGATGGCCGTGCGTTCATCGGTCTCGATATTCAACACCGCCTCATCCGGCATGCCCGAAACGAATCGTCCGTGCTGCTCCTCCCAGCCGTAGACGAACTCGCTACGCGGATCGCAAATCAGCACCTCGAAATCCAGCAGGCGGGCCATTTCAGCGACATAGCGCGATAGCTGCCCCGCGCCGATCAGCAGCAAGCGCCAGCGCGGGCCATAGATCGCACGCAAGGTCTGTCCATCGAACGTCAACACGTCAGCTTTATTGGCCGGCTGCAAAAGCACTTCGCCGGTGGCCAGGTTCAGTTCACGGGCAACGATTTCATGGGCCTCGCAACGGGCGAGCAATTGCTCGACCCAAGCCCCATCGTCGATACGCTCCTCGGTCAAGCGCAAGGTGCCACCGCAGGGTAAGCCGAAACGTGCGGCTTCCTCGCGGGTCACGCCGTAGGTGATCAATTGCACCGGCGACCCGTCAAGCGCAAGGCGTCCGTCGTGCAGCCGGGCGATCAAGTCATCTTCGACACACCCGCCCGAGACCGAACCAATCACCATGCCGTCTTCACGCAAGGCCAGCATGGCGCCGGGTGCCCGGGGCGCAGTGCCCCAGGTTTCGACCACGCTGTACAACACCACCCGCTGACCGGCGCGATGCCATTGCAACACACTGCGCAGGACGTTCAGATCGGCGCTGTCCATCAGGCGCCAGCCTTCTGCCAGCCCGACAGCTGATAACGAACCGGCAGGTTGCGGATGCGTTTGCCGGTGGCCGCAAAGATCGCATTGCACAGTGCCGGTGCAATCGGTGGCACGCCCGGCTCACCCACACCGCCCAATGGCACGTTGCCCGGCGGCGTCACCAGATGCACGGCCACCTCTTTTGGTGCCAGGGACATGCGCGCCACTTCGTACATGTGGAAGTTATCCTGCTGGACCTTGCCGTCCTTGAAGCTGATTTCTCCCAGCACCGCATTCCCCAGGCCCATGACGCAGGCACCTTCGAACTGCGCGCGAATGCGCTCGGGATTGATCTGTGGTCCGCAATCGACGGCGATGTCGGCCTTGTGCACCACCAGCGTGCCGTCGTCTTTGACCTCCACTTCGATCACCGCCGCCACATACGTCACGAAGCTGTAATGCACCGCCAGTCCCAGACCGCGGCCCTTGGGCAACTCGCGCCCCCAACCGGCGGCCTTGGCAGCGGTCTCCAGTACCGTGCGCAGGCGCGCGGTGTCGATCGGATAACGCTCGGGGGATTCGCCGTAGTTCCACTCGTCACTCAAGGTTCGCGGATCGATCTGACGGTCCGGACCGAGCAATCTGATCTGGTACTTCAGCGGATCCTCCCCGGCCTTGTGCGCCAGCTCATCGATAAAACTCTGGATCGCGAAACCATGGGGAATGTTCGACACCGAGCGATACCAGCCGACGCGGGTGTGCACCGTTGCTTCGGGGTTCTCCAGGCGAATGTTGGGGATCGCATACGCCATGTTGGTGAATCCCATGCCCAGTTCGAACGCTGCCTCATGGTTCATGCCCGGTGCAAACAACGCGGTGATGCTCGGGGCTACCGTGCGGTGCAACCAGCCGGATGGCAGGCCATCCTTGTTCAGGCTGGCCTTGAGGTATTCGGCCGATACGGTGTGGAAGTAAGAACAATGAATGTCGTCTTCGCGGGTCCATTGCACCCGCACCGCTTTACCGGGGAATTCCTTGGCGAGGATGGCGGCTTCGATGATGAAGTCAGGCTTGGACTTGCGCCCGAACCCTCCCCCGAGCAAGGTCACGTTGAACGTGACATTGTCGAACGGCAGGCCCAGGCGTTCACCGATCCGTTCCCGAGTGACCTGCGGCGCCTGGCTTGGCCCCCAGGCTTCGCAGGCACCGTCCGTGAACCGCGCAATGGCGACCATCGGTTCCATCGGCGACTGTGACAAATGCGGCAAGTAGTAGGAGGCTTCCAGGGTGCTGTCGGCGCTGGCCATGGCCTTGTCGATGTTGCCGGTATTGCGCACCACCTTGCCGGGCTTGAGCGAGGCTGCTTCAAGTTCCTTGCGATAGGCGATCGAGTCGTAGCTGGCATTGGGGCCGTCGTCCCACTCGATTATCAGCGCCTCGCGGCCCTTGATCGCCGCCCAGGTATTGCTCGCCACCACGGCGATACCGCCCAAGGGCTGGAACTCCGAAGGCAACGGACGGCTTTCGATCTGCACCACCTTGACCACGCCGGGGACTTTCATCGCCGCGCTGCCATCGAAGCTTTTGACCTTGCCGCCATACACCGTGGGCCGCGCAATGGTCGCATACAGCATGCCGTCGAAATGCACGTCGGCGCCGTACACCGCCCGGCCGTTGACGATGTCCTCCCCATCGATGGCCTTGGTGCCTTCCTTGCCGATGTAACGGAACTCAGCCGGCTGCTTGAGCTTCAGGCTGTCGCGGGCCGGAACCGGCAAGGCGCCTGCGGCGGAGGCCAGGGCGCCATATCCGAGCTCGCGACCAGAAGGCTCATGGACGACCTTGTGCAGTTGCGCATGGCATTCACCGACCGGCACTTTCCATTGTGCGGCGGCGGCCTGTTCGAGCATGGTCCGCGCGGCGGCACCGCAGCGACGCATCGGCTCGTACCAGTGACGCATGCTGCGCGAGCCGTCGGTGTCCTGGTTGCCGAAGCGCACTTCATCGCCGGGGGCCTGCTGCACCTTGACCATCGCCCAGTCGGCTTCCAGTTCATCGGCCACCACCATGGTCAAGCTGGTGCGCACGCCCTGGCCCATCTCCGAGCGGTTGCAGATCACGGTCACCGTGCCATCGGCGGCGATGCTGACATACACCTTAGGGTCATCGACCCAGCCATGGGGCATGCCGTCGGCGCCGAATTTTTTCTCTTTCTCTTCGGCAAACGCGTCCTGCCAGCCCCAACTCGCGGCGACGACCAATGCACCGGCTGCGCTGACACCTTTGATAAAACCACGCCGACTGAGATTGCTCAGGGCGAAATCATTCGGTAACCGGCTCATGCCTTGGCCTCCTTCAGGTGAGTGGAGGCCTGGCGGATCGCGGTCTTGATGCGGTTGTAGGTGCCGCAGCGACAGATGTTGCCGACCATGGCTTCTTCGATCTGCTCATCGCTGGGGTTCGGATTGGTCTTGAGCAGCGCCGTCGCCGACATGATTTGCCCACCCTGGCAGAAGCCGCATTGGGCGACTGCCGTGTCGAGCCAGGCTTGCTGCACGACTTTGCCGATCGGATCGGCGTGCAGGTTGTCGATGGTGCTGACATTCTGCCCGGTGACTGAACCGATGGGCGTGATGCAACTGCGGGCCGGAGCCCCTTCGATATGAATGGTGCAGGCCCCGCACAGGCCCATGCCGCAGCCGAACTTGGTGCCGTTGTAACCGGCCACGTCGCGGATCGCCCAGAGCAGCGGCATGTCCTCGGTGACGTCGAGTTGATGGTCTTGACCATTGAGCTTCAGGGTAATCATGGGCACGCCCGCATGGATCTTGAGTTGTGGGGTCGAGCAATCTGCCGCGGGATCTCGGTGGGTCGCACGCAGATCGACTCAGGCTAATGGGCTCTCTTGTGCAGACGCAGACGTCTGCACCGGGCCTTTGGTGGAGCAAGAGTGTGCATCGTTAGCTGACTAAGTTAACCGAGCATTAACAAAAAAGCCCTGCACGATAAACATCGTGCAGGGCTTTTTGATCCGTCCTGGAAGCTTAGGGGGCGTTCTCAATTAGTTTTCCCGTCGCGTTGTCGCCTTAAAGCGGGCCAGGCAAGGCGCAGGCCGCTGGAAATGGTTGTTCCCTTTCCAAGGCCTGCAACGCAGCCTGGCCCGTTTTAAGGCACAACCCGAAGGGCCGGGCCTGCTGTTGTGCAGGGCTGCGTTGCTCGAAGCTTATTTGGAATGACCAAACCACGCTTCTCGCGCCTTGCCCTGCACAACAG